>DLXW01000063.1 GCA_003448685.1 Cyanothece sp. UBA12306
GTATCAAAACTTGGGTTGGGTGTAGGCTGATGCAAATTAGCCTTATAGCCTCAATTATTTTCAGACAAGTTTTATGTCGTTATTAATAAGCGATCGCTGCCAGAAAGTCCTTGAGTATTTTTACTCAGGAAAATTCCAGGAAATAGCGCACCGCTTCGCGGATCTCTTCGAGATCGCTTCGAGGGTGGGCAAATGTCTAATCGAATTGTGGATGTAAGGGACAAAAAAGGTTGACAAAAAAGTATTTATAATGATATTTCTGTTGTTGGGAAAAATATGTTATTATATAATAGTATGATAGACAAGCCGACATCGGCGATGCCTCTAAGCCGTCAAGTCCGTTATTTTTGCATAGAGTCGAGAGAATTGGAAAGAGAGAGCTTTAGATAAGCAAGAACAACTAAGGTTTTCCTCTCAAAAGAATTCCGATTTAGATGCATAGTCGAGATAAGTGGAAAACGGAAGCTTTATCAGGAAGACAAGAAATTCAAGAACTAAAAAAAGAGATAGAAAATCTAAAAAAAAAAATCAATCAGTGGAAGAAGTTGCCCTAACACGAGAACCTACTGTATTAGTCAAAGAGCATCACTACACATCTCAAACAATCCAGGTATCAGTGGAACAAGTGATAGAAGGAGGCAATAGTTATCAAGGGGTTGCTACCACCATGAAAATCTTTTCTCGGATTTATTTCACCGAACGACCTCGGTATAATAGTATCAGAAACTGGGTGGGAAGAATTGGTTTATACGAGCTATTACGAAAGAAAGAAAAACGAGACGATTGGATATTTATCGTTGACTTAACTTTAGAGTTAGGAAAAGAACAAGTCTTGGTAGTTTATGGCATTTCTCAAGACTTATGGACAGAAAAGATTTTGGTGGAGGAAAGAGGATTAAAACACACAGATGGAGAAATTTTAGGAATTGAAGTCACGGAATCAGCTACAGGAGAATGGATTGAAAACACCTTAGAAAATATTAGCAAAAACGGAGGAATTCCTCGTCAAATTGTGACCGATAATGGTAGTAATCTTAAAAAAGGAATCAAACTTTATCAACAAAAGAATCCTCAACTTATCTCCACTTATGATGTCACTCATGCTATGGCCAACTTACTTAAAAAGGAATTAGTTTCTTCTGAAAGTTATCAAAGTTTTATCACTGATTGCCATCGCTGTAAACAACAACTCAAGCAAACAGAATTAAGTTTTCTAGTTCCTCCATCTCAACGGTCGCAATGTAGATACTTTAATGCAGAAAGATTAACGGATTGGGCAACATATTTACTTAATTGCCCTTTGAATATTTTAGAGAATTTACTAGACTTTATGTCCAGTGATAAACTAGAAAAAAGATTAAAATATAAATTGACCTGGTTGAATAAATATCAGTCAGAAATACCTTTGTGGGCAACTATGATTGAAATGACCCGCACCTTAGAAAAACAACTTAAAGTTTTCGGCTTAAACCAAGAATCTCTCAATCACTTTGACAAAAATATCTCACACTTGCTCATTTCTCCTCTTCTTAAACCATTCTATCATAAAATCGTTAATTATTTAAAAAATGAGCTGACAAAAGTTAAAGATAATCAAACAATTATGGCTACATCAGATGTTCTTGAATCAATTTACTGCATGAAAAAACTTTAAGCTTGTAGGCTAATTTGCATCAGCCTAGTATTGAAGCTATGTTTAAAGACTGCAAAACAGGAGGTTATAATTTAGAGGGCAGTAAAGCCAATACGCAGCGACTCACTTCCTTAATTTTTTAATAGCGATCGCCTATACTGCCACAGCCCTAAAAGGTCAACTTTTTTGGTCTTCACACCAAGCTAAATACATAGCTCGCCTTCAAGAAAAACGGAGAATAGACAGAAGACATAGTGATTTTTGGTTAGGGCTTTATGGGTGCTTGTGGATAAATGCCTGGGAATTTTGCGCGGAGTTTGTTAAGATTATGATGATGAATAATACCCATAAATTGAACAATTATCAAAGAGGTTTAACTGCCATGTCTTTGATAGAAGGTGTTGCTTAATTAAGGTCAGTTCCTGTCTATTTGATTAATTTTATTCTTCAGTTTAACAATTAAATATCTGAGCTATTAAAGTTAGTTTTCTCCCACAACCATAATTGGGAGCCAAGACAGAACATATGTTCTGTCTTGGCTCTCCTATAAAAATGATTATCATTATTTTTATTCTCAATGAGCATCTCGAAAATTCTCAATTTTTCAGGTAACTGTCAAGTCTCGAAACTCGCACTGGCAAGGCTTTTGAGGTGCTTGTCACCCCGTGATGTTTTAACAGCTAGAGCTAATCGTGAGCATTTTTTATGTTTGATGAAGCAACGGCAAGAAGAGGGATTAAATATTGCTAAAAAATGTGCTTATCTCTTAAAAACAAAGTATGGAGTAGCCAAATTCGTCTTATTTGGTTCCTTATTAAATCATGAGAAAATGACTCCTCATTCTGACATTGATCTAGCAGTAAGTAATCTTTCTAAAAAGGATTATTTTAGGGCTATGGCTGATTTAGATTCTGGACATACTTTTGAGATAGATTTAGTTGAAATTCAAAAAGCACACCCTTATATTTTAGATGCAATTCATCAAGGGATTGAATTATGAGTGAGTTATTAATCAAAGAAAGAATTAGTCAAGAACTCAAGAAAATCCACCAAGCTATTCAACAGTTAGAAATATTTATGGGACAATTAAATAATATTTCAAACCCCATTTATCAAGAAGCTTTTATTTAAACATCCCGATGAATTAACTCCAGTCTCTGTTTAATTGTTTTTTTCCTCGTAATCTCTATTGATCTATATTGATGATTATGTCTTCTCATCTTACTAATAATCTTACTCAATCTGAAATCTATCAACGATTACAAGTTAACTCTGAGAAGCTAGAACAGTTTTGTCAATCTAATTTAATTGCTGAATTAGCTGTTTTTGGTTCAATTTTAAGGGATGATTTTTCTTATAACAGTGACGTTGATGTACTGATTAGTTATCTCCCTTCAGCCCCTAGAGGATTATTAGAGAAAGTTCAACTTAAAGAAAAATTAGAGCATCTTTTTCATCGTCCTGTAGATTTAATCAGCAAAACCAGTATTGAAAATAGTTATAATTGGATTAAACGCAACAACATCCTTAATTACTCTGAGGTTCTTTATCGTGCGTGATATTATTAGTCATAAATATGATGAGGTCGATTTAGAGGAAGTTTGGACAGTTATTACAGTTAACTTACCCAGTTTCCACGACTATATTCTCCCTTTATTACCTGAAGAACATAAACCATAATTTGCTCATACTCAAAAAAAATCTCACAAAATTTCTTTTTAAAGATTGCAAAGTTAGGGTAAGCTCATAATATCACGATTACCGTGTTACAATGATAATTGATTATCAAGATCAAGGAACCAAAGATATTTTTAACGGCAATGACACAAAGCAAGCAAGAAAAACTTGCCCTCAAAACTTATGGAGAATTGCTAGACGAAAGCTAGACCAATTAGATTTTGCTGTCAGCTTACATGACTTACGCTCTCCTCCTAAAAATCAATTAGAGGCTTTAAAAGGAGACCTTAAAGGACAATATAGCATCCGCATAAACGATCAATACAGAATTTGCTTTATTTGGTCAGAGCAGGGGGTCAGAGCGGTTAAAATTGTCGATTATCACTGATTTTCTTTCATTATGTTTAATATTCCCACAAATCGTCCCCCCACTACTCCTGGCGAAATGTTGCGAGAAGAATTTCTAGAACCAATGGGTTTAACTCAACAACAACTTGCCACTGGCATTGGTGTTAGCTATCAAAGAGTTAACGAACTTATTAACGGTAAGAGGGGTATTACTACCAGTACCGCTTTAAGACTAGGGAAATACTTTGGTACATCTCCTGATTTTTGGCTCAATCTACAACGAGCTAATGATCTTTATGCTGTTCTTCAAAAAGAACAAGACGAAATTGACAAAATTCAACCTTTATCTGGGTCTGTCGTCGAGGAAATCTGTTAAAAGCTACAAAATATTTCTGCCAAATTCGTATTTATTAACTTAACCGTTCAAACCGTATTTCTTCAACATCATCCTAGATTAACTTAAGTTTCTGTTTAATTTCCTTTTTCTTATACTCATACCTTTACTTATACTTGTCAATAAAGTATAATAAGAACAGAGTTTAACTTATACTCATGTCTAATCGTGATAACCTGAGTTCGACATAAAAAAAAAGTTAAAACAACGAAAATAGGAGAAAGTTTTCAACCTTAAATTAGCAAGTTAATTAGACCAGTTATTGTGATAAAAACTGGCACAAATAAATACAATTTGATTAGGTTATAAATTCAAGTTTTTTAAATTTCAGACAGACTAAAAGTCCCTGAAAGCAAGTAATGTTCGTAATCTGATAAATTAAGAGAAGGCTTTTTCTCTTGATGAGTATAGGCAACTAAACCAGCAATTATATTAACCATAAAATTTAAAACACTCCTATGTCTTGAATGAACAATTTGAGAAATGTTTTTAAGTTGGTCATTAACCGTTTCAATTAAGGAGCGTTTTCTGAGGAGTATTTTATCGACTAAAGGAAGTAACCGATTTTTCATTTTTTTTCTAATTGGAGTAATTAGCTGAACACCATCTTTAAAAAATTGCTCAAATAGTTCAAAAGAAATATAACCGAATGCCGCTAAGTTATTCGGCGATCGCTGCGAACAGAAAACGTCTAAAATCTTTGCTATACCTGGGTTTGAGACAAGTTTACATTAACTAGATTCATGGCCAACTGCCCTCACCCAACCCAAGTTTTGATAC
>DLXW01000186.1:0-358 GCA_003448685.1 Cyanothece sp. UBA12306
TTACCCCAATAAATAATATCTTCATTAATGATGCACCATGTTTCTATTAGGACTGCTGACATCCACAGAGCAATCTCGTTTTATGAATTATTGGGCTTTTCTGTCTGTGAACGCTTTACAACGGGTTATACCTTAGCTTGTTGGATGGAAGGGTTAGGGGGACGGATTGAATTAATTCAAATTCCTGACCCAAAACCTGCTCCCGATGCTTTTGGTGATGAGCATTATGTGGGATATTATCATGTCTCTTTTGAAATGGGGGATTATGTTGAGGATTTGTCAAGTTGGTTAACTCTTCTTCGGGAAAAGTTTAGCCAAGCTTCTCAAGAAAATCCAACTCAATTTAGTCCTTTAAAAG
>DLXW01000186.1:513-924 GCA_003448685.1 Cyanothece sp. UBA12306
TAGTCCTTTAAAAGTTTTATTAGAACCAACACAACAGATGATTGGTGATAAAGTTTATGAGGTTATTTTTATCGCTGATTCTGATGGTTTGCCTCTGGAGTTTATTCGGGTTTTGAATTAGGGACAAAACTTTGGTGATTAATTTGATCGAGATTTAGTAGTTTATCAGGTTAAACTCATTTTTTGACAGAGCAAGCCTGGGACTATCCGAATTTATACTATCATAAGTGCCTCAAATGCCGCAACCTCGTTGGTCAATTTTCGGAAATTTTGCTCCAAAAAAACACCGTTGATCTTTTTTTGGTGATATTAGTGATTTAAAACTATTTCTTTAATTAAATTAGTTTTAATTATATTGTTTCAGGCGATCAAAGAATTTAAAACTTAATTTGATTAATGAATCAATCATGA
>DLXW01000186.1:1153-2660 GCA_003448685.1 Cyanothece sp. UBA12306
TTGATTAATGAATCAATCATGATTAATCAAGAACATTCGGGAAGTGGGGATAATATTGGAGGGGACAAAAATGTTTATGTTTTGCCACCTCTTCCCCCACCTTTGACAGAAATTCCCCAAAATGTCAACCGTTATCATTCAGGTACTGATACTTTTGTTGGTCGTCGGGAAGATTTAAGGAAAATTGATGAATTTTTGCATAATTCTGGTCAATTAGCGATTACTTCTGCGGTTAAGTCTGTGACGGGAATGGGAGGAGTTGGTAAGACAGAATTGGCATTGCAATATGCTCTGAGATATCAGGAAAAGTATCCAGGTGGTATCTGTTGGGTTGCAGCTAGAAGCGGTAATATTGATCTTCAAATAGTCGATTTTTGTCAGTCCCTTGGGGTTTATATTCCTGATGATCTTAATCCAAGACAAAAGCTTGATTTTTGTTGGAGTCGTTGGATAGATGGGAATGTTTTGATTATTATAGATGATGTCCAAAGTTATGGGGATATTAAGTCTTTTTTGCCGCCAAAAAATGAGAAGTTTAAGGTTATTGTCACCAGTCGTCAACGGTTGGGACAATTGGAACAACTTCGGTTAAAGTTATTGGAACCGGAGGAAGCTTTAGAACTTTTAAAACAGATTATTGGGGAGGAAAGGATTGATCAGGAATTGGAAAAAGCTCATGAACTTTGTGGATGGTTAGGTTATTTACCTTTGGGTTTGGAATTGGTGGGGAGGTTTTTAAAAACCTATGATACTTGGAGTTTAAATAAGGTTTTAGAACGGTTAGAAAGGAAGAAATTAACAGCGAGAGCATTATTAGAACCCCAGGAAGATGAGGGGGATATGACTGCTCAATTGGGGATAGCTTCTGCTTTTGAGTTGTCTTGGGAAAGGTTATCGAAGGAAGCTCAATTATTAGGTTGTTATTTAAGTTTGTTTCAATCCAATTTATTTGACTGGGGATGGGTGGAGTCTAGTAATTTATATCCCCATGAAGATGAGGAGGAACAGGTTGACGAGTTGGAAAGATTGAGGGATGAAGAATTACGGAAGTTTAATCTCTTGCCAATGATTAAAGAGGAGGGAGAAAACAAGGTTTTATTTAGTTATCATCCTTTGCTAAGTCGCTATTTTGAGAGTAAGTTTAATCAGCTAGAAGAAGGTGAGGATTTTAAAAGAAAGTTTTGTTCAAGTATGGTGGAGGTTGCTAAGTCTATTGATGATACACCCACTCAACAAGAGATTGAGAAATTTTCGATAGTGGTTCCCCATCTGGAAATGATAGCCACAGAAATTAGTGAGTGTATTGATGATGATGATTTAACTTGGCCTTTCATTGGACTAGGAAAGTTTTCTGAAGGTCAAACGAATTATCAAGAGACTGAAAGACATTACAAAAAATGTTTATTGATTTGTCAACAGCGTTTAGGGGAGGAACATCCTGATGTCGCTTCTAGCATCAATAACCTGGCTAATCTATACTATTTACAAGGAAGATACACAGAAGCAG
>DLXW01000186.1:2889-3056 GCA_003448685.1 Cyanothece sp. UBA12306
GAAGATACACAGAAGCAGAACCTCTCTATCTACAAGCAATACAAATTTGCGAAAAGATTTTAGGAAAAGACCATCCTTGGACAATTACGGCACAACAAAATTACCGGAAAATGCTTGAGGAAAAAGATAGATGAATATTTTGTAGGAGTTTAACACTGTTAAACCCT
>DLXW01000148.1:0-1241 GCA_003448685.1 Cyanothece sp. UBA12306
TTTCCACTCCTGCCTCCTTCAATCTAGTCGAATTAAGCAGCTGAGTCCATCTCATTTTCGCTTACAGCTTCGTCCTCTACAATTCATGATGCTTCGATATATCTGTAGAAAATCTAGCTAGTTAAAAAGATTGTCTTGTCAAAAGTCAAGTTTTTGTTATATTTTTTTACATTATGTTACAATAGTTTACACAACCTAAATTAGTTATTTGGTTGAGAAGTTAATCATGAAAGTCCGATGGACAAAACTATTCTGGCGGACAGTGGTCTGGTTGAGTGCCGAAGTTGCATTGACCTTGTTGGGAGTAGATGATTTAGCTGACTATAGTGAATTTATCTTTCAAAACCGAAGCGATGTCCTATCATTTAGGGCTTCTATTAGTCTCACCACCTCAGTTTGATAAGTTGTCCCTCTTACCCAGACTCTTCGCTTAATTCGTCGCTCGAAATTAGAAATTGTGATGTTTGAAAAAAGTAAAGTTAATCAACCAAAATTGACGGAAGGTGAGATTTTCCGCCAACTCTTTAAGCTCACACTGCCGATGGTCTGGGGCGTTTTCTCAGTTTTCGCTTTCAGTCTCGCTGATACCTATTTTGTCGCTCAATTGGGGACAAATGAGTTAGCGGCGATAAGCTTTACTTTTCCGGTTGTCGCCGTCTTAGGAAGCGTTGCTATGGGATTGGGGACGGGGACTTCTTCAGTCATTGCTCGAGTCATTGGCCAGGGAAATCGTCAGAAGGTGCAGCGTTTGACCACTGATAGCTTATTACTATCTCTTGTAATTGTCATCATCCTGGCTTCTGGAGGCTTGGCCACCATCAACCCCTTGTTTACCGCCTTGGGAGCCAGACAGGAGCTGTTACCCCTGATTGGGGACTACATGGAGATCTGGTATTTGGGGATGGTTTTCCTGGTTGTCCCTTTAGTGGGCAATAATGCCATTCGCGCTTCGGGAAACACGGTCATTCCCAGCTTGATTATGACTTTGGCTGCCGTCACCAATACTTTACTGGACCCTTTACTCATTTTCGGTTGGGGCCTGTTTCCCGCTTTAGGAATTAAGGGAGCCGCACTAGCGACTACTATTGCTAGAGCCGGAACCCTGATGGCCTCCCTAGCTTTCCTCCACTATCGAGAGCACTTGCTAATTCTGACTTTACCTAGCTTAAAAGGAATGGTCAGAAGTTGGCGCAGCCTCCTGTCTGTTGGCTTACCTGCGGCCGCAACCAACTTAATTTCTC
>DLXW01000148.1:1476-4445 GCA_003448685.1 Cyanothece sp. UBA12306
TCGGTGGGTTTTGTCACGAGCTTGATAGCGGGGTACGGAGCCTCGGCCGTTGCTAGTTTTGGTCTAGCATCGCGCTTAGAAGCGTTTGCCTTGATAGCACCTTTAGCACTTTCAGCAAGTCTCGGTCCATTTGTTGGTCAGAACTGGGGAGCTCAAAAGTATGGTCGGGTGAAGCGAGCCTTGCAATTGAGCTTCTGGTTCTGCCTGAGTTGGGGCGCACTGGTGGCCGTCTTACTCGGAACAGCCGCCCCTGAAATTGTCGCTTGGTTTGACAGTGACCCAGCGGTGGTGGCCAGAACCACTTTCTATTTGAAGCTCGTCCCTATCAGTTACGGCGCATTGGGCATTGTTTTCACCGCCAGTTCGGCCTTCAATGCCTTGGGGAAGCCCTTGCCGGCTTTAGGAATGTCTCTGGTGCGTTTGTTGCTATTCTACGTCCCTTTGACTTATCTAGGCAGCCGATTATTTGGTCTGTTTGGCATTTTTGGGGCTGCCTGTTTGTCTAATAGCATAGTGGGCTTCGCGGTCTGGTTTTGGCACTCTCGTTGGCAGAACTTTGGCTCTGAAGTCCCCTCAACAGAAAATTTATACGTAAAACAATTTAGAAATTCCCATGGAACTACATCAAATTGAAACTTATCTCGATAGCCCTAATCCTCAAAATCGTATGAAAGCGATTACCGAATTGAGGCACTACGAACCTGTTTTGGTTGTCCCTCTACTCAAACGACGGATGTATGATCAAGAATTTCTCATTCGTTCTTTTGTGGCTATGGGTTTGGGGGCTCAGCAAACTGACGAAGCCTTTGAGTTGTTAGTGGATTTAATTGAATACGATAAAGATTATAATGTCAGAGCTGAAGCCGCTAATTCACTGGCGAAATACGGCGAGCGAGCCATTCCCCATCTCGTGCAACTCTTCCAACAGGACTCTCATTGGTTAGTCCGGCAGAGCATTCTAGCGGCGTTGGAAGGAAAAAAATATCCTGAAATTCTCTTTAAACTTTGTCTTATCGGTCTTCGAGGAGACAATTCCGTGGTTCAACAAGCAGCCATAGCCAATTTAGGTCAATTAGCCCAAACCTCTCAAGCGTCTTCTGCTTTAGAATTGCTCCTGTCAGAGGTTAATTCCGCCGACGGAATAATTCGGGCCCAAGTGACACTGGTGTTGAGACAGTTTAATGACCCAAAAGCGCAAAACGCATTGCTGAAACTTCGGACAGATTCTGATTATCGAGTGGTGGCTGCAATTTTAGAAGGACTTGTCTAGATGCTAAGACTTCATGGAGTGACAACAAGCTTAAAATTAAGGCAGGGTGTAGGGTGTAGGGGGTGACTAATGCTATTTAACCCCCTTGTCACCCCGTGAGATTAAATTCCCTTAAAACCTGTTTCAATATCAGCTTCTTTTTCAGTTAGAGTTAATAGTCTTTGATGATTTAATTTATTAACCCCAATTTGGTTAAAAATAATTCCTAAAATAATAACAATTCCTCCTATATATTGAGCCATATTGGGAACTTCCCCTAAAATAAAATAAGCCGCTAAAATGCCCACAAGGGGACTAAAAGAATTAGCTAAAGAAACATCAGATGCTTTAGTAGATTTTAGTCCCATAAACCAACATAATTGTCCTCCAACAACGATGATTGAACCGTAAATTAACATCCATTGCCATAAAACAGGTGAGAAAACATCCATAAAATGAATGGCACCATAAAGCTTAATAACAATTACAAAAAAGATTATTGTTCCTAATATTGTTCTAATAATAGTAAATATTCCTAAAGAAATTTGACGAAGACTTACTCTACTTAAAATATTAGCGATCGCTACTACAACAGAACCTAAAACTGCATATAATTCACCTTGTCCAATGTCTAAACCTCCACCCATAGTTATCATATTTTCTCCAGATTTTTGCAGTAAAATTGTGATTAATACTCCTAAAAAAGAGAGGGAAGAACCTAAGGTAACCCAAAGATTTATTCTATCTCGCAACAAAAAAACTGAGAGAGCTAAAGTTAAAGGTGGTTCCACTCTTCCAATTAAGATAACATTATTAACTGAAGTTAAATCTAAAGCAGTAAAAAGTAATGCAGGAGCTAATGCACCGGATAAAATGCCAACAATAATTAATCCTAACCAATCCTGAGAATTAAGCCTTTTAAAAATAGTTAAATTGATTTGATTTTTATAGACAAGAATTAAAACAATTAAAGCACAGAGATTACCTACTACTAAAACGTTGCAAAAAGAAATAGGATTTCTTCCATCGATTAAGTTTTGTTCACCTAGATTAATCAACTGGCGAGTAACTGCACCCGATGCGGCAAAAATTGTGGTGGCTAATAATAAGTAAACTTTGCCTGGAATCGAAGTTAAAGTGTCTAATAATTTATTCATAAATAGTTTTTAAAAACCATTATTGTATTTTTTAGCAACCATTCATTCCAAGATAACTTTTAAAATAAGAAACATTATTTATCTCAATATCCTCTTCCAATTCTGTTGATTTAATCCCAGCCAAATTAGCTCCCTTTAACTTAGTCCCTTGCAAAATTGCTCCTCTTAAATTTGCCCCTTGCAAGTTAGCCCCTCGTAAATCTGCATTAATTAAATTAGCTCCTCTAAAATTGGCATATTGCAAATTAGCTCCTCTTAAATCAGCTTGAGTTAAATTACTCCAACGTAAGTCTATAAATTCAGCTTTAACTTGACTTAAATTAGCCCTGAATAGATAACTATGAGATAAATGGGCTGCAATAAGTTGAGCTTTGAATAAGTTAGTTTGGTAAAAATATGAACCCTGAAGTTCTGCTTTATATAAAGTTACTTGAGTAAGATTAGCTTGACAAAAATTAGCCTGTGTGCCATGAACTTCACTTAAATTAGTGCGGTTAAGTTCAGCTTGAGTGAGATCAATTTCTCTTAAATTAGTTTCTCGTAAATTAGCTCCAATTAAATTA
>DLXW01000148.1:4761-5101 GCA_003448685.1 Cyanothece sp. UBA12306
AACTTAGATCAGCTTTAATGAGATTAGTATTAGCTAACTCAGCCCTTTCTAGGTTAGCGTAACCCAATTTTATAGCTTCAAGGTAGGATTGACTTAAATTAACCCCTACTAAATAAGATCGCTCTAAATTTTGTCCTGATAAATCAATTTCTCGAAGATCAGGGGAAATATGAGCGTTATCGTCGCGCCAGGCTAACCATTGTCTTTTTCCCTGTTTTAAACGCGTGAGATGTTCTAAATTAGCCATTAGTCAATTACTCTCTAATTCTCCTATATTGTAGAAGTCAGAAGTTTTTCAGGACAACATAGCATTTTTCCTACTTGTGAGGCTTCGCCGTGA
>DLXW01000147.1 GCA_003448685.1 Cyanothece sp. UBA12306
GCGAAACGATTTTGTTCAACGGCTGCTTCTTCACCTAAACTTCCTGTTACTAAGATAAAGGGAATTTGTTGCCCTGATTTTTTGAGAAGCTCGAAAGCTTCTAATCCATTAAATCCAGGAAGACGATAGTCAGCTAAAATCGCTGAGTAGGTTTGTTGTTGTAGTTTTTGTTGATAGATAACATCCGTTTGTGCAACATCATAGGTAAATTCAAGATTAGCGTTTGAGAGGGAAAGAACTATTAACTCTATATCTTCAGGGACATCTTCTACCAATAATAGATGCAGCGAGGATTTAATCCCCGTTTTTGACAATTCTGAGCTAAAAGCTTGTTGGAACATACATTCTCAACCTGTGTAAAATTAATCTTCGCAATCAAAACTTCATATCAAATAGGGTAATAGGGAACAATAGACTGCTTGCAGAAGGTAAGATCAAAGGCAAAAGCTAGAAAATCAGAGGCTTGTGTTAACAGGTCTAGGTCTCATCAATGGGAATTTTTCGAAGCTTAAAGATAGGCTCTCTATCTTAAGCTATGCGTCAGTTTAATCATGGTGTTAGAATTTATGAAAAATCGATTAGGGAGCCTCGCAACCAAATACTTAAGCTTTTTCTCTCGAAACTTTAAATAATTTTTGTAATATACAATAGCTTATCATCATCTCCTTTTGTAATGCAAGAGGTAGGTTAACCAAATCAGAAATAGTTTGGGTAACGGCGTATTTCAAGGTACACTCTCAAAACTTTTAGTTCAGATCAAGACAGAGTTTAGAACCGATTAAGTTAATAATTAATATTCTTTAATAAGGGGGTTCGTTCAACATCATCCAATAAAAACCTACTTGTTGAGCTATTTCCATAAATTGTTTAAAATCGAAGGGTTTAATAATATAACTATTTACTCCCAAATTATAGCAAGTTTCTAAGTCTTTGTCTTCTCCTGAAGATGTCATCACCACTACCACTAAATTTTTAGTCCTTGGATCGCTCCTAATAGCTTCTAAGACTTTGATCCCATTAATTTTAGGCAATTGTAAATCTAATAAAATCAAGCGAAAAAGTTCTGGTATCCCTGGATATTCATCTGTTCCAAATAAATATTGGAGTGCTTGTTCACCATCTTCTGCAATATCTATTTGATTAACAAAATGATAATTTTCTAATGCTAATTGGATTAATTCGATATCATTAGGCTCATCTTCTACCAGTAATAGTCGCGTAGCATACCTCAGAATCATGGTTTTTATTATAAAAATTGATAAAAGTTTAAATAAATTTAAAAATATTCAAACTCATTTACAGTTAAAATCTAAGACTATAAAATTAACTGTGATTAGGATCACAAAATTCTAAAAATTTTGCCTCTATTCTGTAATGAAGAGGATATATGATATAAAATCAGGTTAATTACTAGAAGTAAAATGTTGTTTTTTAGAGGGGGCGATCGCATGACACTTTCACTCTACCATCATACTTAGGCTATACACAGAATTTTATGATAAAGTATTTTTGTAATTCTTTAATTAACTCACAATCTAATATTAATATATTTGGGGAAAACTATGCTAACTGGATAATAATAAAAATTCTGGTAAGCTTGATATTTTTACCTTTAATTGTCGCCATCATAAAAAGATTATATTCTTTGAATAAGGTAAATCATCAATTAAACGAAGAAATAGAAGAACTTAAAGAAATAAACAAAAAAATAGAACAAGATCGACAGCTATTTCAAAAAATTTTTGATCAAACTTTTCAATTCATTGGGTTATTAGAATTAGATGGAACTGTAAAAGAAGCCAATGAAACTGCTTTGAATTTTATAGGATCTAAACGGGAAGATATTATTGGTAAAAAGTTTTGGGAAACTCCTTGGTGGAGCCATTCTATTGAGGATCAAAATACATTAAAAACTGGTATCAAAGAAGCTGCTCAAGGAAAAATTTTCCGTTTAGAAACTACCCATTATGATCAAAATAATCAATTAGTTTACATTGACTTTTCTCTGAAACCAGTTAGGGATGAAACAGGAAAAATTATTTTTTTAATTCCCGAAGGCCGAGAAATTACAAAAATCAAAAATTATCAACAAATTCTCCAAGAAAAACAAGAAGAACTGCAAGCTATTTTTGAGATATTTCCTGATTTATTTTTTCGCCTTGATTCAAATGCCATTATTCTAGAATATAGAGGATCTGCTAGATCAGATATCTATGTTGCACCGGAAATTTTCTTAGGAAAATCTATGTTAGATATTTTACCTGATACTGTTGCTCAAGATTGGGGTCAAGCAATTAATCAGGTATTAACATCAAATAGCTTAATTTCTCTAGAGTATACTTTACCCATGTCCACGGGACAGGAATATTATGAAGTTAGATTAGTACCTTTTTCTAAGGAACAAATAATCGCCATTGTTCGTAATATTAGTCAAAGAAAACAGGCTGAAGTTGCGCTAAAAAAAAGCCATAATCTCTTGGAAACAATTAGTTTAGCCCAATCTCAATTTATTGCGAAAACAGTTCCCGATATTTTATTTAACGACTTATTAGAAAATCTTTTGAACTTAACAGAAAGTGAATATGGTTTTATTGGAGAAATTCTCTATTCAGATCAAGGAGAACCTTATCTAAAAGAAGCACAGATGAAAGTACGGGGTCAACCCTATCTCAAAACCCACTCCATAACTAACATTGCTTGGAATGAAGAAACTAGAGAATTTTATGATAAAAATGCCCCTTACGGGATGGAATTTCATAACTTAAAAACCCTATTTGGAGCAGTAATAACCACAGGGAAACCTGTAATTGCTAATAACCCTCAAACTGATCTCAGAAGTGGTGGTTTACCAGAAGGTCATCCTCAGCTTAATGCTTTTTTAGGATTACCCTTTTACCATGATAGACAATTAGTAGGAATGGTGGGTATTGCTAACAGAAAAAATGGTTATGACAATGATTTAGTTGATTATTTGCAACCGTTTTTGACCACTTGCGCCAACCTAATTAAAGCCTATCATAATGAGCGCGATCGTCAACAAGCAGAAAGAGAAAGAGAAGTTAGCGAAAAGAAACTTAAAGCTTTATTAAAATATTCTTCTGATATTGTCTCCATTGTCGATCAACAAGGGCAATTAATTTATAATTCTCCCGCTGCTGAAAAAATTCATGGGTTCTCAAACGAAGAGATACTCAAACAAAACAGCTTTAACTTGATTCATCCTGATGATCGTTCTCAGGTGGAGCAAAAATTTGCCCAACTCCTCAATGATCCCCAGAAAATAATGACGTTTCAGTATCGTTATCAAAAAAAAGGGAATGATTATATTTGGATGGAAACAGTAGCTAGTAATCAACTAGATGACCCCAATATACAAGGCATTGTAGCTAACTCTAGAAACATTACTGCTCGTAAAAAATCACAAGAAGTATTAAGAAGAAGTGAGGAACGATTTCGTCAATTAGCTGAAAATATTAACGAGGTTTTCTGGATAATTGATGTTTCTTTGGTAAATCCCAGCTATCAAAAAACACTTTATGTCAGTCCTGCTTATCAAGAAGTTTGGGGATATAATCCAGAGGAATTGTATCAAAATCCCCTGCAATGGATAGAAGCGATTCATCCCGATGATCGCGAACGAACTAATCGGGAGTTTCGGGAAAAATTGCTGCAAGGAGAATTTGATTACGAATATCGTATTATTCGAGCAGATGGAAGCATTCGCTGGATCAGAGATCGGGGGTTTCCTCTGAAAAATCAATCGGGAGAGTTGCGTCGGGTTACGGGTTTAGCCGAAGATATTACAGAACAAAAAGCAACTGAGGCCGAGATTAAACGATTAAATAATGCATTATCAGAGCAAAATTGTCAATTAGAAGAACGAGTAGCTCAACGCACCGCAGAATTAGAAATGCTATTAAATACCCTTCCTGATTTCGTTTTTGTGGTAGAACGTTTCACCATGAAACTCTCTTTTTGTAATCGGGTATTTGCTCAGGGTATCGGGTTTAGCGATCGCACTGAGGTGGAAGGGAAAACAATTTTTGAGTGTTTTTCGGCTGTTGCTGCTAACTATTTTGCTGCGCAAAATGAACAGGTGTTTAATTCAGGAGAAACCCTCCATGTTGAAGAAAAGATTAACTTACCAGACGGCGATCACTATTTTGATACTTACAAAGTTCCCCTCACAAATCTTCAAGGAGAAATTTATGCTCTTCTGGGAACTTCCCGTGACATTACCGAGTTAGTTCAGACAAAACAAATATTAACTGAACGCACCAATCAATTAGAAATCACCAATCAAGAATTGGATTCTTTTTGTTATTCTGTTTCCCACGATCTCCGTGCGCCTCTACGACATATTAATGGGTTTGTTAATGCTTTAAAGAAAAGACTCACAGAAATTGAAACACTCGAAGATAGCAAGGTGGATCATAGATTAACTGGACACAAAG
>DLXW01000136.1:0-1927 GCA_003448685.1 Cyanothece sp. UBA12306
ATCCCAAATGGGTTCTATAGTAATAACTGGCTGTGTGTCCACATTCAACTGTTCCCTGTTGCACCGCATCCAAAACCTGTAACCCTGGCACAATTTCCCCCGCTGCATAGGGAGTAATAGTAAATTTTCCCCCTGTCATGGCTGAAACGCGATCGCAAACCGTCTGCGCTCCCCCAAAAATTGTATCAAGGGACTTAGGCCAACTGGTGGCCATTTTCCAGCGTAGACGGGGTAAACTGTCGGTAGTGATTTCCCCTGAGCCAGATTGAGATTGACAAGAACTAAGAACAGCAGCACTAGCAGCCCCTAAAGCAGTATAATTTACAAAAGATCGACGTTTCATTCTTTTATTGACCTAATAGTTAAAGTTTTATCCCACTAACCTTTAATGATTTGCCAGAATTGATTGTATCAGAAGTTTTCTTTGTTGGTTGATTAATTAAAAGTGTGAAGGAGATTGTTCCAGAAATCTCAGTGATTGTCAATCACCGAGAGTGTTAATCTAATAAATGAGGATTCGCTGGCCGTTCTACCCTTGTCCGAAATAACCTAAGTAATGACCGACTCTCCTATTAAAGTTCTTCTGATTGATGATCAACCAATGATCGGCGAAGCTATTCGCCGAATGTTGGGAACAGAGACTGATATTGTCTTTAATTACTGTCGTGATCCGACTCAGGCCCTGAAGCGAGCCTTAGAAATCAAGCCTACGGTAATTTTACAGGACTTAGTCATGCCAGATATAGAAGGGCTGACTCTAGTTAGATTTCTGCGAGCTAAAGATGCACCAACCCACGAAATTCCTCTGATCGTCCTTTCTAGTAGAGAAGATCCCCAAATTAAAGCAAAAGCATTTCATTTAGGAGCAAATGACTACTTAGTTAAGTTACCAGATAAAGCCGAACTGATCGCCCGTATTCGCTACCATTCCACAGCCTACATCAATCTTCTCAAAAGAAAAGAAGCTGAAGAACGTCTAAAAGAAGAAAATCTCCGTCTGAGTGCAGAAATCGAAATTACTCGGAAATTGCAGCAGATGATTCTTCCCAAAGAAGAAGAACTCAAACACATAGAAGGATTAGACATTGCCGGATATATGGAACCTGCCACCGATGTGGGGGGAGACTATTACGATGTTTTACATGATAATGGTCGTGTGAAAATTGGCATCGGCGATGTTACTGGTCATGGTTTGGAAAGCGGAGTATTAATGATTATGGTACAAACCGCCATCCGTACCTTAATGTCCCATAATGAAACCGATCCCCTTAATTTTTTGGCTGCGGTTAATCGGACTATCTATGAAAATGTCAAACGGATCAATTCTGATAAAAATCTGACCCTCTCCCTGCTAGACTATGAGAATAATTGTTTGCGCCTTAGTGGCCAACATGAATCGATTATTGTTGTTAGGAATGAAGGCAAAGTGGAAATCATTGATACTATTGATCTTGGTTTTCCAGTGGGTTTAGAGGAGGATATTTCTGATTTTTTGGGTCAAACAGAGATTAGCTTAAATGCTGGCGACGTAGTAGTTCTCTATACCGATGGCATCACCGAAGCGGAAAATCCCCAAGGAGAAATGTATGAACTCGATCGTTTATGCCAAGTGGTTAGCAAAAATTGGCAGCGATCGGCACAAGAAATTAAAGAGGCAGTGATCGAAGATGTGCAGCAACATATCGATACCCAAACTGTCTATGATGACATCACCCTCTTGGTGATTAAACAAAAATGATATTTACCTATCAACCCTGATGAGGATTGCAATTGTCAATGATGTGATGATGGCAGTGGCAGCTTTACAGCGTGTGGTCACTTCCGTTCCTAATTATCAAGTCGCCTGGATTGCTTATAACGGTAGCCAAGCGATCGAATATTGTGCGGCCGATACTCCCGATCTAATCCTGATGGACATTGTAATGCC
>DLXW01000136.1:2107-2487 GCA_003448685.1 Cyanothece sp. UBA12306
TCCTGATGGACATTGTAATGCCAGGAATTGATGGAGTCGAGGCCACCCGTGTCATTATGGAACATTCCCCTTGTGCCATTCTCATTGTTACTGCCAGCATCAAAAGCAATTCCTCTAAAATCTTTGAAGCTATGGGTTACGGGGCTTTAGACGTGGTTAATACTCCGGTTTTAGGTCGAAGTGGACACCCTGAAGCAGCCAAGATTTTACTCGACAAAATTGTGACCATTGGGGTCTTAATTGGGCAAAGGAAATCTAAACTAGCAAATAAAGAACTCTCTCGTTCTGCCAATGGCAAAGGAAAAAGTAAATTATCAACTCCTTCCGCAACTTTGCCTTCCTTAGTTATTTTGGGTGCTTCTACAGGAGGGCCCAAGGCT
>DLXW01000136.1:2653-2955 GCA_003448685.1 Cyanothece sp. UBA12306
AGGAGGGCCCAAGGCTTTAGCTTATGTTTTAAGCCAATTGCCTCCCCATTTCCCCGCTGCTGTCGTTATTATCCAACACGTTGATGTTCAGTTTGCTCCAGGTTTGGCTACCTGGTTAGATAAACAAACTTCTTTAACTGTTCGCCTAGCTGTGGGTGGGGATACTTTGAAAAGTGGGACAGTTTTATTAGCTGGAAGCAATGATCATCTAGTTTTACGTCCCAATTTAACGCTAAAATATACAAAGAAGCCTGAAGATTACCCCTATCGTCCCTCAGTAGATGTTTTTTGCCAAAGTGTTC
>DLXW01000136.1:3149-5292 GCA_003448685.1 Cyanothece sp. UBA12306
ACTATTGGAGTCGCAAAGGAACGGCTGTATTACTTACGGGGATGGGTCGGGATGGCGCTCTGGGATTGAAGGAGTTACGCTCCAAAGGATGGCATACCATTGCCCAAAATAAGCAAAGCTGTGTTGTCTACGGAATGCCCAAAGCTGCGGTCGAAATGGATTCTGCTGTTGAAATTTTACCTTTATCAGAAATTGGCTCAACTCTCATCAGAAGAATTGTGTCCAGTGCTTAAAATTATTGGCAATAACCCATGACAACCCATGAGATTTATGGAGATTTTCCTGAGGATTTACCCGATAGTGATCAGTTTTTGGTGATCAGCTTCTCTCCTTCCTCTATTCCTTTAAAACAACGTTGGCGAAATAATGGTTTGTCGGCTGATTTTATGGCAGATTATTTAACCACTTTTTTTCCAGTTGATGAAGACAATCCTCAGAGCGTTGCCCGTCAAAAAGAACTCAGAGCAGGAGTGAGTTATATTGCTAATGAACTGCTCGAAAACGCCATGAAGTTTCACGATGAAAAGACCGAAGATGCGATTAAGTTTGGAATTCGTCTCCTAGAAAATACCGTGGTTTTGTTTTCTTCTAATTGTGTTTCTTCAGAAACTTGGTTAAAATTTAAGACAATTATTAATAATTTGATCACCTGTGATCTGGAGGAATTGTATGTAGCTCAACTGGAAAAATTAGCCGAGGATGAAAATAGTAAAGCTTCTGGATTAGGATTAATTACGATTATGAATGACTACGGCGCTACCCTCGGTTGGAAAATTGAAAAAGACCAGGAAACCAATGATTTAATAACCATCAATACAATCGCAAAACTTGTTGTCTAATAGTCATATTTTAGCATAAAATACAATCAAGAACATTATTCAATTATAATTTACCCAAATTTAGGAGTTAATCAAAAATGGAAGTAAAAGGAGAAAACTATCAAGTTACTTACGATGCTGATACTGCCACTATTACCTTTGCGGGTTCCCTCAGATTGGGAGGAATGGACGAGTATCAGCCAATTGTTGATATTCTTAACCAAGTTAATGAAAAAGACTATGAAGCTATCACCCTTGACTTGAAAGGATTAGAATTTCTCAACAGTTCTGGGATTAGTATGTTGTCTAAATTTGTGATTTCTGTCCGTAAGAAAAAGACAACAAGCATTTTGGTTAAAGGTTCTAAAGAGTTTGCTTGGCAAGAAAAATCCTTAAAAAACCTGCAAAGACTAATGCCTAATTTGAACTTAGAAATAGAATAGGATGTGGTGTAAGTAATGCCTGAAGATAAAATTTCCTCAGAAGATATATCCTCTGATATTGTTGCCCTTCAAAAGCGTGTTGAAGATCTAGAAAATGATAAAGAGGATTTAGAAATATTGGTAGAAACAATTACGGAACATTCTACCGATCTCGAAAATGAAATTTATGAAAAAAATCAGATTATGCTCAAATATTTAGAGCAAGTGCAATTAGTTACCCAAGCAGCAGCAGCAGTAGAGACAGAAAGTTTTGAGATAGATAGTGACAATAGTGTTTCCCAAAGGGATGATGAATTAGGACAGTTAGCCCGTGTTTTCCAAAATATGGCCAATCAGGTCAAAATTAGGGAAAAGAAACTGCGACAACAGGTTCAAGAATTACAAATTAAAATTGATCGGGAAAAACAGTCGGAACAAGTAGCCGAAATTGTTCAAACTGATTCCTTTAAAAACTTAAAACAAAAACTCCAAAAAATGAAAAAAAATAAAGGAAAATAATAGCAATTAAACAAGATAATTTTTTGACAACATTTAGTCTAAAAGTTATCCTGGCCGAATATTTTGTTAAAATGAATTCATAATATAAATTTAAGTAATTCTAAAAAATAACCCTTATGTTTAATTGGTTTCGTCGTAAAGCGGCAACACCTGCTCAATCTGAAGAACAAAAACCGAAACAAGAAGAAAAAGCAACTGAAACACGACTTGCAGAAACCGAAACTTCAGCAGAAACTCCTGCAAATACCCAAGAAGATTACTTGAAATGGGCTAAATCTGCTTATAAAAACATTCAGCAGAATAAAGGAGATTCTCAAGCAGAAAAACCGGAAAAAAGTCTAGAAATCGAAGCTAATTTAACAAAAGAGGGGACAAACCAGGGGG
>DLXW01000136.1:5531-11041 GCA_003448685.1 Cyanothece sp. UBA12306
GAGGGGACAAACCAGGGGGCAACCCCAACCGTTGCTCCTAGTTCACCCGAACCAGACAAAATCCCCGAAGATTCCATTATCAGCAGCGCGACTCCTCCTGTCGAACCGGTTGACACACCAGCATTGGAAGTTACACAAGAAACTACTAAATCTGAGATAGATAACGTTCCTGCGTGGATGAAAAAATCCGATCGCTTAGAAATCCTCGAAGAAACAGCAATAGAAACCGTTGAGAAGGAATCTGACTTAACCTTTGATGAAGAATTTGTCTGGTCAGCAAAAGTTCTCGCAGCCCAAGGACGTACTCCTGAAGACATTTCCGCCGAAGAAATTAGCTGGCTCAAAAAATTACGTCGGGGACTGGGAAAAACCCGTCGTGGCCTAGTCAACCAACTTAAAGCTGTTGTCGGTCAAGGGCCTCTTAATCAAGATGCGGTAATGGAAATTGAAGCTTTACTGCTTCAGGCTGATGTAGGATTAGAAGCGACGGATTATATCGTTAATACGCTTCAAAATAAGCTAAGAGAAGA
Organism: Cyanothece sp. UBA12306; assembly: GCA_003448685.1. Taxonomy (GTDB): domain Bacteria; phylum Cyanobacteriota; class Cyanobacteriia; order Cyanobacteriales; family Microcystaceae; genus Rippkaea. The sequence continues at coordinate 6,062 of DLXW01000136.1, forward strand.
AACATTACCCCCAGAACAAGCGATTGAGTATCTTAAACAGATTTTAAGAGATATTCTCGATCAACCCTTAAAAAAAGTGAAAAATCCAGGTTTCGCGCCAGAAAAAGACGCTCTGAATATTTGGTTAATGACAGGGGTTAACGGTGCCGGAAAAACCACAACTATTGGAAAATTAGCTCATTTATCCCAAAAATCTGGTTATAGTTGTATGATTGCGGCGGCCGATACTTTTCGGGCGGCGGCGGTGGAACAGGTGAAAGTTTGGGGAGAAAGGACGAATACTCCAGTCATTGCTAACCCAGGCAAAAATACTGATCCGGCGGCGGTGGTTTTTGATGGTATTGCGGCCGCCCAGTCTCGTCAGACGGAATTATTGCTAGTAGATACGGCAGGGCGTTTACAGAATAAGAAAAATTTAATGGAAGAACTGTCAAAAATTCGACGAATTATTGATAAAAAGGCTCCTGATGCCCACGTTGAATCGTTGTTGGTTCTTGATGCTACCTTGGGACAAAATGGAATGCGCCAAGCAGAAGTCTTTTCCGAGTCGGCAAAATTAAGTGGGGTGGTATTAACTAAGTTGGATGGAACAGCTAAAGGGGGTGTAGCATTGGCTGTTGCTCAACAACTTAATTTACCCATTCGCTTTATTGGTGCGGGGGAAGGTATTGAAGACTTACGACCTTTTTCTAGTTATGAATTTGTAGAAGCATTACTTAATGGATAACTCTTAACCTTGAACTCACACTACTTAATTTTCTGAGGTTTCATCTTCAGGTAAATCGTCTATTCCGGAATTGCTTCTAGGATAACTTCAAGTTTTGCTTGAAGTCGATTAAATTGATGTTCCATGCGATCTAGACGGGAATCTATTTGGTTAAATCTGAGATCTACTTGATCAAATCTAGCATCTATTTGTCCGAATTTGCTATCTATATGAGTTTCTAATACGGAAAAAGCTTGGCTAATTCGTCCGTCAGGTTCCATATCCAATTCGAGATTTTTGATCCGTTCAACGGCGAGGGTTAATTGTCTTCTTAGCTGATTAATTCGTTTGTTTTGTTCTTGTTCACTCATGATCAATATTTTGTTATTAAAATAATTAGTTAATTATGCAATGTCTAGCTGACAATAATTATAGCCAATCTTGAATTTCTTTGGCTAACCAGAGAGCCTCTTCTTTACTTAATTTATTCCCTAAAAAATAAATGTTATTTCTGGTATTAATACTGACTTGATATCGATCAATAATTTTGTGAATAAAAATCCCCACAATATTTTGATATAATTCTGTACCTTCATAATATTTAAAACCAATTATTTTTTCTTTTATTTTTAAAGTATTATTGCTAAATTCTAATTCAATCTTACCCCGTAACAAACTAATTAAATAAATTAAAATTAAGCTACAAAAACCTAAAAAATAAAGACCTCCCATAATTTCTAATCCTCCTACTATAATTGGTCCATTTCGTAAAATTATGGCAGCGATAACCAAAACTATAGGACTGCCGAATAAACTTCCTAAAATAATTAATTTCAGAAAGGTATTATTAGAAAAAATATTATCTTCGATTAAAGGTATTTTATTGAGTAAAATTTTGAAGATTCTAAAACTAGAAGCCGCTAGAGAAATTTTTAATTCTGTTTCAGATTTGGTTAATTCAATTTTATTTTTTGTTAGAATATCTAGAGCAAGTAGATTTTTATCTTCTACCGAATCCTCAGAATAATTAATTTTATTTAAAGCTTCTTCAGCAGTTTGATAGCGATTCTCTACTTCTATATTAGTTAATTGTTTAAGCCACTTTTTAAAAGAATGTTGAATATTGTGATTTTCTAATAATTGCCAAATGTTTTTTTGATTAGTTAAATCATTGGGTTTAATACCCGTTAATAAATGAATTAAAGTTATTCCTAAAGCATACAAATCTGATGCAGGAACTGCCCGACCCCAAAATTGCTCTAAAGGAGTATAACCAGTAGTTCCAACAATAGTAAATGTCACTTTGTTTAAAACATTTTGTGCTTGAACTGCACCAAAATCAATTAAATAAATTTGTTGATCTTCTCCTAAAATAAGATTACTAGGTTTAAGATCCCGATGTAAAACTGAAGGATTTAGTTGATGGAGATAGATTAAAATTTTGAGAACTTCAGTGGCAATAAAACGAACTTTTTCCTCAGAAAATTGTTCCCCTTGATCTAATAAATCTTGTAGAGAATTACCTGGTATATAATCTTGTACTAATCCAAACCAACATATCCCGTTAGTTTCTTGGGGTTCAATTTCAAAATAATTTTGATAACGAGGAATACGAGGATGATTTAATAACTTGAGAATCTGGGCTTCTCTTTCAAAAAGTTTAAATTGATCCCATTGTATTTGAGGGCTAAAAGCCAGAAGTTTTAGGGTGACTTTTTGATAAGATTTACGACGCAAAAGCGAGGTCAAAAAATTCAACCATTTTAACCCGAATAAATTAGTCCCACTATTAGCTACAGATCTAATAGGAGATTGTAAATCATCAGCTAACCAAGTTTGATGTCCTACTGCTGTATTTCCTAATGGTTTTTGCAGTTGGTAGCGTTTTAAAATAATGTCTCGAGTTTTAAACATGGCTTTTGAAGAATGAAGAATGAAGAATGCAGAATGAAGAATTAAGGATAGTTAAAATTTTTATCCCCACAATCCTCAAAATCTCCACACTCTCCACACTTTCTTTATGATGTCATACTATCCCAAGCATCAGCCGCATCTTGGACAGCCTGTTCAACTGTTTTTTCTTTAAGCATGGCAGCTTGTAAATTTTCATAAATAAGTTGTTGCAATTTATTAAGATTTTTCATGGCTGGAACCAATACCTCAGCATCATTGAGTTGCATCGCGCTAACTTGACGCGCTTGATCTATCGGAGTAGAATCTGGCGACTGTTTTAATTCCTCAATGTATTGTTTAACCCCGTCTACCGTAGAAGGAAGGACATTAGCTGCTTTGGCGAAAGTCAGTTGATTTTCTGTATTAGTGACAAATAGCGCGAATTTTACCGCTTCTTCCGGTTTATCCGTATCACGAGGAATGACTAAATTCATGACCGCTACGTTTTTTTTGCCAGTTTTGCCCGTAATTTGAGGAGAAGCTGCCGTAACTTGGGCAATAGTCGGCGCATTCGTCGCAATATTGCTGAGAAATTCCGCACCAGAAAACAGTAAGGCTGTCTGTCCCGATTGATATAAGTCTATAGCCTGGCGGTGTCCTTGGGTCAACACTTCAGGAGGTAAAAGTCCTTTTTGATATAAATCTACCCAATAGCGAAAAGCAGCTATTCCATCAGGGTTATTAAAGGCAGCTTTTTCTTGATCATCGACTAACTGAACTCCCATTTGTACCAATGATTCTAATACTTCACCAGAGTCTCCAGGAACAAAAGTGAAAAACATGGCATATTTGTTGGTTTTTTCCTGGATTTTAGCGGCAAATTCTGCTAATTCTGCAAAAGTTTGAGGAGGTTCCTTAATCTCAGCTTGGGAAAGTATATCTTGGTTATACATGGTAATACGGGTTGTTAAATACCAAGGAAAGCCAAAACTAGTCTCTTTTAGGGTACTAGCTGCCCAAATTTTCGGTAAATATTGCTGTTTAATCTCAGGCGTCATTTGATTATTCAAATCTAACCAAGCATTACGACTAGCCAGTTGAGAAGCAAAATTGGGGTTGAGATTGACCACATCAGGGGCAGTTTTTGCCGAAACCGCCGTGAGAATCTTACTTTCCATCGCTTCCCAAGGTACGTCGATCCAACGCACTTTTAGATTTTCATTTTCTGATTCATATTTCTTAATAACTTCTGTAAAATAGGGAGTAAATTCTGGTTGTAGCTGCATCGTCCAAAACTCCAACTCTGGACTCGAAGTTGTTGGAGGTGTGGAGTTACAACTAATCAACCAACTCATAAGTAACCCCAACAAAGACCAGACAGCTACTTTTTGAAACTTTACAAATCTACGCATTCTTGATTAACCAGAAAAGGGCAAAATATTCTTAAGTTTATGATTAATTTGGTCTGATGTGTTAAATTATTCGCAAAAATCTATCAGCTAAATTTTGGGGAAATTTCAGTTAAATTAGTTACCATAAATAAAAATTCGTTCTAACTCTTGACATAATCTATTATGTAATGATTTAACTGTGATACTTAATTGAAAAAAAATTATGTTAGATCGTCTAAAATCTCTGTTAGGGGGCAAATCAGCAGGTTTCGGCCTAGAAATAACCCCTGAGAGGCTCAATTTAGCCCAACTGTCTAAACACAAACAAGGGTATAAATTATCTAAGTTCTGTACTACGGAAATTCCCGAAGGAATTTTTGAAGAGGGCAAAATTATTGACTCTCCTAGCTTGGCAGAACTGATCCAAGAAATGTTAGCCGAAAACAAGATTACTGCCAAACGCGTAGCTACGGCCGTTCCTATGCGCGAAGCTATTATTCGGGTGATTCCCATTCCCGCAGAACTCGACGAAGAAGAATTGCGAGATATGGTTTTAAACACCGAAGCAGCTTTGTATTTGCCCTATCCAAGAGAAGAAGTTGATCTTGACTACCAAAAGTTAGGCTTTTTTGAAGACGAAGATGGCATCGAAAAAGTTCAAGTTCTTTTAGTCGCTACCCGCAAAGAGGTCACTGACTCCTATATGGAAACTTTTGAACAAGCAGGGTTAGAAGTAGATATCCTGGAAATCAATAGTTTCTCTTTAATTCGGACTATTCGGGAGCAATTGCGACAATTTGGCTCAAAAGAGGCGGCCGTGTTGGTAGATGTTGAGTTTGACAACACCGAAGTTGCCATCGTAGTCGATGGAGTTCCCCAATTTTCTCGGACTGTTCCCATTGGAACATATCAGATGCAAAATGCCCTATCGCGGGCCATGAATTTGCCCCCGTCCCGTAACCCAGAAATTTTGCAAGGAATGACTATTCC
>DLXW01000136.1:11297-14818 GCA_003448685.1 Cyanothece sp. UBA12306
ACCCAAGGAACAGCAGTCAACCCAGGAATGACCGCTATGATGAGGGTTTTGGGCGAACTAACCGATGAATTGCGAAGATCAATCAATTTCTATTTAAACCAAAGTGAAGATTTGGAGGTAGTGCAATTGTTGTTAGCCGGACCTGGGGGAGGACTGGTACAATTTGACGAATACTTGACCCATCGCTTGAGTATTCCTACCATGCAAGTTGATCCTGTAGCCTCTTTAGCTTTGGAAGTCGAAAAAGAGATTCCTAATGTTGAACGGCCAGGGTTGGGAACTGTTTTGGGTTTAGGCTTACGGGAGGTTAAAGCATAATGTATAGCTTAGATGTTAATTTTCTTAAAGATCGTCGCCAGGAAGGTGCTAGCAAAACCGTAACTGTAGAAAATAAACCATCTTTTTCTCTTCAAGATAAATTACCAATTGTTATCGGTGGTGTTGTGGGTTTGGGTTTGATTGTTTTATCAGGATTATCTATTTTAGTAGTTAATCAATTGTCGAGTTCAACCCAAAGTAAAATCGAAGAATTAGATCAAGAATTAGGGAGACTTAACGCCCAAAATAAAAGTATTGAAGATATTGAAGCTGAAATCGCCAGAAATGACACAGAGATTAAAGCTTTAGTTCAAGTGTTTGATCAAATAAAACCTTGGTCGGCTATCTTTCAAGAAATTAAAAATCAAATCCCTTCTAATGTTAATGTAACTTCTATTAAACAAGATGGGCTAACATTAACCATTGACGGTTATGCTGTTGACTATCAGGATCTCAATGATTTTGTCTTACTTTTACAGGGATCGAAGATATTCAACGCCGATCAAACAACTATTGTTGATGCAGCTGTAGGAGATTTGCCCATAGAAAGTAAGAATAAATCTGAGGATATAGTTGTTACCTATCCCCAAGGTATTAAATATGTAATTACCACAGAACTAACTGAACGTCCTGCTTCTGATTTAGTTCAAGAACTAGACCGTAATGGGGCAGTAGGATTAGTAAGACGTATTGAAAATCTTAAGCAAACAGGAGTGTGGCAAAAATGACTTATTCAGATGAGGTTAATTCAACTCAAGGAGAAGATTTTTTCGAGGAGGAGTCTGAGTATCCCGTAGCCTTTGGCATTACTTTTACTCCACCTGTTAGCGGTGTTGCTGTCGGGTTATTGGGATTGGTTGCTGCTATCTATATTATAATGACGTTTTTCATGCCAGCTTGGACTGAATACAATACCCTGAAAGAAGATAGAGACACAAAACAAGCACAAATTGAGCAAAGAAAATCAGGAAAACTTGATCAGAAAATGATCGAAATGCAAAGGGAACTGCAAAAGTCTCAGGCAACCAGAAATAAAGTCTTATCTTTATTTTCTAATGAAAATAGTCTCAAAACAATTCTGTTAGATATTAACCGATTTGTTGGTGCTAGACAGCTTCAATTGAATAGCTTTAAACCGACGAGTGAGATCACTGTTGTTAGCGATGGTTCTTTAGGAGAAGCCGTTAATAACCGTTTAAAAAGTCAAAGTTTTGCCTTGGAAATTGAAGGGGATTTTAACAAAACCCAGGAATTAATCCAAGATATAGAAAGACTACAACCTCTATTAATTATCAAAGGTTTATCGTCTGAATTAGTAGAAAAAGTTCAACTCGTCGATATCAAACAAACAGGAGGGACAATTATAGAAACAGGAGAAGCTGTACCCGTTGGCACAGACGATCTTAAAACAACCTTTACCTTAGATGCCATTCTGCCCCTAAACCCAGAAGAGATTGCTGAATTAAATCCTCCTCCAGCTGAGGATGAAGCAGCAGAAAACCAAAATGGACAACCATAAAAAAAATAGTCATCATAACCTAACGATGACGGTCAAAAAATGTAACTAAATCCCTTAGTTAACAGTCGTGTGAGTAGTGTGTAGAGGAGTGAATTATGAACAACTATCGTTATCCGCTTGTTACCAGTGGGGCTATTTCTTTGATGCTCCTAATCAGTTATCCTTCAATAGCGATCGATACTTCCTTGACCGATAAATCTTTCGAGGAACTTACCTCAAACAAAGAAATTTCCCCAGAAGCGATCGCCGTTAACCCCAAAACTGACTTCGATTTTGACGCAGAAAGCCCTACCAAAGTCCTTAAACTAGAAAAACCGCTTCAAGATGATCCTTGGGGCATTATCTCTTCAGAAAGCCCCCGAGAAATCGCCCAGACTCCTAATTATTACCCCAATACTCCCGTAGCTCCTGGCCAGGCTCCAGGCTTTTATCCCAATAATCCCAGTTCTCCACCGCGATCGCCATCTCCAGGATTTTATCCCAACACCCCTAACCCCATTCCCCCATCGCGATCTTCGGACGTGATGATTCCTCAACCAGAAGTTCTCATCAGATCCAACGGTTCCTCCATTCCTGATAGCCTAAAACCTACCATGCCCATGGCCCCTACGTTACCTCGGGCAGTGGCCCCTCCAGTGGGAGATATGGCCATTTCTAACATCAATGCCGCAAGCGATGGTATTGATTTGGGGACTTCAATTGTAGTTCCTCGTTTGGTCTTACGCCAAGCTCCAGCAAGGGAAGTATTGGCGGTTTTAGCCCGTTATGCAGGGATGAACCTAGTTTTTACCGATGATACGGCGGCAGCCCAACCAGGACAACCCCCAGGAGCCGCAGCAGGAGAGGTTGCCGTTTCCCTAGACCTGGAGAATGAACCTGTAGAACAGGTATTTAACTCGGTGTTGATGATTTCCGGTTTGCAGGCCAACAGGAGAGGACGAACGATTTTTGTCGGTTCTCGGTTACCCCAAGCAGCAAGAAATTTAGTCAGTCGTACCCTGCGTCTTAATCAAGTTAAGTCGGCTGCTGCTGGAACATTTTTAGCTTCCCAGGGGGCGGAATTTCAGAGATTAGTCACCATCAAAGAAGATATTATCGATCCCCTGACCCAACGGGTGATTGGACAGCGAGAACTTCCCCCCGAACTAGAACCCTTAAGCTCGTCCCGAGAAGAAGGAGCTTCTGGAGCCCAACTACTTAGAGGTTTAACAGTAGCTTCTGATGACCGCCTCAATACAATTACCTTAGTGGGAGAACCCCGTCAAGTTCAAGTGGCAACCTCTTTATTAACCCAATTGGATGCACGTCGTCGCCAAGTGGCGGTTAATGTCAAGGTGGTCGATATTATTTTGAATAATGACCAATCTTTCAGTAGTAGTTTCTCTTTTGGGGTTAATGACAGCTTCTTTGTTCAAGATGAAGGGACAGCGTTGTTACGTTTTGGGGGTCCATCTCCCATTGACCAAACGGAATTTAATAGTGCAACAGGTCGACTGGGAGTTCCTCCTGCGGTTCCCAACCCCTTTCGTGAGAACGGTAATATCTTTTTAAATCAAGGATCATTTCAATTTCCTGTGTTAACTCAGAGTAATTTTCCCCAAATTCCTGGGGCATCTCTGGGGATTTCTGATGATGGCTCATTTGTAGGTGTTAGTCCTCCAGAAGACCTCTTGCAAAAGTTTTT
>DLXW01000240.1:0-294 GCA_003448685.1 Cyanothece sp. UBA12306
GACAATATTTAACACAAGCGTGAGAAGTACACTGAGGAACATAAGTAGATTGATTGGCAGCTAAAATCTCTTCTTGGCCATCACAAGTAACTTTAGCAGTACCTGCCACAACTATCCAGTGTTCACTGCGATGGTGGTGCATTTGTAAGCTAAGACGGTGGCCGGGGTTAACCTCAATACGTTTAATTTTATAGCCTGGTCCTTCTTCTAGAGTCGTGAATGAACCCCAAGGGCGGATTTCCGTAGCAGAAACACCACTATGAGATAGGGGAAAGGAAATAGGAGTCTGATCAG
>DLXW01000240.1:504-786 GCA_003448685.1 Cyanothece sp. UBA12306
AAGGAAATAGGAGTCTGATCAGTTTTATTAACTTGGGTTTTAGGATTTTCTTTAGCTTGAACCATAATAATGCTCTCTGGTGAAGACAAAAATCTGAAATTGACATAGTTTTGATATATTACCTAAACAACCTAGCATAGATTATTCATATTGGCAGTAATCTTGATTAGGATGCCAGAAACAGTAGATCACAAAGTTACTTGTTGGGACTTCAGGCCATACTGCGAGGGATTACAAAATTGATTTGTTGAGACGAGATAGGAAAGACAAAAATTGGACTAT
>DLXW01000240.1:960-5308 GCA_003448685.1 Cyanothece sp. UBA12306
TGGACTATTGCTTAATTCTTCCCACACTCCCCATACCCCCATCTGCTCCAAGTTTTCGAACAAAACCTACGCAGTATAGCAACTTCGGGATAAGATCGTAACTAAACTTGATTAGAAGAATGTGGCTACTCAGGGGAGAAAATTTGAACTTGTTGACTTTGAGACTTTCTCCTGTTGTTTTAACCTTGGGTGATTGTTACTTTTCTACGATTTCAGGGAATTATAGAGAAAAGAAAGTTTTTTATAGAGTTACCCTTTACTCAAAGTAAACTCATTACTGCTATGAAAGACAATTGCTGGAGTAGTAAATTGGCTCACAATTTTTTGATAGAAGCAGGACGCTGGACAATTGAAGGAAATTGGCTCGAACGCAATAACTCGCCCCTTGTCGTCAAAGGTCGTACCATCATTGCCTGGAGTCAGGACAATTGGTTTACCATGGTGACAAAATTGATATTTCCTAATTGCGATCGCCCAGAAATTTCCTTTCAATATCGGGGTCATCTTGATGAAGGAGAACGCCAATATACTTATGTACTTCAACAAAGTCTCTTAGGAAAAGTAGAAGGAGAAGGATGGATTGCCCCAGAATCAATTATCCAACGCTATTGGGTATTAGGCGATCGCCAAAGGCGCAGTGGCTTTGAAACCTTCTCTCGCTTTGACAGTAATACGTACCATCTATCGAGTGGCATTTTAACTGGTCATTATCTGACCAGTACCATGGAAGCCACCTTAAAACGTCAATTCTAACTCAAGAGAATAAAGTTTTACTGCTAACTCCTTGTAATTAATTGCTAAATCACCCTATTGCTTATTTGTGAACTATCATGAGTCGCCCTGGAACAACAACCGACACCAGACACCGCCGTTTATTAGCCAACCGCTATCAATTGATTGAATTAGTTGGTAGTGGAGCTATGGGTCAAGTTTATCGCGCCGAAGACAAACTACTCGGTGGAGTAACCGTTGCCGTAAAATTTCTTTCCCAAGCTTTATTGAATAAGAATATGCGCGATCGCTTTGAGCGTGAAGCCACCATTTCTGCTCTATTAGGGGAGAAAAGTAATCATATTGTCCGTGTTAGAGACTACGGAGTTGACGAAAAGGAAATACCCTTTTATGTCATGGAATTTCTCCAGGGAGAAGGCCTCAGCGAGGTGATTAAATTTAGGCCTCTACCCATTGCCAGATTTTTAAAACTGACAAGACAAATTTGTTTTGGCATGGAATGCGCCCACAAAGGCATCATGTTTCAAGGAGAAATGTGTGCCATTATTCACCGAGATATTAAACCTAGCAACATCTTGGTCATTCAAGATCCAGCTTTGGGGGAATTAGTCAAAATTCTGGACTTTGGTATTGCTAAATTAGTCCAATCAGGAGAAGCTCAAACCCAATCTTTTATGGGAACCCTAGCCTATTGTTCTCCAGAACAAATTGAAGGTAAAGAACTCGATAATCGCTCAGATATCTACAGTTTGGGCGTAATGATGTATGAAATGCTCACGGGGGATATGCCTATTTTCCCAGAAAATTCTTCCTTTGGCGGTTGGTATGAAGCCCATCACTACACCAAACCTAAACCCATTTCTCCTCAGCTAAATCTACCATCAGGGCTAGAAAATCTAATTTTCCAATGTTTGGCCAAAGCTCCTAATGATCGCCCCCAAACTATTAGCCAATTATTACAAAGTTTAGAAAAGTTAGAACCTAGTAAACCCGAATCACAACAGGAAACTGTGGTGGCTACCCCCACAGTAATTGCTGATAAATCCAAGTCCAACGCTATAAAATCCCAACCTAAGCTTCCTAAAGCTGAAGCTCATTGTTTAAAAATGAATTGGCCTGACAATAAACCTAAGCAAAAAATTGTCTTCCCCCACGCCATTAAAGCCTCAGAAGGAGTCTTCGCCAGTTTATGGGTCATGCTAGAAGAGCAAGATATTCTCAATCGAATGTCTAGTATTCGTTACAATCAATTTGTTTTTATTACCAGTCCCCATCCTATGATTCTCTGGTTGACAGTTCTCTATCACCGTGATTATGGTCCTAGATGGTTACCTTGTTATTTGGATTTAAAAACTTCTTCTGGTCAAAGATTCGCCCGTTTATTAGGAGAATTGGGAGCCTATTGGATTTTATTTTTTCCCCTCGACGGCAGCAATCGCTGTCAGCACGTAATGACTACTACTATTGCGCCTAACCAGCGTAAAAACCTACAAGAATGGGCTAATAAAAGTCAATTACTCAAAGGAGGTAAGCCTCAAGTTACCAAACGAATGTTAAGACAGGAGTTTGAAAAACTTAAGCCAGCTATTGTCGAAAAACTCGATGCTCTTAATAGCAATGCCTTCCGTTCTCCTGGTAATTAATAAAAATCGTACTTCGTGTTAATATATTGGTCGCAATTCCTCTCGACTCTGACTTTCAGTACAGAGCGAGCCTCCTTGCGACATCAAGGTGAATTTTATACCGCATCAATGGGACAATGATAGATTAAGTGTATTTTGTTTGCTAGGCTGCCCTAATCATGAGTGTCAATTGGATTCGCCGTGCCGATCGTTTAAAGACCTTACCTCCCTATGTTTTTGCTCGTTTAGACGAACTTAAAAGTCGGGCAAGAGAACAGGGATTAGATTTAATAGATTTAGGAATGGGTAATCCTGATGGTTGCGCCCCTCAACCTGTCATTGAAGCGGCGATCGCTGCTTTAGCTGACCCCCAAACTCATGGCTATCCTCCTTTTGAAGGAACTGCTAGTTTTCGTGAGGCTATTACAAGTTGGTATCAAAGCAATTATCAAGTTGATCTCAATCCCAGTAGTGAGGCATTACCTTTGATTGGCTCAAAAGAGGGATTAGGCCATTTAGCTTTAGCTTATGTTAATCCTGGGGATCTGATCTTAGTTCCGAGTCCTTCCTATCCTGCCCATTTTCGCGGACCTTTGATCGCTGGAGCCGAACTTTATCCCTTGGTTTTGTCTGCTGAACAAGACTGGCTCATCGATGTTCGCTCCATACCCGATGATATCGCCCAAAAAGCGAAAATTCTCTATTTTAATTATCCTAATAATCCAACTACTGCTACGGCTCCTCGGGCATTTTTTGAAGAAATTGTCGATTGGGCTCGCCATTACCAAATTATGCTGGTTCATGACCTATGTTATGCTGAATTGGCTTTTGATGGTTATCAACCCACCAGCTTGTTAGAAATTCCTGGGGCTAAGGAGATTGGAGTAGAGTTCCACACCCTATCGAAAACCTACAATATGGCGGGTTGGCGTGTGGGTTTTGTGGTAGGTAATGCTGATATTATTCAAGGACTACGAACCCTAAAAACTAATTTAGATTATGGCATTTTTGCAGCTGTTCAGACTGCTGCCCAAACCGCTCTACAATTGCCAGATATTTATATTAAACAGGTACAAGAACGCTATCAAAAACGACGGGATTTCTTGATTGAAGGGTTAGGAAAATTAGGCTGGAAAATTCCCCCATCTCAAGCAACTATGTATCTCTGGGTTCCCTGTCCTGTGGGGACTAATTCAACGGATTTTGCCCTCGATGTGTTAGAAAAGACAGGAATCGTTTTTACCCCTGGTAATGCTTTTGGAGAAGGGGGAGAGGGCTATGTTCGCATTAGTTTGATTGCTGATTGCGATCGCCTGGGGGAAGTTTTGCGTCGTCTTCAAGCATCTGGAATCCATTATCAAGAAAGTCACAAGTAAAATATTTTCGTTATTTATGGAAAAGTGTTAGCAAAACTTTGAGGGTTTGTCAAAAGACAAGCCGTAAAACTTTGTGGTAAGATGATCAAGAAGGTAGTAAAATACCTAACAGTGCGCAAAACTGAACTTTTATTATCAAACCATACACAGGATTAACCAAATGTCAAAAAAATTAGGCTTACTTTTTGCTGCTTTCGTACTCGTTGTTTCTAGCTTCTTTGTTGCTGTTAACCCCGCTTCAGCTGCAACCGTTGAAGTAAAGATGGGTGCTGATAAAGGTAACCCCCTTGGCTTTGAACCTAAGGAAATCACCATCAGTTCTGGAGATACCGTTAAGTGGGTTAATAATAAAATGGCCCCCCATAATGTTGTTGTTGCAGGCCATGAAGAGCTTTCACACAAAGGAATGTTCTTTAAGTCTGGTGAAGCTTTTGAAGCTACCTTCACCGAACCTGGAGAATACGACTACTGGTGTGATCCCCATCGCGGTGCTGGAATGGTTGGTAAGGTTGTTGTTAAATAGTTCTCCTTATTTGCAATTTTAGTACAATTGAAGCCCACGGATCTTGATTCCGTGGGTATCATAAACATTCAACAGAAACATAGTCATATATAGTC
>DLXW01000336.1 GCA_003448685.1 Cyanothece sp. UBA12306
CCCCCGGCCACGCCGACTTCGGTGGCGAGGTGGAGCGGGTTATGTCCATGGTGGATTGCGTACTGCTGCTGGTAGACGCGGTGGATGGCCCCATGCCGCAAACCCGTTTCGTCACCCAGAAAGCCTTTGCCGCCGGCCTCAAGCCCATCGTGGTCATCAACAAGATCGACCGTCCCGGCGCCCGTCCGGACTGGGTCATGGATCAGGTGTTCGACCTGTTCGATAACCTGGGCGCCACTGACGAGCAGCTGGACTTCCCGGTGATCTACGCCTCCGCCCTGAACGGCATCGCCGGCCTTGATCCCAGTGACATGGCTGACGACATGACCCCGCTGTTCCAGGCCATCGTCGACAAGGTAAAAGCCCCGGACGTGGACCTCGACGGCCCGTTCCAGATGCAGGTGTCCTCGCTCGACTACAACTCCTACGTGGGCATGATCGGCATCGGCCGCATCAAGCGCGGCAAGGTCAAGACCAACTCCCCGGTGAAAGTGATCGACCGTGACGGCAAGACCCGTAACGGCCGCCTGCTCACCATCATGGGCCACCACGGCCTGGAGCGCGTGGAAGTGCCGGAAGCCACCGCGGGCGATATCGTCTGCATCACCGGCCTCGACCCGCTGGATATCTCCGACACCATCTGCGACCCGAATAATGTCGAGGCGCTGCCGCCGCTGACCGTGGACGAGCCGACCGTCAGCATGACCTTCCAGGTCAACACCTCGCCGTTCGCCGGCCAGGAAGGCAAGTACGTCACCAGCCGCAATATCCGCGACCGCCTGCATGAAGAACTCAAGTACAACGTCGCCCTGCGTGTTGAAGACACCGACAGCCCGGACCCCTATCAGGTTTATGGTCGTGGTGAATTGCAGATGTCTGTTCTGATTGAAACCATGCGTCGCGAAGGTTATGAATTTCAGGTTTCCCAACCTCAAGTAATCTATCGCGAAGTGGGAGGCCAACCCTGTGAACCTTATGAGTATTTAGTCCTTGATGTCCCTGAAGAAGCAGTTGGTTCGAGTATCGAACGCTTAGGACAACGCAAAGGGGAAATGCGGGATATGCAAACGGGGGTTAACGGACGAACTCAATTAGAATTTGTGGTTCCGGCCCGAGGTTTAATTGGGTTTCGTGGAGAGTTTATCCGTCTGTCGCGGGGTGAAGGCATCATGAACCATAGTTTCCTCGAATATCGTTCTTTTTCTGGTGATTTAGAAACCCGTTACAATGGGGTCATTACTTCTTTTGAAGAAGGGGTCGCCACTTTCTACGCTTTGAAGAATGCTGAAGATCGGGGCGTATTCTTTATCACTCCTGGTACTAAAGTTTATAAAGGTATGATTATTGGGGAAAGTAACCGACCCCAAGACGTGGAATTGAATGTTTGTAAAACCAAGCAATTAACTAACCATCGTTCCGCTACAGGGGATGAATTAGTCCAATTACAGTCCCCCGAAGAAATGAGTTTGGAAAGGGCCTTAGAATATATTGGTTCTGATGAATTGGTCGAAGTTACTCCTGAATCAATTCGTCTACGGAAAATGAAGACCAAAAAGTTAGCTAAACGCTAATTTAATTAAGAGTTTGCTAATCTCCCTACTCGTAGTAGGGAGATTCTTAACGAAATTGAACGGTATGGTTATTTTCTTGATTGAATAGACTTAGTTGAAGTTATTTAAAGTATTAAGTTATGAGTAATTCAACCCGATTAACATCAGACGAAATTAAGGAATATAGAAAACAATTTAGATATTATCCAGAACAATTGGATGTTTTAGATATCATCGAAGAATGCGCGGGAAATTTGCAAGATGCTGTTATTTTAATGGCAATTCGAGACAAGGGAAAAGAACCTGATAGGGGTTTAGATTTAGATGAATTAGCAGATAAATATCGCCCTAGTATTTGTGCTAATTCTACTAAAAAATTAATTGATATCGTTAGCATTTTAACAGGTTTACTGGGGTCAGTGGGTGTCGCTTTAGCTTTATTACTTTACGTTTTTAAAGAATATGGATTGAATAGTTTTTGTGAAGAAAGTAATTAATATATTTTGATAAAATTGTCAATTGTAATAATATTAACTGACTTAAAAGGATGTAAAATTAATAAGTCTTGATCTCCTGTTACAATACATTCTGCTTTGCTAAATTAGGGTTACTTTTGGGTTGTAATACGGCACTTACTATTACATTTGTATCCAATATAAATCGTCTATTCATCCTCATTTAAAATAGATTCTAATATTTCTGGAGTAAACCCTCTTTCTATTGCTTTTTGCCCAATTTCATCCATTGTTTTTTGGAGTTTTTTAATAGATTTTTGTCTGTCTAAAGTAGAAGTCTTGAGAAAAAAAGCGATTTTTGTTTCTATCTTTTGACGTTCTTCTTCGCTTGTCTTATGATAAGCTTCAGCAACTTCTAAGGGTACTTTGATTGTGATTTCTGCTTGAGGTTTCATGATTGATTTTTCCTAAACTGTTGGTAATCTGTGGATTTGTGGACTTGCGGACTTGCGGACTTCATTCAATCTCCTGTAGTAATAAAACCAGACCAATAAAAGGGATTTTTAAAAGGATAGGGTTGACGTTGACGAATTAGTTTGATGTACTCTTTAAATATTAACTGTTTTCCTTTGCTTAATTGAGAGAGAAATTGATTGATTTGAGGTTCTAGTCTGACTAATTCTAGTTCAAATTGTTCAAGGGTTAGAGTTTTTAGCCAATTTTGTGAGGTTTTTAAACTAATTGCTACTTCTGTTTTTTTGGGATTTCTTGGTAAAAGTTCATAGAATTTCATCATCAACAATGAGGTAGATAAATCATCTACTTTCCATAAACTACTGACAACACTAACAGTACCGGAAAAGAGGAAACCACTGGGTAACCCAATATATTCATCGCTGAGAGATTGAACATCGGTTAACCCTGTTTCGCAAGCAGATAGGGTGACTAAACGAGACAAAGGTAAATCAAGTTGAAAGATGTCTTCTAGGGTAAGACATTTGCTTAAATCTGTTATTTTTCCCTTTCTCAAAGAAAACTCTTGATAGTCTCTTTTATTGTTGACTTTAGTTTTAGTTTCAGTTTCTGCATTAGCTAATATTAAAGCAGAATTAAGTGGGTTATTAACATTGAAATAACCATGACAAGAGAAGTGGGAACAGTGAATCTTATTAAGTGGTTGTTGGTTAAATGCGGTTTTAGTCGCTTTTTGTTTGATTAGGAGATTTCTGGGGTTAAATTGTTGTTGAATGGTAGTTACTTCAAGATCGGTAAATAATAAGTCTTCTGTGGGGTTTTGGATGGCAAATAAATGATTAAAATCTGTCCTTTGACGTTGCTTTACTTGTTTTAGTAGTTGACAACTGGGGTTATAATTAACTCCTTGGGGAAATCTATCTTGTAAGATGGGATTATTATATCTTTTGTCTTCAATTGGTAAAGCATGAAGGGGTAGGATATGTAAGAAGCGATGGGGAATAATAATTAATTGTTGGATAGTGTTAGGAATTAGTTTGAGAAGATCATTAATTTGTAGGATATTTGCTAAATTTTCTAGACGAGAGGGAAGGTTTTCTATCCATTGCCCTTTGTTTTGATAATAGATGTTTAAATAGTCATTAGTCCAATTGAATAAAGCTTCTCTATCTTCGGGGGAAGATTGCCATAAAGTTAGTTCTTGGTTGATCCCCCCCTTACCCCCCTTGGAAAGGGGGGAGTTAGAGGGTGAGGTGACAATAAAAGCCAGAATCTTGTCGTTAGTAAGATAAAATTCCAGAATAGCGGTATCTTGGGCAATTAATGATTGAATTTCATTGTAGGGAATGGTTTCTACTTTTTGGGTAAGGCTAAAGGTAGGATCAATGGGAGTAATTTTACTTTCAATTAACTCATCTAGTTGTTGCTGAAGTTCAATAAGATGGGTTGTATCCCTCCTGATTTGGGGTTGATTTTTTTCTGTGGGTTGAAGGTTATTATTACGGGTAATTTCTTCATTATCTAACCGTCGTTGTTCAGCATGAATGGCTTGACGGAGGCGATCGAGTTCAGTGAGAATAGATTGATCATAATTCCCTTTAGGATAGCGTTCGCGGTTGGCTAAAAGTTCGACTAAATTGCGGGTTTTGCTGCGTTCGACATATTCCAGGGCGCGACTCAATTGATTATTATTAATACAGGCTTGGACAATGCCAATATAAACATCAATGGCAGCTTCCATGATTTCTTGTTTTCGTTGGGGTGTGGCTGCCCAACTGCGGCTAGTTTCCACTGCTTCGATGGCAATATTGTAGCCTTTGATGGCAGTTTCCCAGTCTTCTATCTCCTTACCAGTATTCCCTAAGTTACGTCCCGTTCGTAAACAGTCTATGGGAAAAGCAGTTGGGGTATAAACTTGTAAAGACAGGTGATAAGCAGCGATCGCCTTCTCTAGATTATCTACCCTTTCCCCTTGGATGCGTTGACTATAAGCATTCCCCAGATTAGTTTGTGTTCCTGCCCATTCATAAGGAAAAGCTTCAGGGGTATAAACTTCTAAACAGAGGTTTAAAGCAGCGATGGCTAACTCTAGATTTTGAGCCCTTTCCCCTACAATGCGATCGCTATAAGCTATCCCCAGATTATTTTGTGTGGTTGCCCATTTTTCTGGAAAAGCTTGACGGGTTCTTACTTCTAAAGACAGGTTATAAGCAGCGATGGCTAACTCTAGATTTTGAGCCCTTTCCCCTCTGATGCGATCGCTATAAGCTATCCCCAGATTATTTTGTGTGGTTGCCCATTTTTCTGGAAAACCTTGACGGGTATAAACTTCTAAAGATAGGTTATAAGCAGCGATCGCTAATTCTAGATTTTGAGCCCTTTCCCCTACTATGCGTTGATTATAAGCATTCCCCAGATTATTTTGTGTGGT
>DLXW01000315.1:0-6104 GCA_003448685.1 Cyanothece sp. UBA12306
GCTGCTATCCCTTCTAAAACTCCTACAGCAGTATTAATATCTGCTAAACCGGCAGGGGTTTCTAAGGGATTTTGAGGATTCCAAGGTCGAGAAAAAATACCCTTTGATTCTAATGTTACAGCCCACAACATAAAAAGTACCGCCCCACGACTATCGGCATTAGTTTGTCGATCCCATTTTTCCAATACTTTTGCTGCTTCTATTCCAATGGGATTAGCTAATGCCTTAGTTGTGGAAATAAGAATTTCTAAAATCCGATCAGCCATTAATAATTTAGAAGAAAATTTAGCGTTAATTACGTCTTCAACGCTTAGTTTATCTGACTCGTTTAGCTGCTTAATTGATTGCTGCGATCGCAAAATATTAGACGCATATTCTAGGGATGGCGGGGCTAAATAAGTTGGATAATTTTTTGCCTCAAGAATCGAGGGATAGGTACTAGTCCAGGGGGGATCATTAGTATTTTGTAACCATCCTGTTTTAGGATTAGCTAGACGGGGCAAATCTTCATAGTTATGATAGTCGGTCCAAAGGGTTTCGGATGTTTCACCTGGGATAATTTTTTGCCAATAGTCCCAGTCTCCTTGAGAACGTTTAGGAACTAAGGCATTAAAAAGATAAAAAATTTGTCCCTGCTGATCAGCATAGAGAAAATTAAATAAGGGAATTTGTAACTGTTTTAACCCTTCTTCAAATTGTTCTAAATTATTAGCTTTACCCATCTCTAGCAGTTGTTCTAAACCGTGGAAATGGTCTAATCCTGCTACCCTTAAAGCATAAGCTTTATCTATTTCTTGGGCAATAATTACCCCATGGGTTGACTTTTTGAACCCAATTTGTAGTTCTGTATAACTTCCATTTGTTTGTCTGATTTTAATCTTTTCGGTTTTTGTTTCAAATTTTTTTACTTCTCCATCTAATAAATAACCTTCATCTTTTAGGGTTAATTGATAAATATCAGCTCCATCAATAGGATTGAGGGTTACAGTCCAACCTAGGTGATCATTAAAAGCAATAGATAAGACAGGTATTCCTACTAAAGCTGCCCCATAAAGATTAATACCAGGGCTAGTTAATTGGGCTTCATACCAAAGATAAAAGTCTGACCAAGGTAAATGGGGATTAGCTAATAATATTGCCTTGTTATTTACTGATTTTTTAGGAGCAATCACCCAAGCGTTTGAACCTCCTTGGGGAGCTATTGTTTGTAAGGATGAAACTGATTGAGGATTAGTGATAAAATGGAAATGAATAACCCTCTGGAGATGGGCTAAAATATCAGTCCCTGTAATGGGTAAAACTAATTTAAGTTCTTCATCTATTTCTTGAGGATGTTGGAGAACATAATCATTAATTCCCCGAGCAAAAGCATCTAAATATTGGCGCATTTGGGGACTTTGTTCTTGATACCATTTTTGGGATCTCTCGGGAATTCCCATGGTTCTAACGTATTGATCAGATTCTAAATAATTAATTCCCCAATATTCAGCAGCTTTGCCCCTTGCTTGACCATAAAGCTTTAGAATTAAGTTACCATGGCTCTTAGTTTGGGCCCATCCAAAGGCTTGAAATAGATTTGGTGTATCTTTACTATAAATATGTGGAACTCCCCAAGTGTCCCAAAGAATTTCAGTTTTATTGGCACTTAAACTAGGCAGATTAAAAGCCGCTAAAACTATTATAATGGTACTCAAAAATAAAGCCAAAAAACGCTTTGCATAGGGGAAAATGTAATTATTAGACAAGCTTAGCAACCAGGCAAAAGGCAAGGGATTATCTCCTTTTTTAATTAAGGATATTGTTGATCATTTAGAATGCACAACAGCTTATAAATTCAAAGTAGATTATTAAAATTAAGATAGAATTAGTGTAAAACAGTTAATCCGGCGATGTAGTTTCCTAATTGCTCTGCATTATCGTAGGATAACTCCTCAGAGGGAGGCAAAGAACTATGAGTAAATGCCTTAACTTCGCTGATTTCTAATTCATCTTGAATTTTCAATTTTCCTCGAACATCTGCAACAACGGCAACACAAATTGAGTGTAAACGTGTATCTCTTTCTGGAGAAGAATATACCCCAGCTAAACGCTGAATTTGAAGCAATTGCAACCCAGTTTCTTCCTTTAATTCTCGCCTCACAGTAGTAGCAATATCTTCTCCCCAGGCAACCATTCCACCTGGTAAAGCCCAAAGTCCTGTATCACGCCTTCGTATCAGTACAATTTGCCCGTTGTCTAAAATAGGAATAATGCTAGTGCCGACAACTGGATGACGGAAAGCAAGGCGTACACCTTCTTGAAAAAATCGATGTAAAAAATTGTGAGAAGTCGAGGAACTGTCTAAAGGACTAGAAATAAAACGAAAAGAATTCAACATAACAAAATTTAGATCTTGGTTGATTAATTATAAGTTTAGTTGGTCTTGATGTCACGATTGTGTCGACTAAGTGACAATATTTTGACGAACAATGGATTAATTTACATTAAGATAAACAACTTGCTACACTCTATTTCAATTCCTAAAGTAAAAACATAATCTTTTAGCTTAGAAAAATAATACTATCATTGAGCGCGCTTTAACTAAAACGAATTCACTTGCTTCATAAACAGTTTCTTGTGGCAAAAAATCTATTTTACAAGTATCAATAATCAAATTCAAGCTTTGATCTTTTAATTCAGAAGGTAAAATAAAACTACAGTCTTCCCAATGACCATTAAATAATAAAATAAAATTCTCATTATTATTAAAATTAATCTGATTAATTGCTGCACTATTTAACCAAACTCCTAATAAATAATCTGAATTTATTTTTTCTTTCTCTACCTTATTACCGTCTCGATTAAAGCACAAAATATTTTGGTTATTGTCATTATAATCTAACCAATTATTATGGCAAAAGATAGGATACTGCTTACGCAATTTAATTAACTTCTTGGTAAATTCAAGTAAAGAATTATTTTGTTGAATTAAGTCCCAATTAAACCAAGAAAATTCAGCGTTATCTTGACAGTAAGTATTATTATTTCCCTTTTGAGTTCGTCCCATTTCATCCCCACCTAATAGCATAGGTACTCCTTGAGATAAGAATAAACTAGCTAATAAGTTTCGTTTTTGTCTTTCTCGTAATGCAAGTATATTTGGATCATCTGTTGTTCCTTCAACTCCACAATTCCACGAGTGATTATAATCACTTCCATCTCTATTACTTTCTCCATTAAAATCATTATGTTTATTATTATAGCTAACTAGATCATTAAGAGTAAAACCGTCGTGACACGTAATAAAGTTAATGCTAGTATATGGACGTTTTCCTTGTTTTTTATAAAGATCAGGACTACCAAAAAAGCGTCTTAAAAATTCTTGATTATTGGATTGTTTAGTACGCCAAAAATTTCTCATACTATCTCTATATTTATCATTCCATTCTGACCATAAAAATGGGAAATTACCAACCTGATATCCTTCTTCTCCGAGATCCCAAGCTTCGGCAATTAGCTTAACCTTAGATAAAATTGGGTCTTGATAAATAATATCAAAAAAAGCAGCTCCTGCATCATATTTAATTTTAGTTATTTTTTTAGATAAAATTTGAGAGTTACTTTCTTTTTTGTCTTGGTTACTTGTAATTTGAAATTGATATTCAGAGGATAAACTTTCTCGTGCTAGAGTTGGTGCTAAATCAAAGCGAAATCCATCTATGTGCATTTCTGTCACCCAATAACGCAAACTATCAATAATTAGTTTGAGAACTTGGGAATGACTAACATTTAAAGAATTTCCGCACCCTGTAAAATCTAAATATTCACTTTTTTTATTTTCATCTAATACATAATAAGTAGTATTATCAATTCCTCGTAAAAATAAAGTTGGTTCAGCTGGATTTCCTTCAGCAGAATGGTTATAAACAACATCTAAAATAACCTCAATTCCTGCTTCATGGAAACTTTTAACCATTTCCTTAAATTCAGTTACTTGCTGTCCTAAAATACCACTAGAACTATAGCCTGCATAGGGAGCAAAAAAACCTAATGTTCTATAACCCCAATAGTCCGTTAGTCCTTTTTCTAATAAAAATTGAGGACTGGGAAAAATATGATGAATTGGCAATAATTCTATCGCAGTAATTCCCAGAGATTTTAAATAGCTAATAGTCGTAGGATGTGCTAAACCGGCATAAGTTCCTCTCAAGTTTTTAGGAATATCAGGATGTAATTTTGTAAATCCTTTAACGTGAGTTTCATAAATAATAGTTTCTGGCCAAGGAGTTTGTAAAACTTGATCATTTCCCCAATCAAAACTATCGTCAATAACCACCGATTTAGGTATTAAATGAGCATTATCTAATCCTAAATAGTAGAGGTTTGTAGTTTTTGTTTGATCCTCTAAAGAATGATTAAATAGTTCTTGTCCATTGATTACATCTCCAGCGATCGCTTTAGCATAAGGATCGATTAACAATTTGTTATGATTAAAATAATATCCTTTTTGTGGTTCATAGGGACCATAGACTCGAAAACCGTATTTTTGTCCTGGTTTAACCCCTAATACATAGCAGTACCAAACGTGATTTTCTTTATCTACTAATTTAATACGTGTCTCTTGATCTTTTTCATCAAATAGACAAAGTTCAACTTTCGTAGCATTTGCTGAAAACAAAGCAAAGTTGGTTCCCTGTTGATCCCAAGTTGCACCTAAGGGGTTAGGTTTACCAGTAGAGATTTTCATAATTAATTCTTACTCCATTATTCCTAATTTCTACATTTTAAATTCTACATTCTACATTGATCAAGCTCCCATACCTGAATATTTTTGTAACCCTTTTTGCCATAACCAACGATTTATAATAAAAAAGATAATGTTCCATCCAATCATAATCAATAAACCACGAATAATATTAATAGGTATACCCACTAATAATGCTGCTGGAAAATACACTGTATAAGGAAATGGAGTCCACATAACTATGTCACGAATTGCAGTAGGAAAAACATCTAAAGGTGCTGTTATTCCTGAAAGAAAAACATAAGCTAAACTCCAAAATTGTTCGATAGCACTGGCTCTTTCTGTCCAAAAAGCAAAGAGAGCAAATGTATATTGAATTAAAAAACGCAAACTAAAAGCAAGAATAACGATCACTAAAGTCAATAAAAAATTGTGAATTTTAGGTATCCAAAAAGCTCGAGGATATAAGGTGAAAAATAAAAGTGTTAGTAAAATAGCGAAAGGAAAACGAGTTATTTTTTCTGTGATATGTCTAGCTACATGATGCCATGCTGGATCAAGCGGATGTAATAATTTAAATGATAATCTACCTTCTAAAACCTCTCTTTCAAATTCCCAAATAACCCAAACATTGGTAAATTGACGTACTTGAAAGACACAGAAAAAATAACGAGCAAATTCTACTGCATTGAGTCCAAAATTACTATTATTTGCTGCTTCGATCCAAACTCCCATTAAAATAATAGGTAAACAACCTGATAAAATCCAGAAGAAAATTTCAGCACGATACTCTAACATATGGGCATAATAAACTGAAAGTAGCGTAATAATCTTTTTGATTAGCCAGTTCATCTTGGAGAAAATAATCAATATTCAAATAATAGTAACATGAATTCTAAAATTCATATATCTTAACAGCAAGAATTATAAAAATCTTAATTATTGGTTGATTAATACTATTGATAAAACCTCTAAAAATAATAAATTTAGAGAATAATTAGCTGCAAAAATAGAAGTTATTGAAACTTCGTCAATTAGAAAATCTATCTGGTAAATTACTAACGACAACTCCTTGCATTATTCGATGAATGAATGATACAATAATAGGCTGTGTCGAATTAACTAATTTTAATGCCTAAACTTAAAACTCGTAAAGCTGCGGCTAAGCGTTTCCGTGTTACAGGGAGTGGTAAGAAGATTTTTCGGAGAAAAGCTTTCAAAAACCACTTATTACAACATAAAAGTTCTGAAAGAAAGTATCGTCGCTTATCTGGTCTTTCCTTAGTTAGCGAACAGGACGAAGGTAACGTGCGTCTGATGCTTCCCTATCTTTAAACGATATTCAGACAAAATCATCAAATTTAGGAGGATAAGTTATGAC
>DLXW01000315.1:6282-6828 GCA_003448685.1 Cyanothece sp. UBA12306
TGCTCGCAAGCGCCGCAAAAAAGTCCTAAAATTAGCCAAAGGGTTTAGAGGTTCCCATTCTAAACTTTTCCGTACGGCTAATCAACAGGTGATGAAAGCATTACGCAATGCGTACCGCGATCGCCGCAAAAAGAAAAGGGACTTCCGTCGTCTGTGGATTACGCGGATTAATGCTGCTGCTAGAATGCACGGAATCAGCTATAGCAAGCTAACGGGACAGCTAAAAAAAGCCAATATTGAGCTTAATCGCAAAATGTTAGCACAATTGGCTATTCTTGACCCTCAAGCCTTTGCTAAAGTGGTAGAAACCGCTAATGCAGCTGAATGATTGATCAAGGGAAAAAGCAAGTTATTCTGATTAGAAACAGAAAGCTTAGCAACAAGTCATGGGACAATGATCAAGGTGTAAATTGAAGCGAAAAGATCAATCAAATCCCTAAAGTTATTGTCCTAGATGACACTCCCAAAAACTCCTATAACTGTACATATTTAGATAAATATATTGTTGACAATAAGTTTGACTTAGACTTGGAGACTTCATTCAAT
>DLXW01000315.1:7048-9382 GCA_003448685.1 Cyanothece sp. UBA12306
TTAGCTTAAAAATAGTCTTATGACTTCATTTTTCAAGTAATAAGATAGACTAGAAATACTTAAAAATTAATCTCAGTTATTCCTGGGTAATTTTTGCTTTCAAAATAGCTTCTATTTCGTGATAATTCATTGTTGATGGTGGCGGATATTTTAAACCGTCTTTTTTCCGACTCATTAAAACTTCTAATCCTTGACTAAAAGCAACTTCATCATTACGATTTTTGGATATATATTGACGAAGTTCTTTATTAGTCATTTTAGTTAGTGGTTTTTTCATATATCAAAATCCCAATTGCCTTGTTGATCAATAATAATTTCTAAGCCATCATTCATCCCTGCTATTATGTAAATAATCTTCAATCTTCGGTCATATCGGAATAAACTGATGGTTTGATAAAGATTTGATAATAATTGACAAATAAAGATGGCCGCATCTCTTTGTCGGTCTGTTGGCAATGAGTCCCTCCCCCATTTTTCAAAACATCTTAATCTTATTACATAATAAACTGGGTAGGCAATGTCTACCCTAAAGTATTAATTTAATCGGGAGCATCCCATTTTGGCGAGCGTCTAACTCAAAGTCACGACAGATAAGGGTTTAAACCCCACTAAAAAGGTAAACGTACAAAATTGAGATGCTCCAATTTAATCTAACAAGATTAAGCTTTGATATTTTCTTTTTTGCCTTTTTGGTTCAGTTTACGCTTGAATGCACTACCAAACGCAACCGCAGCACCAGCACCTAACAGGGTTAAGGGTTCAGGGACAGTTCCTAAAGGGGGTGCAGAAGGAGTTGGGTTAAAAGCAGATACGAAAAACCCGGGGTCAAAGTCGGACTCATCTACCAACTCAGAGTAATTGACAGAGAAGGTGTACCTGATGTCATCAAGGAAAAAATTAGCCCCATTAATGAAAGTACCACCCTGTCGGAATACCTGGGTAATTTGGGAACCATCCCATTGAAACCCTTGTGCTCCTTGAGTAATTGTAGAAGGATCATTGATAAAATCAGCACCTACTAAAGGAGCTTCGATGGAGGCCAACACTTCAAAATCGGTAATATTAAAGGTATTGGCAGAACCCAGATCTGCAATGCCCCCATCGGTGGTAAAACGAACGCTTTCAGTGCCATTAAATGACCAGTCCCAGAGAATGGCAGCTTGGGCAGCAGAGTTAGCAGATAGGGCTGAAATAGCTGAAAAGATACCGAGAAAAGCTAGTTTTTTCAACATACAATTAGAACCTCAAGAGTAGAATCCATGGACAAAACCACACTTAAAAGCTTAAAATAGCTCTTAAGCGTTAGTTTTTCGGTTTAAACAATGGCTATTCTACCCCCCCCTCTATTTTTGTCAAGTATTGTGGGTAATTTATTTGTTTTTGGTCTAAGTTGCCTAGGGTTCAGCGGCCCTTAAACCCTAATCAATAGCTTTTCCATGGTTTGGGCTACAATAGAAAGATGAATTAGCTTAAAAATAGTCTTATGGCAGAAGATCGAGCAATTCAAGCCGAGAGATTGATAACTCAAGAAAGGGAAAAATCAGATAAATTCATGGCCAAGTTAAGAGAATTAGGAATTAATCCTGATGATATATAGTTAATTATCCTATGTTCAAGTCAATTAAAATAAACTTAGAAATACTTTAGGGGTAAAACAAAATGAAAAGCGATAGGATACTGATAGCTTAGTTAACAAAAAATGCTCTACGAAACTGACATCATAAAATGGGTTGAACAACAAGTATCGCTGCTCAAAGAACAACGCTATACTGAAGTAGATTGGGTCAATATATTAGAAGAGATTGAAGACTTGAGTAAACGGGAACGAGATAGATTTTTATCTTCTATTCGCTTAATTATTCAACATTTATTAAAATGGGAATATCAACCAGAAAAACTCTCTAAGTCTTGGGAAATAACCATTAAAAGAGAACGAAATCACCTCAAGCGATATCTGAGGGATACCCCTAGTTTAAAACGATATTGGGAGGACTTATCAAAAGTATATCAGGATGCTAGGGCAGATGCAGCCAATGAAACTGGAATTTCTGACTGGAAATTTCCAGATCGCTGTCCCTATTCCCCTCAACAAATCCAATCAGATTGGTTTCCAGTAGAATAGAAATATTAATCATGGTAATTTAAAATGATTTTAACAGACACTCAAATTGAACAAGTCATAAAACAGGCTAAAAATTCCTTTCCTAATTTTACAGACTGGGAATATAATAATGAGGAAAACTCTGAATATTTTGGCTTTTCACTTTGGGGAAAGTTTGTCCTTGATCCTGAAGCGAGGTTTCCAAGAAACTTTTTTATCATAATGTCGTCAGA
>DLXW01000168.1 GCA_003448685.1 Cyanothece sp. UBA12306
CTATAAAAAATCAATTTCGACCGACTTACTAAACTGGAAGTTAAACTAGTCACTTCGTTAAGTCGATTTTTTTTTGTCAATACTTCAAATTCCGGTTCAATGACTTTCAAATCTTTAAGTTCCTGAAAAACTTTAACAATACACTTTTTTAACTTCGCACTTTTATAATTCGAAATAGATTTTTGTTCTAAAAATTCTTGAGTTGGAAAATTTTTCCGAGTCCAAACCCCACAAAAAGATTGCAAGAAAGCTCAATAAGATTGAAATGTCTTCTCAAACACCCTGAGACATCTCTGAAATGGTCTATAATGAAACTAAATCGAGTTTAATAAATCAATACATTAAATTAGTAGTTGCCTCAGCTATAATTGGAGATACTTTTTTAATGGTTTCACAACAGCACCAAAAAGATATCTCTGTACACGTTGCAATTAAACTTCGGTCTTCACCCGGTGCGACATCCTTAAAAAATTTAAGCCCAGCACATTGAGTTTCTTCTGTTGCTGTACTTACTGTTTGTTTAATTATTTTAGATGTTGTCGTGTCATAAACTTCATCAAGCGGATTGCAAATTTCCCAGGTATTTTCTACCATACCTTCTACTTCTGGTGTAATTTCACCGCACCCAAAAATATCTGGATCGAAATCTGATAAATCAGAGTCTGAGTTATCAGAACCGAAATCAGAATCGGATTCCTCTGACTGGTAGTGAAATGTTGAAATAAATGCACGATAAGCGCTGCCAGATATTTCTTGAACATCATGAAGAGTGAATGTAAGTTTCATAGTAATATTTCTAAGTTATATTTATTGGATTTACCATTTAATCTGCGAAAAAACTTGCATCAATCGCATCCGAGAAGATTGTTTCGCTTTTAAAATCTGTTCTAACGTAATTCTTAGAAGTATATTTAATAAGTTTGATACCATATTTTGTACCAGTTTTAATTAAAAATACACTTTGTGGATTAATTGCATTAGCAACTTCAGAATAAACAAAACCTTGTACCGCGTAACCTAACGTCTTACCTATAATAGTACCAATTATTTCATTACGATTCATAACTTAAACTTAATATACATATTATAATTTATTCTAACCGAAGTAATAAAATATGTCAATATTTATTTCAACAAGTCTAATATATAAATGAAAGTTATAATTTTTTTTCTAATATTTCAGTCTATATCTGATACTAAATACCACCTAGAAGCAAATAGCTAGCACCGCTAAATTCGTTTAGTTTTGAGCAATGGTATGACTATAATAATAGCTCATTTTTTTTTTTAAAGTTTACCTTATTAGTCCTGGTTAGACTAACCAGGACTAATTCTTCATCATTACCATTTTATCTACAATCATTATCATAGAAATCCTCGGTTCCATAAAGGATTTTAATCATAATTACGACATAGTTAAAAACTATCCTTCAATTCTAAAAATCATGGATAGTTTTTAACTATGTTTTTTGACAAATATGGATAGTTTTTAACTATATTAATTATTAGAGTCAATAATCTCGTGAAGAAAAATTTCCTTACTTTGACTAAGTATAGATGGAGTTAACATTTTAACTCCTTTCTCGGGTTTTTTACCATCTTTATAAACGATATCAAAACCCGCTTCTATTAAGTCAAAGGCTTTTAATTCATCTAATAAATCAATAATTAGTTTTTTAATTTCGGTCCGCTTTTTATTAGGAATCGAAAATTGATTCAGAAAGTCTTCCACCGAAATTTTTTTTTTTAGACTATCTGTACTAAGAACTTGAATGATTTCAAGCTTGACTAACAAGTCGTATTTGTTCTGAAAATTACGCAAAGAACTTGTCCATCTGAACGGATATGAATACCAATAAAGCTGTTCACCGATAGCTATTTTTAAAACCCATGACCGACCTTGCTTTGTCAATTTTAGAAGAGGAAACATAATTGAACTTTGGAATTCACTATCAGAGAATTTTTCAATAAAAGGAGGTAATTCTTGCAGATCTTTAAAAAATTTCATCAGTTTACTCCGTTGATAGGTGCTTTTGGCATCTTTGTCTAAAAAGCGTAAAAAATCAACTATAGGGAATTCTATAATATAATAAACTTGATCATCGATATACTCTTTTTTACCTTCAAATTTTCGAATAAAAGATAAAAATTGAAGAAATCGAAATAAGAACATCGTTTCATCAAGGGAATCAAATTTGGTCTGTTTTATATAATCGGTTACTAAACCAGCATTGAATTCTCTTCTATCGCTTAATTTTCTATAAAAATCTCTTACCCAATCTGTGTAGTAAAAATTAAGGCCGAAGTTTTGCTTTGATTGATTGAAAAAGTGTTGAGTTAATCTTTTTTCAAATTCTTCTATCTGATTATTAAATAAGAATTGTTGAAATGATTTGATAACATCCTTTTTCACCTCCAATTCGAATTCTAAACCGTCAGTACTTTCAGTATAAACACTCCGATTGATATTTTTGGTTTTTTGATAAACCCGATAAAAATTGGAACTGGATCGGCTTCCAACTTTTAGAATGTACGGCTCTCGAGTCGGATCGAAACTAACCTTTCTTCGCTTTGATTTCTCACGTATCCTATTACAAGCTGATTCCATAAAATCTTTTACCTGTTGATTTGAATCTACAGATGTTGATTGACGGAAATAGTGAATATCAAATCTAGAAAGACTTACCTCTTTAAAGATAGTCCAATCCACTTGACCTTTTTTAACAAGATTATAAAAATAATCAGCATTAGTTCCTGAAAAATTAATCTTAGACCCTAACCAAAAGTTCTTAAATTCTGGATTATATTCGTATTGCTCAAAACAAACTTGAAACTGATTTTCTTTCTGGCGATTCAACCACTCTAATTTAAATGTATTACTAACTTGTGTTTTGATAATTGACTTGAAACCGAAATTTCGAAATAAATAATTTGCAATTGGTTCGGGATCTACAAAACCTTGAATGTTGAATCCAATCCAATCAACAACTAGACTTTTCGATTCAAAAGTTAATCTAGTTTCCTGCATCCTTTTTCCTCCTGATTCACGTTTTTCACTAATCGGTTGTATGGAACATAATTTAATTCTTCTTTGAGAATCTTATAAATTGTGTTCTTTCCTCGTCCGGTGATTTTAGCAATCTGGACATTGGAAAGCTTTTTCTCCTCCTTAAGATCTTTGACTTCTGCAATCAACTTTGGAGTGATAACCGTTTTTCGACCTCGATATTTTCCTGCTTTTTTGGCAGCCTGAATCCCTTCTCGTTGTCTTTCTCTCCGTCGTTCATGCTCGAATGTCGCAATAGCAGCAAGATTGGTTGCAATTAATTTATTGACAGCCATGTCATTGGAATAAGGTAAATCCAAGGATATGAATGTAACATCTTTCTTAAAAAGTTTTTCTTGGAGTTTTAAAAACTCAAGAGTGTTCCGAGAGCATCGATCAATCTTGGTAACCAATAACAAATCATTTTCTTTCAATTCGTGATCAATTAGATTGTAAAAAATAGGGCGTTCGGAAATCTTATCAGCAGCCGAGCCAACTTCGATCCGAATATTTTTCTCCGGAACATCGAGTTTTAAAAATTCTTGCTTTTGGAATTCCAAAGAAGAATTTTCCTCTTGAGATTTAGAACTAACTCGAGCATATCCATAGCGACAATTTTTAGGAATATTATCAAACATTTTTAATCTCCTTCTTCTAATTTGTTATCTTTCCTTTTAGTATACTTTTTAT
Organism: Cyanothece sp. UBA12306; assembly: GCA_003448685.1. Taxonomy (GTDB): domain Bacteria; phylum Cyanobacteriota; class Cyanobacteriia; order Cyanobacteriales; family Microcystaceae; genus Rippkaea. Next base: position 3,737 of record DLXW01000168.1, read on the forward strand.
TCCTTAGTTTGTAAAGGGTTTATTTTGGTAAGTTTTGAAGCAAGAAAGAGCCTTCCTTCTAGACTTTACTCTATTTTTACACTAAATCAATGAAATATTTTATGGAGGGGTTGTAAGATTGAAATGTCGTCTGAGAGGGGGTAAATATTCGATTTAAGGGACCTTCCTAGGCTCAGCTGGGTGATAATACCTTTTGGTAAAATCGAGTGGAAAAAGAGGAAAGATAAAATAATTAAGAAGAGT
>DLXW01000368.1:0-1601 GCA_003448685.1 Cyanothece sp. UBA12306
GGTGCAATTTATTTGACATTTTCATCTTAACGACTGTTTCAAGTTTTGTAAAGAAGATTAACAAAATTTATTTTTATGGTAATCATAAGTTTTGTTTATCTCAAGCTGTCTTCATAACAAAATCAAAAGTTACTCGCGCCCCAGCCTAGTGAAAAACTTCTGACTTCTGACTTTTTGAAGCTCTAAGCCAAAAACTATGGACTGCTTAAAAAGCTCGACTTTAGACCTAAATTGTTCTGATGACAAAATAATAACAGCCGTGATTAAACGGGTTTACATTTTCCAGCGCGAATCAGTCCCACGCGATTTCTAATTGCTTCTTCTTGGGAATTAAATGGACCCCAAACTTGGTTAGCTTTAGGAGTGTTTTTGTTTGCTACTGACATAATTTCACAGTAATCTTCTTTGGTTTTAATGATATAAAATTTTGGTTTCATGATGCAATATTATTTAATATATAAATTCTCCCATATTGCAAAGTAATGTAACAACAGATTAAAATGGGCGTTTAAGGCCATCATGATCTCAAACCTTATTATAAGAAACTATGCCTAATTTGGATCTCACTGTCAACTCTGAATTAACCAGCAATCAATTGTCAGAAATCATTGAAACCATTCTTGCCCCGACAGATTCTTTTGTTAACCGACACATAGGTCCTAATACTGAAGAAATAGACCAAATGCTCAAGGTTTTAGGCTTTTCTACCCTGGAACAACTCATTGATGCTACTGTCCCTGAAAGTATTCGCCTCAGTCAACCCTTAAAATTACCAAAAACTCAAAGTGAGTATAGTGCTTTAGGGCAACTCAAGTCAATTGCTTCTAAAAATGAGATTTATCGCTCATTTATTGGCATGGGTTACTATGATTGTATTACCCCACCCGTTATTCAACGTAATATATTAGAAAATCCAGGTTGGTACACAGCTTATACTCCTTATCAAGCCGAAATTGCCCAAGGAAGACTTGAAGCATTGCTGAACTTCCAAACTATGGTGGTAGAACTCACGGGACTCGAAATTGCTAACGCATCTCTCCTCGATGAAGGAACCGCAGCAGCAGAAGCTATGGCTATGAGCTATGGACTATGCAAGAATAAAGATGCCCATGCTTTCTTTGTTTCGAGTCATTGCCATCCCCAAACTATTGAAGTTATTAAAACCAGGGCGAATCCTTTAGGTATTGAAATTATTATTGGTGATCATCGGTTCTTTCAGTTTGATACTCCTATTTTCGGGGCATTAATCCAATATCCTGCTACTGATGGAGTAATTCATGACTACCGCAGTTTTATTGATAAAGTTCATCAAGGAAAGGGTTTAGTCACAGTGGCAGCAGACCCCCTAAGTTTAGCTTTATTAACACCCCCTGGGGAAATTGGCGCAGATATTGCTGTAGGAAGTACCCAACGCTTCGGTGTACCCCTGGGCTATGGAGGCCCTCATGCAGCCTATTTTGCGACGCGAGAAGCCTATAAACGGCAAATCCCAGGGCGTATTGTTGGGGTATCTAGGGATGCCCAAGGCAACCCCGCATTACGTTTAGCTTTGCAAACCAGGGAACAGCATATCCGTCGGGAAAAGGCGACCAGCAACATCT
>DLXW01000368.1:1814-2504 GCA_003448685.1 Cyanothece sp. UBA12306
AACAGCATATCCGTCGGGAAAAAGCCACCAGCAACATTTGTACAGCCCAAGTCTTATTGGCGGTTATTGCTTCGATGTATGGGGTTTATCATGGCCCTGAAGGGATCAAAAATATTGCCCAACGGATTCATCAATTAACGGTTATTCTCGCTGAAGGGTTAAAAAGACTCAACTACAGTATTGACCCCGAACCCTTCTTTGATACGATTCGAGTGGGAGTGGGTAATGCCAGTGCAGAATCTGTGATTCAAGCTGCCCAAAGTCGAAAAATTAACCTACCCTTACTAGGTGAAGGTGGTGTGGGTATTAGTTTAGATGAAACGACTACGGTACAAGATATTATCGATTTATGGCAAATTTTCGCCGCCAAAGATGAACTTCCCTTTACAGTAACTGAAATTGCCGAAAAAGTTCAATTTGACTTACCTAGTTTCTGTCAGCGTACCACAGACTATCTAAGTGATCCCGTTTTTAACCGCTATCATTCCGAAAGCGAATTACTGCGATACTTGCATCAATTAGAGGTTAAAGATTTAGCCTTGAATACTTCTATGATTCCCTTGGGTTCATGTACCATGAAGTTGAATGCAACTGCCGAAATGTTACCGGTTACTTGGCCTGAATTTGGTAAAATTCATCCTTTCGCCCCCTTATCCCAAACAGAAGGATATCAAATTCTTTTTGAACAGT
>DLXW01000137.1:0-6464 GCA_003448685.1 Cyanothece sp. UBA12306
ACTACTCAATCCAAAGAAGCATTACCGAAGTCAATGGTTCTCAATAGAGCGCAGATGGCTGAAAAATTGGGTATTAGTGATTCTACTCTTTATAAAAGGATTTCCCAAGCTAAGGAAGAATTTGACCCCCCTGTGATTGAATGCGATGGCCAAAAGTGGCAATATATTGATAATCCAAAGGGTAAGGGCAAAGTTTTTCGGATTCAAACTTGATGTGTCAGGATCTAGCTTAATATTTCGAGTTTTTTCCTCAAAAAACAAAAATAGTGAGCGAGAGTTAGCCTATTGTTTATTCTAGGGTTCAATCACTATTGAACCCTGATTGATTCTTTCTCGTTGCAGTATCCTGCTAGACTAAGATGATGTATTTATTAAACTTTTCCTTAGTTGACAATGAAAGCCAAGGGTACTGATCAATATCTATTAACTTCAGGAGATTATGAACGCAAACAATTAGATGTTAATCTCTGGTTGATTTTTGCGATTGCTTTAGGCCTTGCTACAGCTATTTATGCAATTGTTTGGCCGTTTCAAACTTCTTTTATTGGGGTTCTTCTTTATCAGAGGGGATTAACTCAATATTTGGTCATTTATTTAGCCTCTATTGTAGTTAGTTTAATCTTGATTAAACTGGTAAAAATACAACAAGAAAAGAGCTTTATGCAACGAAAATGGCTTCCTGAATTGGTTGATTTTGAAAATAATCGTGCTAAAGAATTGTTAAGTCTACAAAAAAATTTAGCTAAAAAAGAACGTCTTTTGGCTATTCGTTGTAGTCGAGTTATTGCTGCTTATATTCAGTCAGGAAGTCGTAAAGCAGCCACAGAATTAGCCTTAGATGATTCTACTTTTTATCTTAGTGCTTCGGAGTCTTCTTATACTTTTCCTCGTATTCTTGTTTGGGCAATTCCTTTACTCGGATTTATTGGAACTGTTATTGGTATTAGTCAGGCGGTTAGCGGTTTCTCTCGTTTTTTAGAACAAGCAGGAGAAATTGAACAGATTAAAGAAGGAATTGGTACAGTAACTAGTGGTTTAGCCGTAGCTTTTGATACCACATTATTAGCGTTATTATTAAGTGTTTTAGTAATGATTCCTTTAGTTTTAGTCGAACGTTTAGAATCTCGTTTATTATTAAACATTGATATTTATATTAACGATAATTTACTTCCAAGATTTAAAGAACAGTCAGATAAGTTTGATAAAAAAAGTATGAAACTATCTATTGGTGAAGCTATTCAAGAATATTTACCTACTCCTGAAACTTTGATTAAACCTGCTCAAGATTATGCTCAACAAGCAGCAAAAATTTTAGCGGAAAATTTTGTATTAGAAATAGAAAAAGTCAAAGAAATCAATGAAAAATTAATTGATCAGATGGATACAATTAATCAAATAACTATTGAAGAAAGAAGTGAATTTTTATCAACTTTGGAAGAACAATTAAAGGTAAATAGGGAGTTATCATACTCAATGGTTAGCGAAATCAAAAAAATCAAACCCGTCTTAGAAAAACTTAGCAAACCTCGTTTAATTACTTTTACAGATTCTGAAGAATTATAGGATAGTTTATATTATGCCTCGTCGAACTTTTTCTCGTAATTATATTGAAATTGAGTTATTCCCTTTTCTGTCAATTTTAGCTTGTACTATTGGTACATTAATCTTATTGATTATTGTTTTAACAACCCAACTTTTAAGTAATCAAAGGGAAATCACAATTATAGCTAAAACTGATACAGCAGGAGACAATAACCGTAAGATTCCTAAATATATTGAATGTCGAGAAGATGGTGTTATTCTCCATCCTAGTCAAGAATTTGTCGCCAAATCTGAAATTAATAGTAGAGGTTCTAAATTAAGTAAATTAATCGCTAAAGTCCGTGAAAACCGGAACAAAGAATATTTAATTGTTGTCCTACGTCCAGAAGGAATTGAAGTTTTTCAAAAAGTTCGAGAAATGGTCGAAAAACAAGGAATTGATCTTGGGTATGAACCCCTCGAAAAAGGATGGAAATTGACAATAGAAGAAAGTAAAAAATAGTTAATAGTTCAATTAATTGATTTAGGCAATAAGTAAAATGAGAAATAGAAGATACCGAAAAAATTATGCACCTAGTCAAAATCTAGATTCATTTTTAGACATTCTCACCAATACTGTAGGTGTCTTGATGTTTATTAGTTTATTTATCACTGTTGTTGCGGTAGAATCAAGTACAATTGTCCAAACCCCTCTAGTTTCTAAGAGTAACAAAAAGCCTCATTTTTTTGAAGTTAATGGTAATCGAATTACTTATATTGATGATGATGAAATTGACCGTCAAATTGGAATTTTAACTAAATCATTGCCAGAATGTTCAGTTCCAGATATTCCTGAAACTGTGGATACATACTGGTATCAGTATTATCTTAATCGTATTCAAGAGTATGATTCTTGTAGAATGAAAATAGTTGATAGTTTTAAACTATTTCGGGGACAAACAAATTATTATAAAGTCCGTTTTTATGATCTTAATGCTTTAATTTATGAACCTATTCAACCAGAAGTAGGAGAATCTTATAAACAAATAGGCAAAAGTACATCGGAATTTACTAAAATTCTCGACAAATTAAATCCTAAAACAGATTATTTAGCCTTCATAGTTCGTCCTGACAGTTTTGCTGGATTTCGCCAAGCCAGAAAACAAGCTATTCTAGCTGGTTATAATGTGGGTTGGGAACCAATGAAACAGGACACCCCTATTGTTTTTGGTTCCAATGGAAGAACAGTGGGAGTTCAGTAGCTATTGATCATTTAAACTTGTATATTCCCTACTGTTGGGTTTGATGAAAAGGACAACCAGAAGTTAATTTTTGGAGAAAGGTACTATTATCAAAATAATGTTCCACTTCAATAATTTTTAAATCATCTGTCACCCTAGCAACACTTAATCCCACAATTTCAATGGTTTCACCTGTGGGTTGATGGTCTTTATACGGACCATTAAAGGTTCCCCAATGTCGCCACTTAAAAGTAACCTCAGGCGGTCCAGATATTACTTTAGTCACTTCCCAAAGAAAACCATTAGGAAATGCTTTATGGAATAATTCAAAAGAAGATTCAAAGGTTTCCTGCGTGGCACTATATTCTTTACTATCATTAATGAATAGATTATAAGTTCCTTGATCCGATACATCTTGCGCAGTATAGAAAGCTCCCCCATTACTACTCATGCGAAATTTATCATTGACAATTGATAGCCATTGTTGGGGATTAGTTTTATGGGAAGCTTCCATCTCAAAGGTTCTTACTAAGTTCTGTACAATAGCTTCTAATGACCCTTCAAGGTGGTTAAATTTGCTTTCTGCTTTAAGAAATTGATTGGTATGGGAATAATCAGGACGTTCTCCATTGCGCCATTCTACCCCTTCATCTTGAGCAATTACGGTATCACGATCTTGCACCCAAAGAGGCAATTTAGCTGAGTTATCGTTACTCATTTAACTTTTCCTATAACTTAAATATCAGTTACAACTTTATTATAGAAAAGAATAATCGATCAAATTACAAAATAACCCTAAAATTTAGCTTAAGATTTTTTGTTACAATCTGTTGATTTTTTTTGAATTTTCCAAAAAGTTAAGGCCGAGAAATTCCATTCAATTCAAGAACATCATCAATAGTTGAACAATAATTTTCTAGTCCAAAAGTTGCGGGAGTAACGGTATCTTTGTAGGTAAAATGACGATAATTAATGGAAAATCGATCCCAATCTTCCATTCTTAATCGAAATACAGCAATAAAGAAGTTAGCTAAAGCAATATACAAAGGAATTTGAAAATAGATTTTCTTATTAAGATAACCACAAATTTCGGCAATTGCTTGATTAACGGTAGTCTTTTTATTACCTAAAACTAATTGTCTATTATCCGACTCAGAAGGAGGATGATCTACCAAATATTTAACTACCTTAGCAATGTCTTTAGCATGAATATAGTGGAAACTGCCATCTGCTTTGAACCAACGAATTAAGTCTATCCATTTAATTACATCGGAGAAACCTCCAGAAAGATGAGAATAGGGTTTATTTTCTTCTCCTCCAAAAACCAAAGTCGGAAAAACAGTAGTAACTTTAGCTGCGATCGGTAAGTCTAATAATTGAGTATAACAACTATATTTAGTGCTAATATAATTGGTTCCTAATTCTCCTGCTTCTGGGAGAGGTTGATTATTTTGATCTAAAATACTAGCGGTGGAAAAATAAATAATTTGTTGACAAACTTGGGGATCTAGGGAGTTGATTAATTCTAAAGTTTTGACTACATTAATCTCATAAGATTCTGTTATTCCTCCCCAACTGGTAGCTGCTAAAATGGCAATATCAATGGTTTTGAGTAATTCTTTAAACGGAGCAATATTTTGCATATCTCCCGTCAAAATATGAATATTATTACGGGTTTTATAATTAAATTTAAGTTTAGCAGGATTTCTGACTAATAAAAATAATTCATGATCCGTTTCTTCAATTAAAGCTTCAGCTATGTAATGACCAATACAACCACTAGATCCTGTAAAAAAAATTCGTTTCATTAGATAGTTTTAGTCTAAAAAATAGTAATTATTAACTCGGTTGTATTCCCGAACCCACAGGTGCAATAGAACTTAATCCTAATTCAGGTTTATCACCCTTAACTTGGTCTAAATTCCATTCATTTTTAAACAGCAATACGGGACGATCCCAATTATCTTTGACGGTAATAGTATTAAAAATTCGTCCCGCTTTTTCCAAAGCCGACCATCCTCCTGTCACCCAACGGGCTACACTATAAGGAAGAGGTTCTAATCTGGTTTCTACGCCATACTCACTTAACATCCGAAACTGCACCACTTCAAACTGTAATTGTCCCACTGCTGCAAGGATGGGATCGCGTTTGAAATCGTCGGTAGAGTACATAATCTGGATCGCCCCTTCTTCCCGTAATTCCTGAATACCTTTTTGAAACTGCTTGAATTTAGAAGGATTAGGATTTTTGAGATAGGCGAACATTTCAGGGGAAAAACAAGGTATTCCTTCGTATTCTAACTTAGTACCATGATAAATGGTATCACCAATCGCAAAAACCCCAGGATTATTTAATCCGATCACGTCCCCACCATAAGCTTCTTCAATGGATGCGCGATCTTGGGCGAATAATTTCTGAGGACGGGACAGACGGACGGTTTTACCAGTTCTCGCATGACTAACGGTCATGTCTTTTTCAAACTTGCCCGTACAAACTCTAACAAAAGCGACCCGATCGCGGTGTTTGGGGTCCATGTTGGCTTGTAATTTGAAGACAAAGCCACTAAATTCGGAATGGGTCGGATCAACGACTCCTACAGAAGAATTCCGTCCTTCTGGTTTTAGGGCATACTCTAGGAAAGCTTCTAGGAATAGTTGCACCCCAAAATTGGTCATAGCTGAACCAAAAAATACGGGGGTCATCTGGCCATCGTGAAGTTGCTCTAAGTCGAGATCTCCTCCTAGTTCTTCAAGTATTTCTAGCTCTTCTTTAAGCTGATAATAAAGCTCTTGTTCGAGATATTCTTCGATTTTGGGGTCACCAAGCTTAATGGCGGTTTCCTGAGCCTGTTGGCTACCGTGGGAGCGACGTTGAAACAGATGTATAGCTTGCTCACGGCGGTCAAAAACCCCCTGAAAGCGATCGCCTGTACCGATGGGCCAGTTCACTGCATAGGTTTTGAGACCTAATTCCTGTTCAATTTCATCGAGTAATTCTAGGGGTTCTCTCGTGGGGCGATCGAGTTTGTTGACAAAAGTAAAAATGGGTAGTCCCCGTAGACGACAGACTTCAAATAGCTTGCGGGTTTGGGGTTCTAAACCTTTAGCTGCATCGATTAACATAACGGCGTTATCAGCAGCAGCCAGGGTACGATAGGTATCTTCGCTAAAGTCTTGGTGTCCGGGGGTATCTAGCAGATTAATTTGAAAGTCTCTATACTCAAATTGCAATACAGTGGAGGTAATGGAGATTCCCCGTTGTTTTTCCATTTCCATCCAGTCAGAGGTGGCTTTACGCTGATCTCGCCTTGCTTTTACTGCACCTGCTTGATGAATTGCTCCCCCGTAAAGTAGGAGTTTTTCGGTTAAAGTGGTTTTTCCTGCGTCAGGGTGGGAAATAATGGCAAAATTGCGCCGTTTTTCAACAGCTTCTTGGATTTCTGTCTGAAGTTCGCTAGACATTCTTTAGGGGAATTTTTCCACATAATGCTACTCATCTTTGTCTATGATAACTCAAATCTCCAGTTATGGATTAATTAGTTGTTTTAAGCTGAACTAAGCTAAATCGACCTGAGAAGAAACTTGACCTATTAACGATTAACAATTGATAATTCAGATTAGATTGTGATTAAACATTAATATTGTTGAGAAAATTTTATTTAGTAATTATTGATTTATGAGTGAACTAAAAGCGTTAATTTT
>DLXW01000137.1:6631-10054 GCA_003448685.1 Cyanothece sp. UBA12306
TGAAAAACGGCGCAATTTTAAAAGCGTTAATTTTTGATGTGGATGGAACCTTGGCCCAAACAGAAAGAGATGGCCATCGAGTTGCTTTTAATTTGGCTTTTGTTGAAGCAGGTTTAGACTGGTATTGGTCAGAGTCTCTGTATGGGGAATTATTATCAGTTGCAGGGGGGAAAGAACGTCTGCGGTTTTATTTACAACAATATCAACCCCATTTCACTGATGATCTAGAAGATTTAATTATTCGTCTTCATGGAGCCAAAACTAAGCATTATCTTCAATTATTAGACTCGGGAGAAATAACTTTAAGGTTAGGGGTTAGACGATTAATTGAAGAGGCTTATAATGAGGGAATTAGGTTAGCGATCGCCACCACCAGTGCTTTACCAAATGCTTTAGCTTTATTGGAAAAACATCTTAATACTGCTTGGTTTGAAATCATCGCAGCAGGAGACATTGTAGAATCTAAAAAACCTGCTCCTGATATTTATCATTATGTCTTACAAAAAATGGATTTAGATCCGGCAAATTGTTTGGTTTTTGAAGATACGAACCATGGTTTACAAGCAGCAACCGAGGCAGGGTTAAAAACTGTTGTTACGGTTAATGATTATACCATTAATCAAGATTTCTCTCAAGCAACTTTAGTAATTGATAGTTTAGGGGAACCGGAAAACCCTTTTAAAGTAATAAGAGGGTCTATCAAAAACAAAAACTATTTGGATCTAGAATTAGCTCAAGTTTTAGTTAGTTAAATAGGGATTTTCCGTCTTAGATAATAAGGCAAAGAAAACCCTGTGGTTATTTTAAACTAAGTTCGCCGTTTAAAGATCGTACCAGCACCCAATAGAGTTGCTATTCCCCAAACACCAACAAGGTTTGAAGATTCAGGAACGGACTGAAAAGAGAAAGCTGTTCCAGAAATTTCTGTGACTCGAAATGCGGAAATAACGCCAGCATCTTGAACCACAAAATCTAAGGTATTGATTCCTGACACAAAACCGTTAGTAATGTTAAAATCAAAAATATTTTCTCCTCCACTGGTTTGACCTGTACTAATCCCATTAATTCTGATATCAAGACCAGAATCATCGGTGATCCATCGACCTGTAATTGATGCCGTCGAGGGGTCTAAACCCGTTAAATCAAAAGTTGTTCTAAAGGTGCGAGTAACAAAAGTCGGTAGACCATTACTATTTTCCCACAGCCACAGAGAATTTGGACCGTTAGGCAACCAAGGATGACTGTTCATAGTAATAGCATTTGACCCAGTTTCAAGAATGGTATAATGATTGTCTGGAATGCCAACGGGTAGGAGATTTCCCAAGTCATCTACTCCCGTTGTATAAAGACCAGATATATTGGCAGCTTGTGTGGTTTCAGGATGAACCATTCCTAATCCTATAACTGCCATGGGCATAACAATCAATGCCTGAGACAAATAAGATTTATAAGAGGAATTTTTTTTGATTTTTTTAGAGGTTTTCTTAAACATTAAATTGCTCAGAAAAAGTTAAACAATTAGTATAAAATATACTATAATTTATGTTTATATATCATCAGTATTAACCCCTAAATCTCGTAATTTTGCCGCCAATTTTTCGGCGCGATTTTCAGCTTCTTGAACCCTAATTTGAGCAGCTTGAGCAAGTTCATCGCCTGTAGGTAAAACCTGATTATTTTGATCGCACCAACGTAACCATTGATCTTCTCTGTTTTCAAATGTCCCTTGCCAAAGAGTTAATCCCAATTCAACCTGTTCTAACCAAGGGTTTTGAGTTTCTTGGTAGTAACGTCCTCTTAATTCAAAAATTCTTAGGGAGCGATCGCTAATCTGGCAAGCCGGATCATAAACTACATAATAACTGATTCGCATTCGCTGGTAAATCTCAAGTTTGCTGTCGAGTTCACCTCCGACTTGATTAGAGACAATTTCAATCACCACTTCGGGAGATTTGCCAAATTGCCACATCATATAACATCGGTTGGCTTTTTTCCACCAATTTTCAGGGATTGCTACCTCCAGACTGAGAAAAACATCAGGAACGATCGGCGGTTCATTATAGGTATGATAAATACCAACGTTAGCCGAAGCGATAAAAGTTTGCTGAGGTTTCGCATTATACAGAACTGTAGTTAGCAAGCGTTGTTGTTTTTCCGAGGCAAAATTGTCCACTGGGGTATCATCTTCGGTAATTAAATTTTCAGCATCTGGAATGAAGAAATTATCATCAGTTAGTTCTTCAGAGGTGAATTGGGTATCTAGCATCGATAATCACCAAAAAATTTGGTTTGAGGTTTCTCTGTCTTTTAGACAGATTATCTTTTTTTCTAAAATATCTCTAATAATAGCATTATTTTTAGTAAATTAAGTATAGTTATAATAAACCTTAAATCAAATTTAATCTACAAAATAAGTTTTAAGGGTTAGGATAGGAAAAGTAGTTAATTATTCCTGAATAGCCCATGAGTTTAACCCTATATTTTTTACGACATGGCGAAACAAATTACAGTCTAAAAGGTGGTTACTGTGGAGTTTTAGATCCAGACTTAACCGATCACGGACAACAAATGGCTGAAGCCTTTGCCCAAACTTATAAATCCTTTCCTTGGTCTGGTATTTATGTTAGCCCAATGAAGCGGACTATCGCTACAGCTAAACCACTGTGCGACGCATTGGGAATGTCGATGCAAATCAAAGATGGACTCAAAGAAATGAATTTTGGAGACTGGGAAGATCAATCTCCAGAATGGGTAAAAGAAAATCATTTAGATGATTATATTAATTGGATGACTGAACCTGCTTGGAATCCTCCAACTGGGGGAGAAACAGCAGTTGAAGTTGCTAGTCGTGCTATGTTAGTAATTTCGGAAATTGAAGCCAAACATTTAGATGGGAATGTATTAGTTGTATCCCATAAAACAACTATTCGGATTATTATTTGTAATTTATTAGGAATTGATTTAGGAAGATATCGCGATCGCATTGATATGTTAGCTGCTTCGGTAACACAGGTTAAATTTGGAGTGCATGGTCCTTTGTTACAAAAATTAGGTGATCGTTCCTATATGGGAGAAGAATTAGAGTCTCGCAAAGGAAGTTAAAGAGTGATTTTGTTTGGCATTTAAACTCGATATTTGTCAAATCAAATCCACCTTCTTCTTCAACGTCTTTGCGTTTGAGATGTTGTAACTTAGAAAATGATAATCGTTCTCCAAACTTTACAGTGAGAGTTTTTCGCCAATAAAGGTTTTTTGTCCCACTCAAAGCAACACTTGGAGACTTCTGACTTCTCAAACCAAACTCAAGTTTATTAAGATTCGTAACCTTGATTACATCTGAATTTCTGTTAATCAATTACAATAGTAGTAATCAGAGCTTGAAGATTTTATTGGAATCAAATATTATCAGAATAATTTGGGTCT
>DLXW01000137.1:10350-10716 GCA_003448685.1 Cyanothece sp. UBA12306
CTGACTTCTGACTTCGTTAACAGGAGGGACTCATTATGACCGCTACTATTACTCAAATGAAATGCGCCTGTGATTCTTGTTTGTGCATCGTTAATATTAGTGATGCTATCTCAAAAAATGGCAATTATTACTGTAGTGATGCCTGTGCCAATGGACACCCCGATGGCTCTGGATGTTCCCATAAAGGTTGTGAGTGTCACGCGTGAACTACCCCAACTAACCCCTATTTCCTGTACTGAATGTTCGTAAAGATTCCTTGCTCAAACGAACGTTCTGTACAGAAAAAAATCGATCCGCCTGACGGCGGATTTTAAATAAAAGAAAAGGATAAAGAAGTAAGAGGGTAAAGGGTAAGAGGGAAAAAGG
>DLXW01000317.1 GCA_003448685.1 Cyanothece sp. UBA12306
CAGTTTTCATCTCCATAGATTAAACATCAAAGAAAAAATCCCCCCACACTTCCCACACTTCCCACACTTCCCACACCCCCCACACCCCCCACACCTGACTCGAGATACTTTTGCTTTAACAACAATCATAATAATAAATAACTCGACTAAAATCTCGTTTTGCTAAAGCTGATGGTTGAATGAAAAAGTTACCAACTCCCGCATCTCCCCACCAAATATCAGCATCATCATCAGACACCATTTGTAACAATAAACAATAGGGTTCTATTCCTTCTGCTAGGGTAAAACGGGGATCATCTTGAGTGAAAAAAGGATATCCACCTAATTTATGTTCTTCTCCCTCATATAATTCTGTATAATCGTCTAATAAATTACAAAGATCTAATTGATCATTATCAATATTATTCTGAAATAACGACTCAATTTGATAATCATAACCGCTCATTGGTTCATACTTTTTGGTAAAAGTCAAGGAAAAATCACCTAAAAATGGCAAAAGAATTTCTTCTTCAATCACATCGGGTAAAAAACTAAAATCTGTAATTAATTTGTCTTGATCAGTCTCTATTTCCTCAAAATATAGTACCCGAAAATGGGATTGAGTCATCATATCATCAAATTCAAAACCATAGGAATCATGTTGTCCATCAAGATAAAATTGTAAGATTCCTTGACTGGGGAAATTCTCTAAGGGTGGAACTTCAGCAAAATTAATTTGTGCTAATAAATATAATGGCTGTCCTTCGGGATTTTTGGGATATTTAAGATGTTTAGGAAAATAAGGATCTCCCCCAAATTTACTTTGCCATGGGGTAAGTTTATCTTTACTTAAAACAGGTTCTATAGCAATATAAGGCTTAATTGTTGCTTCAATTTGTGATCTGAAAGATTCTACTGTTGCAGGTAATTTGATTGCTAATGATTTTGACATTTGATGTTTATAGTGAATAGTGAATAGTGAATAGTGAATAGTGAACAGTTATGCTTTATTTATTCCATAATCTGCGCCACCAAGGAGTCGAATCTGCTTGACTAAAATTAATTTTTCTGCGAATTTCATACAGGTTCCATCCGGTTAATTTAGATAAGGTTTTAGCTTCGGTTTCTTGACGTTCTCTCAGGGTTCTTTTATACTCTTCCATTGCGTCACAATCAGCTTCTCCTCGGAAGGGATGACGAATAATATAACGTCCTTGAAATTGTTGTTTATTCGCTGTTTCTTTAAATTGTAAATCTTCAGGGAAGGTATTACGAGAGTAACGAATATGAAGACGAGTGATAAAAACATTGGTTCGATTTCTCCTTCTCCATCTGGGATTTCTCTGATTATTTTGCCAAAAAACTCCAGCTTTTCTTAATTCTTCTGGGTTTAAAGGACGTGCTGAACAGGGGTCACAATTAGCCATATTCCAAGCATATTCTAAAAAAGCAACTTTTTTATCCTTGTTCTGATAAGTTTTTTCAAACATTGCTTGATAAAACTTACCAAATTCCTCTTGTACAAATTCAGGTAGTTCTACATTAGAAGGAACTTTAACAGTACGATAATTGGTTAATTCTATTTGTCCTTTAGGAGAAAGCAAGTAAACTATTAAATCTTGTTCTCCTTGTGCATTCAGCATTCCTAAACGAATGGGTAACATAAATTTAGGAGATTCATAAGCAATCATTAAAGGACTCAGGGATTTAAAATCTTGATTAGAATACTCAGATAAGTTAACTTTGGCGACAAAAAACTTCATATTTTGTCGGATATAGGGTTGTAATATTTGACTTGTTCCCTGGGGAATTTGATAACCATTTTGTCTTAACCAAGTTTCTAAACCGTCCGATTGTTTAGCACTAAGAATTAGAATATCATATTCCCCTACTGTAAATTCTTCTTCGATAGTAACACCTAAAGCATTAGCAGTTTGTTGTTTCTCTCTAAATGCTTCAGGTGAAGGAGAAATCATAGTCGAACCCGAACGAGGATAAGCAACAACACAGGGATTAGAATCAAAATACTCTACTAATCTTGGCGCACTAAACCCATCCAATCTGGTTAAAATTTCTGGTTCTCCAATATTAACTTGTTCTTCGGTTATTACCACAGGAACAGGAACTACCATAGCAAAATCTTTGACATCTCCTTGATAGTCATTTGCCATAGTTAAAACAGTTCTATTACCATCCCTTGCAATAATCACTTGAGAAGCTTTATTATAAAGATTAGTATCCGCTTTAGCGACATAAAAACCACAAAATGCTAAAGCTGGTTTAGCTAGAAAAATTAGGGCTAAAACAGAGACACAAAGACTAATTAAAAATGGTTTGATTTTCATGATTTACTCGACCAAAATACTAGAATTAGTTGGGACTCATTTTGAATGAATTAGTTTTCCAAGAAAATCGGGGAGCATTGCGCCAATTATCGAGAAAAATTGTTAAAGGAGAAAGGAGAAATAAAGCCCAAAAAATTGCTGTTGAACTGTAAAATAAGTGCTGTAGAATAAAGCTGAAGCAAGCAATAGCGATCGCCCAAATCAAACGGCTCATGGTAGCATTAGGAATGGAACGAGGATCGGTTAACATAAACAAAGCAAACAACAATAGACTGCCACTCATTAATTGATGTTGTAGTACGTCCCAACTCCAGCCTAACCAATAATTTCTAATTGCTTCTAATAGGGTATAAACTAACAAAAATGTAGCTGAAGTTTCCCAACGTCCTACTCTTTTTAAAATCATGCCCCCCGTGCCTAAAAATAAGAGTAAGTACCACCAATCTGTTCCCCATTGTCCAGGGGAAACCCAAGCATCTTGAGTTAAAGTTAAAGCGGCAATTATACCAAAATTAGCAGGATTAAAAAAATGTTTATCTTGAACTCGAAAGATAAATTTGCTAGCCATGGCTAAACTAGCAGCAAGAGCCATTGTTGTATAACTATTAGCTCGTAACAAAAGACATAAACCTA
Source organism: Cyanothece sp. UBA12306 (assembly GCA_003448685.1). Lineage (GTDB taxonomy): Bacteria > Cyanobacteriota > Cyanobacteriia > Cyanobacteriales > Microcystaceae > Rippkaea. Next base: position 2,958 of record DLXW01000317.1, read on the forward strand.
GACCCGTAATTAAAGCACTTCGCCAAGAATTAAAAAAAATCAAAGAATCAATTTTTTTTTGATTTTTATCAAGTTTATTTCGATTAAATAAAATATTTAAAGCCATTTGAGTTAATAAACAAGTAAGGGTAATTACTGCTATTAAATCAGGTCTTATAGTCCAGTCACGGGTAAAAATTCCTAAACTAAGAAAAGTTCCCAGAAATAGAATTTGATAGTTACGGGCATCTCGCCAAAACATAATTTTACTCAATTAACTTATGGTCAAGGATCATCAAGAATTTTCATAGAATTATTTTCCATTGTGGCTGTCTTGGTCGGGATTTAGCTCAAATTTTACAGATTATTCAACATTGAAATCCCTTAAGGTAGATCAACAGAAACGTTAATATAGTGAGAACAACGCTCTAATTCTTGCTTGATCTGATAGAGAAATCTCCTATGGAAGCCCCAATGCTTGGTAAATTTAATCGTCCTCTCCCCTGGATTTTAGCCGTTATGACTGGTGGAATTGTACTCGTTGGAGTAACTACCTATAAAATGGTTGAAACCCCCACCCCCGAAATTGAACTCAATAACTTGACAGTCCCCGTTCAACGGGAAACCTTAGGAGTAGAAATTGAAGCAAGCGGAACGGTAGAACCGATTGAAAGTGTTAATATTAGCCCCAAAACTCCAGGTAGGTTAGTCCAATTACGGGTAGAACAGGGAATGCCAGTCAAACAAGGGCAAATTCTAGCAGTAATGGAAAATACTGAAATTAGAGCCCAAGGTAAACAAGCTCAGGCTAATCATAGCCAAGCCCTAGCTAATCTAGAATCTGCTAAAATCCGTATTCCTAGTGAAATTAATCAAGCCCAAACCCGCTTCATACAAGCTCAGGCACAATTAGAAGAAGCCAAAGCGAACTTAGAGCAAGCTAAACAAAGAATTCCTCAAGATATCGGACAACTTCAATCTCAAATGATTGCTGCTCAATCAAGAGCTCAACTAGCAGCCTCCCGTGTTAAGCGTAACGAAGAATTAGTCAGAGAAGGTGCGATTACTAATGATAGCTTTGATGAAGTGATTAATGAATCCTATAATGCTCAGGCTAATCTTAGGGAAATTCAGCAAAAGTTAGAACAAGCCAAAAATACTGCTCCCCCAGAAATTGGCCAATTACAACAAGCAATTATTCAAGCTGAAGCGGCTGTCATGGATGCTAAATTAGCTCTAGAAGAACGCAAAAAGACCGCTAAATCTGAAATCGCTCAACTAGAAGCAGCCACAGCCGCAGCCCAAGCTGAAGTAGAAAGAATCGTGATTCAGTACAAAGACACTGCTATTCGCGCTCCTTTTGAGGGCATTGTCACCCAAAAATACGCTAATATTGGGGCTTTTGTGACCCCTACAACCTCAGCTTCGAGTACAGCCTCTGCTACTTCTAGCTCAATTTTGGCATTAGCGCGAGGGTTGGAAATTGTGGCTCAAGTACCTGAAGTGGACATTGGAAGACTCAAACGAGGACAACCAGTTAAAATCATCGCTGATGCCTATCCTAACGAAATGTTTCAAGGTCAAGTCATTCGCATTGCTCCAGAAGCCATTGTCAATCAAAACGTAACCTCTTTTGAAGTTACTATCGGCTTAATTACAGGACTAGACAAACTTAAATCTAAAATGAATGTTGATGTCACCTTTTTCGGCAAGCCAATTGATGACGCGTTAGTTATTCCTACAGTGGCAATTGTGAGCCAAGAAGGCGAAACAGGAGTGATGGTTCCTGATGCAGAAAATAATCCCGATTTTAAACCAGTTACTATCGGCTTGGTTTTAGATGATAAAACCCAAATTCTTTCAGGTTTAGAGCCAGGAGAAAAAGTTTTTATCGATTTACCTAAACCTAAAAATAAAAAACCTTAATCACAATAATTCAGTTGTTAACTATTAGATGAATATCTTAGAAAGTTTGAAGATGGCAACAGCAATGTTAGCCTCCAATAAATTGCGCACTAGTTTAACTATGCTAGGTATTATTATTGGTAATGCTTCTGTTATTGCGACTATTGGTATTGGACAAGGAACCAAAAAACTAGCTGATGATCAACTAGAAAGTTTAGGTCCTAATATATTATTTGTAATACCAGGAAACCGAAAAGGGCGTAGAACTAGTTTAGATGTTCCTAAAACCTTAGTTTGGGAAGATGCAAAGGCTATTGCTGACCAAGTTCCTAGTATTAAACAAGTCGCTCCAGAAATTAACCAAAGACAATTAGTTTCTTATCGTAATCAAAACACTAATGTTACCCTAAATGGCACAACTCCTGAATATCCATCAGTGCGTGATTTTTCCATAGCAACAGGAAGATTTATCAATGAAATTGATCTCAAACGTAATAAACGAGTTGCTGTCGTTGGCGCAGAAGTTGTCAATAATTTATTTAACGGAAATAATCCCATCGGTGAAAAAATTCGCGTCAAAAGTATTGCTTTTGAAGTGATAGGAGTAATGGAACCTAAAGGTTCTTTTTTTGGCACTAATCAAGATGAAACTATTTTTATTCCCCTAACAACTATGACTAATCAAATTGTTGGGCGGACTTCTCCCTATGGGGTAGTATTAAGTATTATTCATATAGAAGCTAATAATAACGAGAGTGTTGGTGCAGCTAAATTTCAAATTGAAAATCTCTTACGTCTCAGGCATAATATCATCAATGAAGATGATTTTGGGGTGCAAACATCAAAACAAATGCTTAGTATTGTGCAAACCATAACCTCAGGATTAACAGTTATGTTAGTTGCTATTGCTGGAATTTCTTTGATTGTTGGAGGAATTGGAGTCATGAATATTATGCTAGTTTCAGTTAGTGAACGCACTCAAGAAATTGGACTTAGAAAAGCATTAGGCGCAACTAAAAATGATATTTTAGGTCAGTTTTTGATTGAAGCAGTTATTATTTCCTTGTCTGGGGGAATTATTGGTATTATTTCTGGGGTAGGTATCATGGCATTAGTTGGGATTATTTCACCTTTATCTCCTGTGGTTTCTTCTGGAACTATTTTCCTTTCCTTAGGCATTTCTGGAGGAGTTGGTTTATCTTTTGGTGTTTTGCCCGCACAAAAAGCTGCTAAACTTGATCCTATTATCGCTTTAAGAAGTGCTTAGAATTATGAATTATGAAAGTTTTAAAAACTCTCATTAATAGTCATTTAGATAAGTTTTTGCCAAATCTAAAGCTTCTTTTTTAGTTGAAATTTTTTGTTCAATTCGGGCAATTTGAATCTCAGTTAAAATCTTACCAATTTCTGGACTTGGTTTCATTTTTAAATCCTTAATTAAATCATGACCTGTGATTAAAGGAGAAGGATGGGCTACTTGATCTTTAGGATCAAGATAATGATCAATTAAAAGTAAAATATCCCTTAATTCCGACCCTTTTACTAAAGCTAAAATAGCAATAATTGGAAAAACATCTCCGACTTCTAAAAAGAAAAAATATAAATTTCTTAGACTCATTTTACCTTGATTTTCTAACAATAAAGGTAAATAAGTTAACGCCTTAGTTACGGCACGAATATCGGAACGAGAATACTTTAAATTGACTAACTCTAATTCAGCTTCCTCGGGAATGGAAGAAACTAAACTGGCTAATTTTGCCATTTGAATAGTTAGAGAATAATATTGAGAACTAGAGGAATCATAATTAAATAATTGATCAAAGTAACCTACCCCTAATTTCTCCTTTAATAATTGCACGAATTTATCTATGATTACCAATGTATGTAATTTAGCTTCAGTCAATTGTTGAAACCAAGGACTTAATAAGCCATCTTTTCCCATTTCAATTAAACCTTCACTACCCCGAATATTAGAAAATAAATAACCCAATTCTGTTTGCACCCTTTCAGCTGCAACTGTACCAATTAAAGGTGCTAACTGACGAATAGTTCGTCTGGTTTTTTCTTCTATGGTAAAATCCAACTGTATACCTTGACGATAAGCCCTTAATAATCTTAACGGATCATCCTTAAGATTATCTGGTGATACCATTGTTAACTGGCCTTTTTTTAGATCCTCTAAACCCTGTAATGGATCAATTAATTTTTGTTTATGAATGTTATAAGCAATGGCATTAATAGTAAAATCTCTTCGTCTCAAATCTTGTTCTAAAATATCTCCTTCCTGTTGGGCAAAATCCACCGTTCCTTTTTTAAATACTACCCTAGCAATTCTTCTTTGCTCATCTAAAACGACAAATCCCGCATGATAATGATTAGCAATCTTGCGCGCAGTCTCTACTGCACGATTAGGTAAAACAAAGTCTAAATCTAAGTAATTTCGCGAACAATGCAACAACGCATCCCGTACTGCACCACCCACTAAACAAGCGTTAGGAGGTAGGAAATCTAAACTAAAAGGTAAGGAATTAGCAGATAAATCAGTTAAAATACTTTGCCCAGTCATTAAAATTAATCAAAAATAAATTATTGGGAACGACCCAGATTACTGTTGCCTAAGCTAGAGTAACAAATATAGACGGATTGAGGAGAAAAATATGTGTATTTGTGTTAACTGTCATTATGTTGATCGTTGTAACACCTACCATAAAGTGGAACATCAACACCAACAACCCCATTTAACCCATACTCCCAACTTTGAACCAACTGAACCGAGTATTAACGTTAACATTCGTTCTCAGGACGATTATATCGAAATGGAGTGGGATGTGGTAGGTTGTGAGAGTTTCCTCGAAGAAACAGGAAAATGGCTTAAATTGCGTCCAGGGGAAGCCGTTCCGACTTAAAGTTAAGAGGTTTTTCTCGCAAAGAGTTTTTGTAAGCTGTTTTGCATTTAAACCACTTATTTATTTTCCCTGCTTCGAAGCCTCGGCGTTTCCGTGTAGCCTCAAGGAGCAATTTAGATGATCAACACTCAAAGAGGACAGGTAGGAAAATCAACAAAGTCAGAAGTGGCGAAGTAGTTTTTGTGACGAAGATTTAAGCTTCGTCACAAAAACTTCTCACTTTAAAAAATCAGATTTTAGAGCCAATTTTTCTGATAATTTTATTGATCTGCTAATGTCAATTTTAAATCTGATGATCGCACTAAAATTGATTTTAATTCAACTAGGACCAATTGACAATTTTTGCGGTTTTGCGTCAGAATATGAAAAGAAAGTAAATATTTGTAAAGCAAAAAATAAATGACTTTAGAATTTCTTTCATTAGATAATATTCAAGAAATCGCCCATCAATACGGTTATTGGGCTGTATTTGTGGGAATTGCTCTAGAAAACGCTGGAATACCCCTACCAGGGGAAACTGTGACCATTGTGGGGGGAGTTTTCGCAGGAGGTGGAGACTTAAATTATTGGCTAGTATTAGGAAGTGCGATCTCAGGGGCGGTTATTGGAGATAATTTTGGTTATTGGCTCGGTAGATTGGGAGGTTGGCCGTTTTTAGTGAAATTTGGTCAATTTTTCCGAATCAATTCCCAAAAATTAGAAGAAGCTAGGATAAGCTTCAGTAGAAACGCTCCTAGAGCGGTGTTTTTTGGGCGTTTTGTCACCTTATTGAGAATTTTTGCCGGACCGATGGCAGGAATCGCTCGGATGCCCTATGGTCAATTTTTGCTCTGTAATTTTGGCGGAGCAGCTATTTGGGCTGCTACGATGGTAACGATTTCTTTTTTCTTTGGGCAATTAATTCCCCTACATCAACTAATTAATTGGATTACTCAGTTTGGTATTTTAGCACTAATCTTAGTGATTGCTTCTTTGATTATTCCTTCTTGTTGGGAATCATTTAATAAAGTAAGAAGTCAGAAGTGTGAAGTCAGAAGTAAAAATTAATCAGATTACTAACCAGATGCAACTTGTTAGTTTTAACCAAGTAACATCTTTTGCTAAATATTTTTAATATATTAAAATAGCCATTATGCTAAAATCATCCTAGACTTCAACGTTAGTCCAGGAAACTACATCTTATAAATCTATGGATACTAAAGCATTTAAACGAACCCTACAACAATCAGATCATTATCATCGCAAAGGATTTGGTCAAACAGAAGAAGCGATGGGGATGATGAATACAGAGTATCAAAGTTCACTCATTCAAGAAATTCGCCAGAATAACTATCGATTACAACGAGGAAATGTAACCATTCTTTTGGCAGAAGCTTTTGGATTTTGTTGGGGAGTTGAAAGAGCTGTAGCCATGGCTTATGAAACCCGTAAACATTTTCCTCAAGAAAGAATTTGGATTACTAATGAACTAATTCACCATCCATCAGTTAACCAAAGATTACAAGAAATGGATGTTAAATTTATTGAAGTAATTAATGGTAAAAAAGACTTTTCAGTTGTTGAAGAAAAAGATGTAGTTATTCTACCTGCTTTTGGTGCAAGTGTTCAAGAAATGAGCTTACTTAATGATAAAAGTTGTACTATTGTCGATACAACTTGTCCTTGGGTTTCTAAAGTTTGGAATTCAGTTGAAAAACACAAAAAACGTAATTACACTTCAATTATTCATGGCAAATATCGTCACGAAGAAACCGTTGCTACCAGTTCTTTTGCTGGAACTTATTTAATTGTTCTCAATTTAGAACAAGCTAATTATGTTTGTAACTATATTATCAATGGAGGTAACAAAGAAGAATTTCTTGCTAAGTTTAAAAATGCCTATTCTGAAGGATTTAATCCCGATACTGATTTAGAAAAAGTCGGAATTGCTAATCAAACAACTATGTTAAAGAGTGAAACCGAACAAATTGGCAAACTCTTTGAAAAAACAATGCTTAATAAATATGGACCCGCTACTTTAAATGAGCATTTTATGAGTTTTAATACTATTTGTGATGCGACTCAAGAACGTCAAGATGCCATGCTGGAATTAGTTAATGAAAAGATAGATTTAATGGTAGTTATTGGAGGCTTTAATTCATCCAATACAACTCACTTACAAGAAATTCCAGTCTACCAAGGAATCACGTCTTATCATATCGATCATGGTAATCGTATTAAAGCAAATAATTGTATTGAACACAAGCCTTTAGGTAAAGAATTGGAAATCAAAGAAAATTGGCTTCCTGATGGACAGATTGTTGTTGGTGTTACTTCTGGTGCATCGACTCCTGATATTATTGTAGAAGCAGTGATTGAGAAAATTTTTGAAACTAAAAACCTGGGATTTTCACAAGAATTAATTAAATCATCTTAAAGTAAATTTAAGTTTTACAGTTCAAATAGTGTCAGAAGTGAAAGACAAGTTAGCGGATTAAATCCGCTAACTTAAATACTTCGCTTTAGCATTAATTTTAGTAAAATAGAATCAAGCAAATAAACTAAAAATATCTGCTTTAGAAAGCCTAAATTATAACCATTAACTAACTAGGTATAATTGAGAACCTTGACTATTTTTTTGCACTTCAATACGATTTTGAAAAGCTTCTTTAAATTGAGGCATATGGGTAACAGCTAAAATGCAAGAAAAGTCTGAGGCAATGGCATTAATTGCCCCAATTAAACGTTCACAACCTTGGGTATCTTGGGTTCCAAATCCCTCATCAATAATCAGCATTTGTAAAGCAGTACCTGCCTGTTGTGCTAATAATTTAGCCAAAGCTAAACGAATAGAAAAATTAATCCGAAATGCTTCTCCTCCCGAATAGGTTTCATAGGATCTAGTCATATTAGCATCAGCGATTAAAATATCTAAAGTATCAATTAGTTTAGTTGATTTTTGTCGAGAACTACCACTACGTCCCGATTTTTGGGTGACAAATTTGATATGTAATTGATTTCCAGTTAACCTACTCAGAATTTGATTAGTTTCTGCTTCTAATTGGGGTAAAATATTTTCAATCATTAATGCTTGAATACCATTTTTACCAAAAGCTTTAGCTAATTCTTGATAAACCCTATATTTTTTTCTAATTTCCTGTAATTTATTGTGATCAATTTCAGATTTTTTTGCCAGATCTGCTAGTTGTTTAATAGACTCAGCAATTCTTCCTTTTTTCGCTAATAAATCGTCTAACTTTTGCCGACGATCTTGAATTTGCTTTTCCAAATTAGTTAATTCTTTTTGTTTATTAATAGTAGACTCTATTTTAGGAGATAGTGTATTTATTTCTTGCTTTAGTTTAGCTTGTTCTTCTAATTGATATTGTAATCTTATTGCTACTGTTTGATAACGCTGTTGTAATTGAGGTAATTGTTGTTTTGCTTGTTGCAGTTGTTGAGATTTTAATTGCCAAGATTGAGATTCACGCAAAGAATCTAATAATTCTTGATGCTTATTATTTTCATACCCTAACTCTTTGATATCTTTTTCTAATTGATTTATTTTATTTTTAAGATCTGAATTATTTTGTAATTCTTCTTTTTGTCTATGTAAATTACTTATTTTTTCGATTAAATGTGGTTTTTTTTGTAAAATAACTGAGTGACGGTTACTAGCATCTTCTAATCTAGATTGTTTAATTTCTGCCCAACGAAATCTTTCAACATCTCCTCTTACTAAAGCATGGGTTTGTTCATCATAATCGAGTTTTTGTAATTCCTGATCGATTTTTGTCAATTCAGATTGTAATTCTACTGCATAAATTCCTGATGCTAGTGATTGTTCAATTTCTTGAATATTTTTGCTGATTTTTTTAGCATCCAAACTAATTAAACTAATATTTTCTAACTGCGCTTCTATTTGTCCATATTCTTGTTCTAAATAAGCTTTATTTGCTAATTGCTCTTGTAAAAGTTTATATTCTTCTCGTAATTGATTTAACTCTTTTTCTAAACTAGACATTTGTTCTTGCAACATCCACATTTTATCTTGGGTTTCTTGCTGTTGTGTTTGGGTTTTATTAATAACATGATGGCGATGGATTTCGTCCAAAGCTTGCTCACATAAAGGACAAGTTGCATCAGGAATTTCTAGCTGTTTTAGTTTATGTTGTAATTCTTCAATTTTTTCTTGATAAATGCGTTGATTTTCTCTAATTCTTTCTTGATATTCATTTTTTTCTTGTCCTTTTTCCTTGATTCTTTGTTGATAAACTTCTTTGCGATCAAGAGCTTGTAATTTTAGATCAACTTCTCTTAAGTATTGTCGCATTTTTGGAATTTTATCAATTTGATTTAGAGACTGATTTTGATTGATATAAAGTTGTTCTAATTTTGCTTCTAAATGAGATTTTATTTTTTCAATTTCAGTGTATAAAACATTTTTTCTTTGTAATAAAGGTGCAACTTTATGCTGTAATTTATCTAAATCTTTTAGCCGTTTACGCTGGAAATTCAGCTGTTCTAAAGCTAATGTAATTTCTCCAGACTTAGCCAAGGTAGATTTTAATTCTTTTTCCTGTTGTTCTAAGGTTTCTAATTGGGTTTGTTTTTGATGAATTTGCCAATCAATTTTATTTATTTCCTCTTTAATTTCTTTTTCTAATTTATGTCTTTGTTGTTGTTTTTCTTGGAAAATTTTAAATTGATTCGCTAATTGTTTTTCTTGTTTTTGTAGTTTTTGTAGTTTTTGGTAACCTTGATCAATGTCATCTTCTCGATCAAGCAGTTTTTGAAGTTCGTTAAGTTGTTGAACAATTTCATCTTGTTCTTGAGTAATTCTTGCTATATCTTGGGTTAAATTTTGACATTGTTGTTGTTGCCAACTAAATTGTTTTAACCAGTTTTTACGTTGATTTTCTTCTTCTTTAATTAGTTGTAATTGAAGGTAATCTTGCTCTTGTTTTTGTTGCAATTGTTCTAATTGTTTATCTAAATCTTTTTGTTGATTTTGAAAATCTTTTTCTTGACTTAATCTTTTTTTAATAGGTTCTAAGTTTAATTCAAGTTGCTTAGCTTGACCTTGATATTGTTTTGATAAATCTTTAGATTGCTCAGCTAATTCTTGATAATGATTAAGGTTTAATAAATCGGCTAAAACTTTTTTTCTTTCATTGGGGCGACGCAACATGAATTCATCGGCTCTTCCCTGTCGCAAATAAGCTGAATTCACAAATGTATCATAGTCAAGTTTTAAATAAGAAATGATTTTTTCTTGAGTTGCCCGTATGCCTTTTTCTGAAATAGTGCGAAATTCTCCGAGACTTTCTATCTGAAATTGTAGGTCAATATTACGACCGCGATTGCGATTTCTAATGATCCGATAGACTTCTTGATTGCTAATAAATTGAAAGTCAACTCGTACATATTCAGATCCTACATGAATAACATCATCATCAGTAGCAGCGCGACTTTTTCCCCAAATTACCCAGGTAATTGCTTCAAGGAGAGATGACTTGCCAGAACCATTAGAACCACAAATACAGGCTGTATGTAATCCTCTAAAATTTAGGCTGGCCTCTTGATAACTAAGAAAATTTTTTAAGGTAAGTTCGAGGGGAATCATTAATTGGATTCTAGTTAGTATATTAGTATTCTAGAATTCTAGCAGAACAATTGTTTTTTCTGACTTTCGTAATTATAGTTAGTCAACATTAGAATAATAAGATAAGATGGAAGATGGTGTCTAAAAATTGATAAATCCTAAAAGATAGTGTTATGGCTAAAAAATCTATGGTAGAGCGCGAGAAAAAGCGTGCGCGTCTTGTTGAGAAGTATGCAGCTAAGCGGGAAGCTTTAAAAGAAGAATTTCGCCAAGCTGAAGATTTTGATGAAAAGATGGAGATCCATCGTCAACTTCAGCGTCTTCCCCGCAACAGTTCTCCCAACCGTCGTCGGAACCGTTGTTGGGCTACCGGAAGACCTAGAGGTTATTATAGAGACTTTGGACTGTCTCGCAACGTCCTACGGGAATGGGCTCACGAAGGATTATTACCTGGTGTAGTTAAGTCCAGTTGGTAGTTGGTGGTTCATATTTAATAGCAATTCAGTGGCCAGTTATCCATTAAGGGATGATTGGTCATTATTTCTTTACGAGAGAGTAAGCAAGACCCTGTAGGTTTTGGATTTTGGCTGTTAAGATACTGAGTAGGGAGTTGACCTAGAAATCCCCCTTAATGAAGTCTTCATTAATTATTAATTATTGACCACAACAGCGATCAATCCCTAAACTATCAAGAATTAAATCACTCACCGCATTAGCCACAGCAAACTCGCTAAAAAAAGTCTCTCGAAAGTCAAAAGCTTGCATTTCCGTTACAATAGCAATGACCAAAGAACCTAAGTCATTTTCCCCTTCGAGTCGCTGACGCACAAAAATTTGAGCCGCCCTTTGAGCAATATTTTGATTGATCGATTCAGGAATGAATTCTTGATCTAGCCAAGTTTGTAGGGCGATACGTAACCATTCTCCTTCTTGTTGAGGATTTTGAATTGGGGGTAAAGTTATGGGAGGGATAGGTTCAGCGGCCATAGGAATATGCTGGTTGATTGAAGCTGTAATGGGATTTGCTGAAGATACACAAACTATTATACAGGGATATGCCCAAGGTTATTTTTTAATGGCCGATGAAATGGGGATAATGGGTTGGTATTCTAGTCGTCAACGCGCCCTAATTCCCCTAGATGAGCGTTTCCGCTATCCAAAATCTTTACAGAGAATTTTGAATCAAAATCGTTTTTCTGTGGCTATTAATCGGGATTTTTTAGGGGTCTGTCAAGGTTGCGCCCAGCGAGATAGCACTTGGATTTCTCCTCAACTAATAGAGATTTATTGTAAACTTAATCAAGAAGGATGGGCTCATAGTTTTGAAACTTGGGAAGGGGATCAATTAGCAGGAGGGATTTTAGGTATTGCTATTGCTGGGGCTTTTATTGGAGAATCAATGTTTTATAAGATCCCAGAAGGGTCTAAAGTAGCAATGGTTAAATTAGTAGAACATCTCCAACAAAGGAATTTTTTATTATTTGATGCCCAATTACAAAATCCCCATTTAGAAAGATTTGGTTCATATCAAATTAACAGCCAAGAATATGAGGTTTTATTACAACAAGCTTTAACGAAAAAATGTATTTTTGTTTAAATAAGTCCAAAGTATTAAGTATGATTGCATAATAGACTCATCATACTTTCTGATTTGCTAGAATAAGTCAGTTGAACGGCTTTTATCCGACTAAAAACTTTATGGTTTCAACCCAAAAAAAAGCTTTGTCTTTAGTAGAAATTGCTCAAAAAACTCGTGAAGCAGCTTGTCAGTTAAGTATTCTTTCGTCAGAGGATCGAGATCAAGCCATAGAAGCGATCGCCGAAGTATTAGAAACTGCCACACCCCAAATTATCGAAGCTAATCAAACTGATTGTAAATTAGCTACAGCAGATGGTATATCTACTTCTCTTTACAACCGTTTAAAACTTAGTGAAACTAAACTAAAAGCTACTATTATAGGGGTAAAAGATGTTAAAAAATTATCTGATCCTGTGGGAAATCTTCAAATTCATCGAGAGTTAGATGATGGATTAATTTTAAAGAGAGTTACTTGTCCTTTAGGTGTCTTAGGGGTAATTTTTGAAGCCCGTCCTGAAGCTTTAATTCAAATTACTAGCTTAGCTATTAAATCTGGTAATGGGGTAATTTTAAAACCAGGAAAAGAGGCGATTAATTCTTGTCAAACTCTAGTCAAATTTATCCGAGAAGGACTTAAAAAAACAAAAGTTAATCCTGATGTAGTCCAACTACTAACTACCCGCGAAGAAATTGGGCAACTCCTGAAATTAGACAACTATGTTGACTTAATTATTCCCAGAGGTTCTAATTCTTTTGTTCGTTATGTTCAACAAAATACTCATATTCCAGTTTTAGGTCATGCCGATGGAATCTGTCATTTATATATTGATCAAAAAGCCGATTTAGAAAAAGCTATTGCTATTACTCTTGATGCTAAAACCCAATATCCAGCAGCTTGCAATTCCATTGAAACCTTATTAATTCATCAAAATATTGCCCCTATATTTTTACCAGAAATTGCGCAAGTTTTAAGTAATAATCAAGTAGAATTACGGGGAGATGAACCCAGCCAAAAAATAATAGATATTGTCCCAGCAACAGAAGAAGACTGGAAAACTGAATATAGTGATTTAATGCTATCGGTTAAAATTGTTGCTTCATTAGAAGAAGCAATTACTCACATCAACACCTATGGATCAAAACACACTGATGCTATTGTTACAGAAGATAATATAGCTGCTAATCTGTTTCAAAATAAAGTTGATGCTGCTGGGGTATTTCATAATTGTTCAACTCGTTTTGCCGATGGGTTTCGCTATGGTTTTGGTGCAGAAGTAGGAATTAGCACTCAGAAAATGCCCCCCAGAGGACCCGTGGGTTTAGAAGGTTTAGTAACTTACAAATATCAAGTTACTGGAAACGGACATATTGCAGCTACTTATTCAGGAGAAAATGCTAAGACTTTTAGTCATAAAGATTTGTGACTTTTTTTAAGTAATTTAATCCTAAAATACCATGATATTTGATGCTCAAACCATGGAAATACATTATGATAAGCATCATGAAAGTTATTGGGACTATTTTTGATCATAGTTAACTCTATTATTTTTGGATTAGCGGCGGCTTTAGTTGAAGGTTTTAGGCTACGTTATGGATTTTGGAGTGCGCTTTTTGGCTCAATTTTTCTTAGTGTTGTTAATAGCTTTTTAGACAAAATAGTCTCCACTTAAAGCAGAAACATAGAACTTAATTTATTGAGAGAATGCTAGAGGAACACAACATTAATTTCCAAATTGATTGGGACCAATTAATTAAAGACTATCAAAGAAAATATAGTCTTAATAAAGTTGGTGAAAAAAGAGGATTTTATCAAGCTTTTACCTCTGGTATTCCTCGCATACCAACATCCCTAAAAGTCCGAGAATATCAACAAGAAGCTATTATTAATTGGTTTAAAAATAAGGGACGAGGAACCCTAAAAATGGCCACTGGTAGCGGTAAAACCATTACCGCTTTAGCCCTGACAACAGAATTATATCAACAAATAAAACTTCAAGTTTTATTAGTAATTTGTCCCTATTGCCATTTAGTGACTCAATGGGCTAGGGAATGTGAAAAATTTAACCTCAATCCTATTTTAGCTTTTGAGAGTGTTTACCAATGGCAAAATCTCCTCTCAAATCAACTTTATAATATTCATGCTCAACAGCAATCTTTTTTAACCATTATTACTACAAATTATACCTTAATTAATCAAGGATTTCAATCTCAACTCCAATTTTTCCCCGAAAAAACCCTAATTGTTGGTGATGAAGCCCATCATTTAGGATCACCTCGTTTTCTTGAAAGTTTACCCCGTAATATTGGGTTACGTCTTGGCTTATCAGCAACCCCAGAAAGATACTTTGATCAACCAGGAACTGATGCCCTATTAGATTATTTTGGGGCTGTAATTAAACCAGAATTTACCCTAAAAGATGCTATCCAAAAAAAAGCATTAGTCAACTATTTATATTATCCTATTTGCGTTGAACTAACAGAATCAGAAGCCTTAGATTATGCCAAATTAACCCAGCGAATTGGTTGGGCATTAAAAGATAATGAAAATTGGCAAAATAACCCCACTGTTACTGCCTTATTAATGCAGCGATCGCGGTTAATTGGAGTAGCTAATAATAAGTTAGCAACCCTCCGAGAATTGATGAAAACTCGTCTTGATACCCATCATACCCTATTCTATTGTGGAGATGGTTCACTAGAAAATGAGTCTCTAACTTATCGTAAACAACTAGAAGCAGTTACCCATATTTTAGGTATTGAATTAGGTTATCGAGTTAATACCTATACCGCCGAAACTCCCTTAGAAAAACGGGAAAGAATTCGTCAACAATTTGAAAAAGGAGAACTACAAGGTTTAGTAGCTATTCGATGTTTAGATGAAGGAGTTGATATTCCTGCTATTCAACACGCTGTTATTTTAGCTAGTACGGGAAACCCCCACCAATTTATTCAACGCAGGGGTCGAATTTTGCGTCCTTATCCAGGGAAAAAACAAGCAACCTTATTTGATATGATTGTTATGCCTCCTGAACTGGATCGGGAAACTTGGGAAGTGGAACGAAATTTATTAAGAAAAGAATTGAAACGTTTTGTTGAATTTGCCCAATTAGCAGATAATGCTTCAGAAGCAAAAGAGCAATTATCAAATATTCAACAGAAATATCAATTGTAAACTAGGTTTTATTATGAAATTTGTCGAAGACTATTTTAATTACTTACTCGATATTGACTTCGATTAATTTAATTAATTTTATTGCCGAAGATTCTGATAACTAAAAGAACCTTTGCCCTTGCCTCCAGATTAGTTTTTCAGTAAAATAGAAACCAAAATACAGTTATAATTATCGTTATGGCAGGTCATAGTAAGTGGGCAAATATCAAACGCCAAAAAGAAAGAGTTGACGCTAAAAAAGGGAAAACCTTTGCCCAATTATCTCGTGCAATTATTGTCGCAGCAAGACATGGACTTCCTGATCCAGCAGGTAACTCTCAACTGCGAACAGCTATTGAAAAAGCCAAAGCAGCAGGCATACCCAACGATAACATAGAAAGGGCGATCGCTAAAGGTGCAGGAACCTACGAAAACGATGATACCATCTATGAAGAAATCCGCTATGAAGGCTATGGACCAGGGGGGGTAGCCATTCTGATTCAAGCGCTAACTGATAATCGTAATCGGACTGCTGCGGATTTAAGAGAAGCTTTTAGAAAAAATTCAGGCAATTTAGGGGAAACAGGTTGTGTCAGCTGGATGTTTGACCAAAAAGGAGTGATTGTTATCCAAGGAAAAGTGGAAGAAGATCTATTATTAGAAGCTTCTGTAGAGGGAGGCGCTGATAGTTACGAATTATTTGATATGGGAGAAGAAATAGGCGCAGAAGTGTTCAGTGAAGTCAGCAATTTGGAGACACTAAACCAAACTTTAAAACAGAAAAATTTAAAAGTAATTGAAGCTGAATTACGCTGGATTCCTAATAATACAATAGAAATTAATGACTCTGATCAAGCCCAATTATTACTCAAATTAATCGACACCTTAGAATCTCTTGATGATGTCCAGAATGTGACAGCTAATTTTGAAATAGATGAAAAATTAATTGATCTTTATGTTGCCTAAAAACCGATTAGATTCAAAAACAAAACAACCCAAAATACATAACATAAATCAAATAAAGTTTAGCAAATTTAAAGCTGAATATTAATAACTCAAATTATCTGTATAACCTTTGTATACTCTAATGATAGGAACTGCTATAATACATTTTTCGATAGGAGTAAAGCATGACTATTAAAATATTTATCACAGGAGGAACTGGATTTGTTGGTGCTAATATAATTCGTTTATTATTAAAACAAAACTATGAAGTAAAAGCATTAGTGCGTCCCCAAAGTCGTTTAGATAACCTCAAAGGACTCGATGTTGAAGTAGTCCAAGGAGATCTCAATGATCCCAATTTATCAGAAAAAATGAGGGGAACGCAGGTATTATTCCATGTAGCTGCCCATTATTCCCTTTATCAACGAGATCGTTTCCAACTTTATCAAAGTAATGTCTTAGGAACCCATTCTGTTTTAAAAGCTGCCCGTCAAGCTGGAATTGAACGTACTGTTTACACAAGTTCTGTAGCAGCTATTGGGGTAGGAAAACCAACAGAAATTGTTAACGAAAACCATCAAAGTCCCGTTGATAAATTAGTAGGTCACTACAAAAAATCTAAATATTGGGCCGAACAAGAAGCCAAAAAAGCTGTTCAAGAAGGACAAGATATTGTTATTGTTAATCCTAGTACCCCGATCGGTCCTTGGGACATCAAACCCACCCCCACCGGAGAAATTATTCTGCGATTTTTACGTCGTCAGATGCCTGCTTATGTAAATACCGGATTAAACTTAATTGATGTACGAGACGTAGCCTGGGGTCATCTGTTAGCGTTAGAAAAAGGTCAATCAGGGGAACGTTATATTTTAGGGCATCAAAATCTTAGTCTCAAAGACTTATTAACGGAATTATCAAGACTTACTCGATTAGATGCTCCCCAAAGAACCATCCCTCTTTGGTTACCCCTAACTGTTGCTTGGATTGAAGAATTTCTCCTTGAACCCTTAGGAAAAGAACCAAAACTGGCGTTAGATGGAGTTCGGATGTCTAAGTCCCTAATGTATTACGATGGATCAAAAGCCATCAAAGAGTTAGGGTTACCCCAATCACCCATTAAAAAAGCCCTCCAAGATGCCATCACCTGGTTTGTTGATCACGGATACTCTCATTAATCATTCCTTATTATGCAAGCTCCTACTGAACACTGCTGGAATACAATAGGTGTTTCTGGCGATAGTTCCTGTCCTGAACTAAAAAGCGTGATTCACTGCCGTAATTGTGCCGTTTATGGTGCAGCTGGTCGCACATTATTACAAAGAGAAGCACCTGAAGGCTATATTGAAGAATGGGGCATGATCTTATCCCAAGAATGGACAAAACAAGATCAACAAAAGTCCCGTTCTGATTCTGCTTTACAAACTACTAAAACTAAATCCAATGAAATCCTTTGTTTAACTATTTTTCGTGTTGGTCAAGAATGGTTAGCTTTACCGGTTTCAGTCATTAAAGAAATTACTCCCTGTTGTCCTGTCCATATTCTTCCTCACCGCAGTAACCATGTTTTTCTAGGAATTGTCAACATTCGAGGGGAAATTTTGATGTGTATTTCCCTCAAGGATCTTTTGGGATTACCTGATACTCAAGAAAGCTTTATTAAAAAAGGAAAAAGCTTAACTAAGGCAGAAACCTCGAGTATAAATCCAGTGGTTTATCAGCGAATGATCGTCATTGAAATTCAAGAGAATCGTTGGGTTTTTCCAGTAGATGAAATATCTGATATCCATCGACTTACACCAGAGCAATTAGGTAATACTCCTGTTGTTATTTCTAAAACACCTGATACTTATACAAAAAAAATTCTCCATCTAGAAGATAAACAAATTAATTTTTTAGATCATGAATTAGTATTTTATGAGTTATTATTTTATACCCTCAACCGTTCTTAAATTTATGACAAAAATTGATTGTCTCAGCTTCTTGTACCAAAAACAACTTCTGTAGGGGCTTAATATTATTAAGCCCCTACTGACT
>DLXW01000302.1:0-764 GCA_003448685.1 Cyanothece sp. UBA12306
AAGCTTCGAGCTTGTTAAACAACCAAGATGATTGTGTTACCCGTTTGCGTCATTTACTGTCATATAACAATAAGGAACATCAATTCAAGGATGATGAAATTGACAATTTAATTGATGCTATTGATAATGTCAAAATTATTGACATCGCTTGTGGTAGTGGTGCATTTCCTATGGGAATTTTACAAAAATTGGTGTTTATTTTAGGAAAACTTGACCCCAATAATAATAAATGGAAACAGCAACAAAAAGAAAAAGCGATACAACCTGTCCTAAAAGATATTCAGGTAGCGAAACAAATTAGTTATGAAGATGCAAGGGAAGAAGCGACACAGAAGTTAGAGGAAAGGTTAGGAGAAATAGAGAATGAATTTGAAAATAATGAGATGGACTATGCTCGTAAGTTATTCTTAATTGAAAATTGTATTTTTGGCGTAGATATTCAACCCATAGCGGTACAAATTTCTAAGTTACGCTTTTTTATCTCGTTAATTGTTGACCAAAGCGTTAATAATAATCAACCCAACAGAGGAATTTTACCTTTACCAAACCTTGAGACTAAATTTGTAGCGGCTAATTCTTTAATTGGAATTAGTAAACCTCAAAAAGCACAATTAGAATTAGATTTAAGAAGTCAAGAAATTAAACAGAAAGAAAAACAATTAAGAGAAGTCCGAAACCGTCATTTTAAAGCAAGAACACCTCAAACTAAAAGAAAATGTCGAGAAGAGGATAAGCAATTAAGACAAGAACTGGGAGCGTTATTA
>DLXW01000302.1:939-10684 GCA_003448685.1 Cyanothece sp. UBA12306
AACAACAAGGTTTACCCGATGAAACCGCCTTAAAATTATCAGAATGGGATTTATATAATCAAAATTTATCAGCTAACTTTTTTGACCCAGAATGGATGTTTGGGGTTGATTCTTTTGATATTTGTCTAGGAAATCCTCCTTATGTGAGACAAGAGAAAATAAAAGACTTAAAACCGACTTTAAAACAACAATATACCTGTTATACAGGGGTTGCTGATTTATACGTTTATTTCTTTGAAAAAGGGATTAAACTATTAAGAGAAAATGGTATTTTAGCTTATATCACCTCTAATAAATATTTTCGGTCTGGATATGGTAAAAAGTTACGAGAATTATTAACCAAACAAACCCAATTACAACAATTAATAGACTTTGGAGATGCACCTGTTTTTACTGCTATTGCTTATCCCAGTATTATTATCACTGTAACACAAGCTTCCAGCTTGTCAAACAAATCTAATCATTATGATTATGCTAATCTAAAAGCATTAAATTGGCAGATAGGTAAACCTATTGATAATTTTATTGATGTTTTTAATCAGGATAATTTTGAAGTTGAACAAAAAGCCTTAAACCCTGAAGGATGGCAACTGGAAGATAAGACAATATTGCAGTTATTGGATAAGTTAAGAAATTCAGGAACCCCGTTAGGTGACTATGTTAATGGACGGTTTTACTATGGTATTAAAACAGGATTTAATCAAGCGTTTATTGTGGATAGAGAAACCGGAGATAAGCTAATCAATGAACATCCTTCCTCAGAGGAAGTTTTAAAACCTATGGTAAGGGGTAGAGATGTTAAAAGATGGGTGGTTAATTTTGCTGAACAATATTTGATTAAAATCGAATCATCAGAAAATAAACAGCATCCTTGGAGTAATAAACCAGAAAAAGAAGCAGAAAAGATATTTTCTCAAACTCATCCTGCTATTTATAAACATTTGAATCATTATAGAGAGAATTTAATTAAAAGATATGATCAGGGTAAATATTTCTGGGAGTTAAGAAGTTGTCAATATTATAGTGATATAGAATCACCCAAAATTATCTATCCTGACATAGCCCCTAGTGCTTATTTTGCTTATGATAGTAATAAAATTTATACTGAAGCAACCTTATTTTTTATTCCAGATGCTACTTTATATCTATTAGGTATCCTCAATTCAAGAACTTTTAACTATTTCTTTGAACAAGTAAGTCCTAAAATTAGAGGTGATTTTTTACGTTATAAAAAGATATATTTATCACAAATTCCCATCCCCAAAACTACAGACACGCAGGATGCGTGTGTTACTGAAATGGTTAACAAAATACTTGAAATAAAACGTCAAAATCCCAAAGCTGATACAACAGAATTAGAGAGAAAAATTGATGAAATAGTGTATGAGTTGTATGGGTTAAATGAGGAGGAGATTGATATAATTGAGGAGAGTGTGAAAAGATGAAACTACCTAATGGACATCAAGCAGATTTAGGGAACAAAATAGAGAACTATTGTCTTAATCTTAATCATCAAAAAGGCAAAAATAAAGCCACTCTCTTCCAAAATAAATTAGGAATTAACTTAAGCAATGCAGATATTCTTAAAAAAGCCATTAAAAAAGCAGCTATCAACGAATCAGTTATCATTCGTAAAATTAATGAATATGGAACACACTATAACCTGAAATTTTTTCTAAAAACTGATATCGGAGAATCTTTAATATTAGTCGCTTAGATAATTCGTAAAGGAGAAGATTTTCCTAGATTAACTAATTGTTATCCTGTCAATAAATGAGGTACAATCATGAAAACATTTAAAGAATTAGATATAGTCGCTTTAACCGAAGATAGACAAACTACTCACTTTGAAACAGGAGAACCAATTACCCTATATAAAGGACAAGTAGGAACAATTGTCATGGAATATGATGGCAAAGTATTTGAAGTTGAATTTTCTAATAATGACGGAACCACCTATGCAATGGAAACGATTCCGACTAATCAATTAATGTTATTACATTATGAATTAGTGGAAGCTACTGCTTAACCTAGAAAGAGAAATTGATGAGATAGTGTATGAGTTGTATGGGTAAAATGAGGAGGAGATTAGTATAATTGAAGAAACCAACCAACGGAAATAAATTAATTCTCATTTAATTTCACTGACTAAAAACAATGACTACTCAAGAACAAATAAACCAACAACTTAATCACCTAAACCAAGAACAACTTAACCAAGTTGCTGATTTTATTACCTTTCTAAAATTCAGAGAAAAATTAACTAAACCTCTAAAAAATATAGATAAGATAGCCCAACTTTATCAAGAATTTGCTGAAGAAGATCGTCAACTTGCTGAAATAGGAATGAATGAATATGCTGACTTATTAACCCAAGAAGATCACCGATAAAGATTGAACGAGGAGAAATTTGGATCGCTACTCTTAACCCCACACAAGGGTCTGAACAAGCTGGAATACGTCCAGTAATTATCTTTCAAGAGAATACCATCTCTCAATTTACAACAACCATTATTACCATTCCTGTAACCACTAATTTAAGACGAACTTCTTTACCTAGTTGTTTACTCATTCCTAAAAATGAAGGGGGGTTAAATCAAGATTCAGTCGCTTTATGTCATCAATTAAGAGTCTTAGATAAAATTCGTTTACGCCGTAAATTGGGAAAATTAAGTTTAAACACTATTAATCAACTTGAAAGTATTGTTTTATTTACTTTAGGTTATCAATCTTAGAGAGAGAAATTGATGAGATAGTGTATCAATTATATGGCTTAACTGAGGAGGACATTAGGATAATTGAGGAGAGTGTGAAAGGGAAATAATTTTAAGTTATTATAATTAAAAGAGCCAAATAGAGGAAACAGAATAATGCTAGAAAAACTCACAGTCACTTATGATGGTTCAGCGTTTTATCCTGAAGAAACCCTAAACTTAGAACCCAATACTCGTTATACTATCCAGATTATTTCTCAAGAAAAACAAACAGAAAACACTGATAAAAATGCTTGGGACTTACTAGAAGAAATGGCAGGAACCTATCCCGCACCTGAAGATTGGTCAAAGGAACATGACCATTATTTATATGGTACACCCAAAAGAAATTTAAACAATGAATCCTGATAGACTATTTTTAGACACTGTTTTCATTCAAGCAATTTTAAATCCTCATGACCAATATCATACCCCTGCGATGAAACTTTTACCCCGTGTTAAAAATGCCAAAGAAGTCTGGATAACAGAAGCAATCTTTATGGAAGTTGGTAACGCATTGAGTACCTATGATCATCGTAAAGTATCTGCATTTATTCAAAAATGTTACCAAACTGATAATATGTCAGTTCTTAATATTACTCCTCAACTTTTTCAAGAAGGATTAAATCTTTATCAATCTAGACAAGATAAAACATGGGGATTAGTAGATTGTCTTTCCTTTATTGTTATGGAACAAAATAACTTAATGGATGCTGTTACCTCAGATATTCATTTTATTCAAGCAGGTTTTCGTGCGTTATTACGATAGAATAAAATACAAAAACCAACGCAGACACCAGCGAATTAGAGAGAAAAATTGATGAGATAGTGTATGAGTTGTATGGGTTAAATGAGGAGGAGATTGGTATAATTGAACAAGCAAATCAGAGGTTTAAAACATGACTCAACAATTTAATGTTATCATCGAAAAAGATGCCGATGGGTACTTAGTCGCATCCGTTCCCAGTTTAAAAGGATGTCATACCCAAGCCAAAAGCTATGACGAATTAATTGAAAGAATTCAAGAAGCGATTGAACTTTGTTTAGAAATGGAAAACGAAGAATTTGAACCCTTAGAATTTGTTGGTGTGCAAAGAGTAACCATCAAACAATGAGTAATATTCCAGCAGTTACAGGAAAGAAAATGATTTCATCCTTAAAAAAAGCAGGTTTTACCGTTGCTAGAATTAAGGGAAGCCATCACTTTCTAATTCATTCTGATGGTAGAAGAACAGTAATTCCTGTTCATGGTAAAGAAACCATTGGTAAAGGTTTATTTGCTCAAATTTTACGAGATTGTGAACTAACTGTTAATGAATTTATTGATTTATTATAGAGAGAAATTGATGAGATAGTGTATGAATTGTATGGGATAAGATTTATGAGTCAAAACAATATTATTCAATCTTTTCCTAATCTATTTAGATGGTTTTACATTAAACCCTAATGAGATTTTTGCGGTCGAAAAAGATGAGAATGTTCAGGGTGATAAAGACGAGAACGACTCAAGTTATTGGTTTTTAAAGCAGGACTAATTAAATAAAGGGTTGTGCGAATTAAATTTTCTTCTTCCGTTACTTGCGCCATTTTTTCTAGGGGGACTAACCAAATTTTTTCGTCAGGCCACCCAATACGAAAACAAATAGCAACGGGAGTATCAGAAGGATAATGTTGTAGCAATTTATCTTGTGCTTCTTTGATGTGACGAGCGGCTAAATAGAGACATAAACTAGCTTTATGAGCAGCTAAACTGGCTAATTCTTCGGCTTCGGGTACAGATGACGCACGACCACTAATACGGGTTAAAATAATCGTTTGAACTAGATTAGGAATAGTTAATTCTGCTTCTAGTTTAGCTGCTGCTGCTTGAAAGGCACTGATCCCAGGAATGAGTTCAAAAGGAATATTTTCTGCTTTTAATCTTAATATTTGTTCGTGAATGGCACTATAAAGGGTTAAATCTCCTGAATGAAGGCGCACCACCGAGAGATTATTCTTGACATTTTCAATGGTTAAAGCCATTATTTCTTCGAGGGTTTTATTCCCTGTCGGAATTAATTGAGCATCAGGACGAACATCTTGTAAAATTTGTTTGGGAACCAGGGAATCTGCATATAAAATAACATCTCCTTGGCTAATAATTCTAAAAGCTTTTAGGGTTAATAATTCTGGATCACCAGGTCCAGCACCAATAAAATAAACAGCAGGTTTGAGAAAAGTCATTCAGTAAAAATTGATTTTATATTAAGGAAATATTCATGAAGTATTGGTTAATGAAATCAGAACCCAACACCTATAGTATTACAGATTTTCAAGAGGAAGGTCAGACAATTTGGGATGGAGTTCGCAACTACCAAGCGCGTAATTTCTTACGGGAAATGAAAGTGGGAGATCTGGCGTTTTTTTATCATTCTAATACTAAAATCCCTGGAATTGTGGGATTAATGAAAGTTATAGAAAGTAATGTCATTGATCCAACTCAATTTGACCAACAAAGCCCCTATTTTGATTCAAAGTCTACCATGGATTCCCCCCGTTGGCAAACGGTAACCGTTGAATTTGTTGCAGAATTTTCTGAGCAATTAACCTTAGAAACTCTCAAAAAAACCTTTACTCCAGAAGAACTATTATTGGTTAAACGAGGTAATCGTTTATCGGTTCTTCCTGTTAGTTCTAATATTGCTCAAAAAATCTTACAAATGGTCAATTATCAATCAGCATAATTAACTAACTTTTTTCAAAGGTTGATTAACTCCAGACTTCAATGTAGATCTTGTTGATAAACTTTGAAAATAAAGACCTCCTACAATAAATAAAAATAAAATATAGACAATAAATTGACCTAAATATAAATTTTGTCTATATCCAAATAAAGCTTTGAAGATAATCCCAGGAAATTGACGATCTGGTAAGATTTGAGAACCATCCCAAATCAACGAACCTAACAGACAAGAATCACCTGGAACAACACACCAATTAGCAAAACTAGGGTCAATTTGTGATAAAAGTAGAATGGCTTTATCAAGATGAATTAAAAATCCCAGAACTAACCCTCCTACAATTAAAAGAAGGAAAACTCCCATCACTTGGAAAAAGAGGCGAATATTAATTTTAACCCCCAATTTAAACAATAAAAACCCTAAAAATACCGCCGTCATTAAACCAGCGATCGCTCCTAAACTAGCAATCTGCCATCCTTCTTGAAATTTAGCAATAATAAATAAAACTGTTTCAAATCCTTCCCTTAAAACTGCAATAAAAACTAACAAAAAAATTCCTTTCGCTGCGCTATCTTTTTCAATCAATGCGCTGCTAATTTCTCCTTCTACTTCTGCTTTTAGAGAACTTCCCTGTCGAGTCATCCAAATCAACATCCAGCTTAACATTCCAATCGCTATTAAACCAAATAAACTAGCTAAAATAGCTTTAATTACTGGAGTATAGGGACTTTGATAACTATCTACTCCTTGAAGTATTCCCCCGAGAAGGAAACCCACCATTACACTGGCAAGAATTCCAGCAGAAATACCTTGATAAACCCAACGATTAAGTTGATTTTTTTCTAGCTTTTTCAAACAAACTAATACAATTCCTACAATTAGGGATGCTTCAAAACCTTCCCTCAAAGTCACAACAAAAGTAGGTAAAGCAGCACTAAGATCCATATAAATGAAGATTAACTTAACATTATATTTATTAATTGCTTTAGGTAAGGAATGGGGAATTATTAAAACATCTCTATCCTAACTATTCCCTCTTTCTTCCTTTGACTAACAATTATACGTAATCCCGTAACATTTTCTTGAGTTCAATATTATGAACTTCCTCTTGACCAATCATACCACGGGCAAATTCTTCGATATAGATGCTGGCGTTTTCAACAACTTCTAAGAGGTCTTTGTATAAGTCCAAAGCTTTTTTTTCATGATTTAGACTTTCAATGAGAATAGCGTGTAAACTATGTTCATTAGTTTCTTCCATAGGAGCAATTGATAAACTAGGATGACCTTCTAATCCAGTTAAGATTTCCCCTACCTGTTGAGCATGGAGCAGAGATTCAGTAGCCTGTTGTTGGAAAAACTGCACAATGGGGATACGATGGGGTCCAGTTACCATCAAACTATAGTGGGTGTAGCGGACAACTCCTGCTAGTTCATACTCCATAATTAAGTTGAGGAGTTTATTAGTTTTTTCCCGATCAAGTTCTCGCATTTTTCCTACCTACTACAAGGAGCATATTCTATCCTAATAACAACATTTTTTACTGGTATCTGTCAAGGTCAATGGCAACGGTTGTCAGAAAATGATCAATAATAAAAAATTATAGAAAAAAAAAAGATTTTATCAACAATCTTGTTGGTTTTGTAACAGAAAAGTTATCCAAATAATAATTTTATTATGAAATATAAAAACCCCATCCATTGCTAATGGTGGGGGAATTTACTTTGATGATCAATCATCAGGGGATTAGATTAAACTTTTGCCTCTTTTTCTGAATACTTCTAAGTTAAAGTTTATTACTTTAGCGCTTAGCATTAGTTCCTCGAGAACCAGCTATCTCCTGTTTAAGGATTTCAAAAGCTTTATCAAATTGAGGATCACCAAAAGCCCCAATGCGATCGCGTTCCGTCTGTAGTTCTTTTCGTTGATCGTCGCTCAATTGCAGGGTGACATCAGGTTCGATGCCATTTTTGTTAATATCACGACCACTAGGAGTTAAATATTTAGCAATAGTTACCGCTAAACCCGAGCCATCTCCTAAGCCTCGCACCGATTGTACCAGACCCTTACCAAAGGTTTTAGTTCCCACTAACACAGCCCTTTTATGGTCTTGTAAAGCTCCTGAGAGGATTTCACTGGCACTGGCTGATCCCCCATCGACCAGAACTACCAAAGGTTTATCCGTCAAAGCACGATTACTTGCTCTTTGCTGTTCCATTTCTCCTTCACGATTAACGGTGGAGACAATTTTTCCTTCATCAAGCCACATTCGAGCAATTTCTACACTAGAGTAGAGTAAACCACCTGGATTAGAGCGTAAATCTAAAATATATCCATTTACCTTTTTACCTTCTAGGTCTTTGATAGCATCGCGCATTTCTTCGCCAGCCTGGGCGCTAAATTGGGTTAAACGAATGTAACCAATGGTTCCAACGGGGGTTTCTGTAGCACGAGCGCGAACTGGGTGTAATTCGATACGAGCCCTGACAATAGGATAATTAATTTCTTTAGAACTGCGACGAATAGTTAAAGTAACTTTACTCCCTGGTTTACCACGAATTAACTTGACCGCATCTTCCACTTCCATCCCTTTAGTGCTTTTGCCGTCAATTTTAATAATTACATCTTTAGAAAGAACCCCCGCCTCAAAAGCAGGAGTATCTTCGATGGGAGCAACTACTGTCAGTTCATTGCTTTCTTCGTCCTTTGTCAATTGGATACCCACCCCAGTTAATTCTCCTGAGGTATCAATTTGCATATTTTTGAACTCTTCGGGATCCATGAAGCGAGTATAGGGATCTTCGAGCTGCTCTAACATTTCGCGAATTGCTTTGTAAGCGTCGTCTTTACTGCCATAAGGCCGCCCTAAATAATCTCGACGAACAGATTGCCAATCGACTTGATTAAACGTAGCATCTACATAGGTTCGATTAATAATCTGCCAAACTTCATCGACTAATTCTTTAGGATTATCCTGAAAAAAGGCTTGACTACGGGAAAACCGGAGTCCCCCTCCTGTTACTGCTACTGCTGTTAAAATAGCTGCTGTTGCCCCAAGAATAAGCCCGCGTTTTTGATTAACCATAAGTCTAGTTTGTGGTGTGGAACGGAAAAAAAATGTCGAATGTTAACTGAATAACAAGGAACTTAGATAAAAAATCCAACTCAGTAGATCTGGTACCTATTAGGATCTGGTCACTAAAAAAATTGTAAAGTTAATGATTTTTTGCATATAGTGGTTCCTTAATTAGTTATAACATTTTTTGAAAGTGGATAAAATTAATATTATGACAGATAGTACATTGGTTTATTCTAAGTCCTTAAAAACTCAAAGAGAAACCTTGCGCCACCAGAGACGCTTAAAAGCTTGGCAAGGAATTTGGCGTTTTTTCGCTCTTTGTGGCTTAACTGGCGGATTATTGTGGCTGCTGAGTTGGCCCCACTGGTTAATTCACCAGTCGTCCCAAGTGAAAATTACCGGAAATAAATTGTTATCAGCCGAAAAAATTCGTAATTTATTAAACGTAAAATATCCTCAATCTGTCTGGCAACTCCCTATCGATCAATTAACTGAAGAACTAAAAGAGAGTCCTCCAATTGAGGATATTTATATCGCTCGTAAGGTATTACCTTCACAAATAACTATTAATGTTAAGGAACGACAACCAGTAGCCAAAGCTTTTTCGAGTCAGGGAATGGGCTATCTTGATGCCACTGGGGTTTGGATTTCTCAAGAATTTTATGGAACCAAGGTTGCAGTAGCTACCTCACAAAAGTTTACTGTTCTTGGTTTTGAGCAACAGTACCGTTCCCACTGGATGGAGATCTATCCTTTGATTGTGGCTTCCCCTGTCAAAATTACTACGGTAGATTGGAGGAATCCGAGCAATCTGATCTTAAAAACTGAATTAGGAATGGTTCATTTGGGTCCATTTAGCGATCGCCTGGCTAAACAACTGCAAACATTAGCTAAAATGCGCAAATTGCCTTCGAGAGTTCCTACTAATAGGATTTCCTATCTGGATTTATCTAATCCTGACGCTCCTTCAGTACGGCTGAAACCCCAACCTCAGAAACAGATTTGACTCAATTGTTTGGCTTTTTCAAAGTTTGCCCGGTGCTTTAGGGGGTAATTGTTTAAAATTGTAGATTTATGGCGATTGGTTAGACTGGTAAAGATATTGACAAATCCCCATCAGATTCTTAGTCTCAGTAGATCACAAAGATCCTAGTTAGGATTGCGGAGGAGCTTCGGAGACCGGAGCGGGGGA
>DLXW01000343.1:0-10189 GCA_003448685.1 Cyanothece sp. UBA12306
AGTAGAGTAACATTTTTTCTCCGAAGCTCCGGCGCTCTGAGACTTGATACTATACTATCTAAAGCGGACTTGGTATTATCCTTTTAGTTGATAAACTCGTTCCCATTGTTCGTTTGTAACTTTAAAGTTGGTACTATTGGGAGCGCGAATTACTAATAAATTTTTCAGAATAGCATCAGATTTTAACTCATGTCTTCTTAAGGGTTGTCCTAACAGTTTACGAATGAATCTAATCATAACACGGGGTTTTTCTAATCTAATATTTTTTGATTTAATCCAGTAATTTGAATCAGGAAGTTCGCTAAAAATTTGAGGAAGTTCTATAATTTCAGCAATAGCATAAATCCCTGCATTAGTTCCTGCTATCCAAACTAAAATACCATCTCCTATTGCCATATTTTTTGCATAACGAGTCACTAACCAGGGCATTTTTTCTAGTTCCTGTATTGCATCAACAATACGATAATATTTGGGGTTCGCTTGAAATAACCAATAAGCCATAATTTGAATTCTTCAAGTCAGAGGTAGAGGAGCAAAGCTTTAAATAGTCGACTAATATTGTAAACAAAAATAGTCAGCTTTTGTCAGGTATCAACGATCTTCCGATAGAATTAAGGTCATCTTCGAAAAGACTAAAAATGCTTTAATTTTAGACAATAACTGGGACTGATGTAGTCAGAGATAGGTTTTCATGGTTTAATAGTAGTGTTAATTTAACTTTCTGCTTTAAATTTGAATATAGCCTTAATGGGAGATTTTTATGGATCTACCGCAAGCTAGTCAAAGTCGTAATCTCGCTTTAGATTATGCCCTAGGAAGCGCGATATTAGGACTGATACCTATCTCTAATCTATTTTCCCTCAAATTGCTCATAGTGATGGCTTTAATTATTAAAATGTGTTGGGATATTGGTCAGAAGTGGAAATTTGCTAAAGGACAAGACATCTTAGCGAGGATGGGGTTTTTATTTGGTTGGCTTGGGGCTTTTGCTATGGCTTTTATGGCTTGGTTAACCTTCGTAGGCATGGGCTTATTTATTCCTTATATTAGTAGCTTTAAGCTTGCTGCTGCTTTATTTACTTTGACTTGGATGTTAGGACAAGCCACCAATCAATATTATGCTAGTGGTCATCAAAAATTAAATTCAAGGAGAAAGTTCAATGAAATTTAATCGTCGACAAATCTTACTCGGGGGACTAGGAGTTGGCATAACAGCTACAACCGCTAAAGATTATCAAATTAAGCAACAACAAAAACAGTTACAAGCATTAGCCAAACAACAAATTCCTCAAGACCAACAAAGTCTTCTCAAAGCAGCGTTTCAAGCTGATGCTGAAAGAATTTATGAGGGACAAAAAATTGTTGATGCTTTGAACCTGAGTCCGCCGAAAATTTCTTATAATCGAGAAATGTCAAAACTGCTGATTCAGTGCAGTAAAATAGCAACACAACAGTATTTAACAGGTAAAACCATCTCTGACTATGATGGTTCGATTAAAACCCTTCCTGCTTATAACAAGAAACTCGATCGCTACGAGCAAATTGCTTCTTTTCAGGGGAAAGAAACGCAAATTTCCGAAAAAGTAGCCGTTAATCTCCCTAATGATAGTTTAGGAAATTTTTCTGATCCACTCGAACAACAATTTAATACTACTGAAGATCAAGTCGAGCAAGCTATTCAGGAAATAGTTACCTTATCCAAAGAAATACCCGTTTATTTTGGATTTGTTTTGTCTTCTCCAGAAAACAATATTATTATCTTTCGGGGAACACAAACTAGGATCGAATGGATTAATAATTTCACAGCCCTACAAAAAGATTATACCGATCCAATTTCTGGTCAATATTTTGGCAAAATTCACCAAGGGTTTATCAAAAACTATTTAAGAATTGTTGCTCCTATGCCCAAGAGTATTGCCCAAAAACTTGATCCTACCATTCCCTGCTACATTACAGGCCATAGTCTCGGAGCTTCCCTCGCCATCTTAGCTGCGTTAGATATTGCCATTAATACTCCTCAATTAAAAAACAAAATCCAACTCTATACCTATGCTAGTCCTCGAGTTGGTGATCCAACTTTTGCTAAACTCCATGCACAATATATTCCTAATAGTTATCGTGTGGTTAATTTAGCCGATATTATTGCTTTTATGCCCCCTACTCAATCTGTGGGAACCTATGTGGATGTCGGACAAGAATGGTCTTTTTTATCCCATCAAAACGATTTTATGCCCAATCACGTTGTGGATACCTATTTAGCAGCCATTGAACGGGGAGTTGAAACTAATCGCGATCGCCAATATCCTATTTCTGGATTGACTTAGATTTTGAATCATCACTGTATAGCTTACAATACAAAAGGCCCGGAGTTTACGCCTATCACAAGCATCCCGTATTGCTGCTACCTTCCGGTCCTGACAAGATTTGGGCGTTGTAATCGCATAAGTCCGAGCCAACAATGATTATAACATAGAACTAACTAATTCAATCTTCATCGCTACTCATAATTTGGGGAACTCTAAAAAAGTCTCCTTCTTGTTCTGGGGCTTCTTTGAGCAATAATTCGCGATCGCTATAGGTTTGGGAGCGATCGTTGCGGGTAATATTACTCAGTTCGATCGCCCGAGTTGTCGGAGGAATATTTTCCGTATCTAGTTCACTTAACTGCTCAAAATACTGCAAAATACTGTTTAATTGGGGTGCAAAAGCTTCTTCTTCGGAGGAGGTAATCTCCAATCGAGCTAAATGGGCAATTTTCTGAACTTGTTGACGATCAATCATCGAGTTTTCTCACTGTTTATTTGTTTACTAATTCAAAAGAAGACATCCATTTCCGAACGTCCGGTTACTTTGAGCCAATTTTGGGCTTCAATGTAATTATTGGGGGCTAAACGGATGGCTTGTTTCCAATATTCCGCTGCTTTATCGTATAAAGCTTCTGCTGCTTCATCATTACCGGCTTCTTTGGCTTTTTCTCCTTGATAATGATAGATAACGGCGATATTATTCAAAGCTGAGGGCATACGGGGATTAAGATCAACGGATTGATTATAGTATTCTAAGGCTTTATCCTGATCTCCGTTACTCGCATGGATAATGCCAATATTGTAGAGTATATAGCTGCGATCGTTGGGATCTTCTTCTAATGATAGGGCTTCATAGTAATTATCCAAGGCTTCGGCATATTCCCCATCTGCTTGGGCGGACATTCCATCGCGGTAATAAACAAAAGCTTCTTTAGCTTTTTGATTAGCTGGTAAAATTTTGAGGATAATATCCGCCATTACCGTGAAAGTTTTATCGATAAAGTTATCATTACGTTGAGTTCTGGGCATAGTTTGTCTAGCAAGGTTGCTAATGATCAGGTATCGTCTTTTATCCTACCAAATAGAAGTCAGAATCAGTCTATTGGGTAATCATCAATTTTTGTAACATCATTATTGTTTTCTCTCAAGTCTTCTAGTATTTGTTCTCTTAGTCCTGGAAAAATTTTGATCATATCGGACATTTTGTCAGGATCAAATTGTTCAACGGCTTGGCTTAACTTATGAACATAATCAGTCAGATGGTAATAATCATACTCTACTTGCAATGCTTGGAGCATTGTAAGAAATATTTTAATTTCTTTAACGTTCATTGTTTGATTTATTTGTAACCATTTATCTTCTTGTAATTCAGCTATTTTTTTCAGTAATTTTGGTAATACATTTAAACTTTCTTGAGCAATATTTTTTTTCTTGATTGTGATAGGTTTATTTGCTTTTTGCTTTTGGTTTGTTGTTAATTCAAAATCATGGGGCAAAATTGAAGATTGAGAAGATTGATGACTAATAATTTTAATGGAAGGAAAAAACAGAGTAAATTTGCTTCCTTTTCCTAATTCGCTGTGTAGGGTAATGGTCCCTCCTAAAATTTCAGTTAATTTTTTTGTTATTGATAATCCTAGTCCAGTTCCTCCATATTTACGGCTTATTGTTTCCGAACTCTGTTGAAAAGAATTAAAAATAATTTTTTGTTTATCTGATGCAATGCCAATTCCTGTGTCTTCAATTTCAATTGTTATTGAGCAGGTATTTAGTAATGATTTGACATAACTACTAACTCTAATTTTAATATAACCCTGTTCAGTAAATTTAATGGCATTTCCAATTAAATTAAACAGTATTTGACGCAATTTAATCTGATCAAACTCAACTTTTTCAGGTATGCCTTTATCAATTTCGCCAATGAATGATTTTTTTTTTTGTTTAATTTTTTCTGTGAAAATATAGATAATATTTTCAAACAAAATTTTGAGATTTAATTGTTCATAATTAACCTCTAACTCTCCAGATTCAATTTTAGAAAAGTTTAGAATATCGTTAATAATATACAGCAAAAAATCACTATTATAATTAATAGAATTAATGTGATGAATCTGCTTAGGATTAGTTACTTCTTTTTTGAGTAATTCAGTATAGCCTAAAATTAAATTCAAAGGTGTCTTAATTTCATGGCTCATATTTGCTAAAAATAGACTTTTAGCTTGGTTAGCTGATGTTGCTTTTTTTATTGCTTCTTCTAAGGCTAAATTCTTATTATTCAAATCTAATAAATATTGTTGATTTTGCTTTAATGATTGACGTAAGTTTTCCTCGGATAGTTTTAATTGATTTTCTGTTTTAACTTTAGTTATTATCTGTTTAGCTATATTGCGATTTATGAGATAAATACTAAATAGAACTAATCCATCTAAAACAAAAAGAAATAACTGAATATTTTTGATATTTTTAATGTTTTTAAAAGCAATATCTTCAGCTATAAAGGTAGTAGAATTAGTTAATTTCCAAAAATCCTCACTAACTTTAATTAATTGTTCTTTATGCTGTGAATCATCGCGAAAAGTCTTAATTTCTAGTTTTATATTTTCCCATTCCTGTTGGACAGATTTTATTTGTTCAAGAAAATGAGGATCACTAGCAGGAGGAAGTTTTAATTGATTACTCCCATTAATTAATCCGTCAATAATTATATCTATTTTATCACTGGCATTATTATCATAATAATATGCTATCTCATTTTTAACAAATTTCTGACTTCCCCCTCTAACAATTCCTGAATAATTAACGACCCTACTATCATAAATTATCTGATTAACATTAGTGTAAATTATGATAATATTGAATATAGTCAAGATACTTAAAAGGAATACTATTAATTTGAGTTTATTGACAATATTCATATTTTTTATTTTTAATAACCTTCTGACTTGGAGACTTTGTTAACCCTTAACTCCACTACCAACATCAGTAGGTATAATATATCTTTGCACAAAGACGAAAAGGAACAAGACTGGAGCAATAGAAATGATAGAACCTGCGGCAATTAATCGCCAGTCGAGATCTAAGGCGCTGGCCAATTTAGCGACTCCTAAAGGTAAAGTGTAGTATTCAGGGCGATCTAGCACAATCAAAGGCCATAAAAAATCACTCCAAGCCCCAATAAAGACGAAAATAGCTAAGGTAACTAAGGCTGGACGTACAGCAGGAATCATAATGTACCACCAAATACCTAATTCGGAACAGCCATCAATACGCGCTGCTTCTTCTAATTCTTTGGGAACTCCTTGAAAGGCTTGTCGTAGCAGAAAAATGCCAAAAGCAGAAGCTAAACTAGGAAAAATAATCCCCAAATAAGTGTTGCGAAGTCCTAGCTGTACTGTGAGGATATACAAAGGAATCATTACTATTTGGAAGGGAATCATAATGGTAGCGACAATAGATGCAAAAATCAGCTCTCGTCCCCCGAAATTCAATCTAGCTAAAGGGTATGCTGCAAGGGAACAAAATAAAAGGTTTAAAACGACGGTGAGAACTGCTACTACCGTACTGTTCCATAGGTACTTGCCAAAGGGGTAATTTTGCCAGACGGTAATGAAATTATTCCAGGTGGGGCGTTGGGGAAACCATTGCCAGGAAACGGTAAAAATGTCTTCTGTTGGGGACTTAAACGCAGTAATAACGAGCCAAATTAATGGAAAAAGCATTACCAGAGCAATTAATAGCAAAATTAAATAAATAATACTAATTTTTGTGAGGTATTTTAACCGAAGCATTTTTCTTTTATTTTGGTTACCGAATATTAACTATCAATCTTACTCTATTTATTAAATAAATGTTAAACTCATTCAAATCTATTTAATCTATATTTTTAACCTAAATTTTTATTCTTATCAGAATATTTTTAATTTTTTTGCTAGTAATCAATAATTTAATTATTTTTTAATAAGTCTTTTCTTAATCTTAAGAAATTATGGTGCTGAAAATTGTAAAGTAAAGTCAAAAATATTTGAATTTATGTCAACTAATTTAGATTTATATACTAAAATTACGTATGTTTATTTATTTGTATTAAGTATCTCATTAGTATCTCATTAAAAAGTTATGTTAAAGTTGCGCAATCTAGCTCCCTTAGTAACTGCTGTACTAAGTTTGACGGCGGTTGATCCTGCGCAAGCTGGATTAAGAGCTGTTAAAACAGAAGATATCATAGTCAATGCTGAGACATTCCTTGATCCGTTCGGTAGATCTTTCCCTGGAATTACTGGCATTGAGAATGTAAAAATTCGTGAAGATGGACCAATAGCCCCAATAATTAGCACCTACAGCTTCACTTTTCAACAAGATCCATTTGATACCGTTTTTGAACCTGCTCCTCCATTAAATACCACTTGCGATCTCACACAAACAAGCAGTAGTTTGTGTTTTTGGAATAATCAAACCCTAGCCAATACTGCCTTAACAGCAGTTACCGATGCTATCAATATCAAACAACCCGACATAGGAGAAATAGTAGCTGACTCAACAACTGCACCTCCATTTCTCAATCCGTTTCGCAGTCCTTCTTTCATCGTTCCTATTAGCTTTGATGGAACTGAGATTTCTTTTACTCGCAGTACCTATGATGGACTCGATTGGAATGTTGAAACCTTAAATGGAACTATTGATCCAGGCACTTCCGATATGTATGCTAAGGTTGAATTAACTGATAGAAGACTTGAAATACCTGAATCATCTAATGTATTGGGTGTTATTGGAGTAGGATTATTTTTCTTTGTTAGTCAGCGCAAATCAATAATATCGTGATTCGGCTTTACTAAAATTAATATTTCGTCTTTGTGATAGTAATCAAAACTTAAAGTTTTCGGACTTAACCGAGCAGTATTGCGAAGCATCTTGTCATAGCAGAAGTCAGAAGTCTCCAAGTAAAACTCGCTTGCAACAAAGGTTTAAGATCCAAGCGCTGTCCCATAGCATGACAAACAATGGTTAGGACACATAGATTCGGGTTTTCGGGAGTAGGGAGCTTCGGAACTTCGGAGTAGATAAATATCCTAACCAAAATACGTACTGCTATAAAAATCTTGGCGACTGCTATATGTATAGCAACCGCTAAGCGGTTAGGGCATTTTCTAAACTGAACTTCCCCCTGAGAAAAATAACGAAACCCTTACCCTAAGGTAGTTACAGCCATTTTTCAACTACTCGTTACTGGGTACAAAAAAGTAGTATATAAATACGGGGTAAGTTCAGTTTAAAGCTGAAATCCCATAGCAGTAAGCTTTTTACCTTCTGCCTTCTGCTATATCCTCACAATCAGCGTTTTGGCAATTGGTGAATAATGCAGGCTATTGAGCTGAAAACTGCTGTTAAAAAATATTAATAGATTTTAAATTATTTACTTAGTATTTCTATTTTGTTGGATTTACCTTGAAAAAGTAAATAATCACTTTTTTATATTAATTAATGTATTACCAATTTTAAAAACCTTGTATTTATTTATTCAATTAAAGCTATTCATAAAGATATTTATTAATATTAATATGCTTCTTATTAATAGTTATTTGTTGGTAATATTTAACCATATTTTTTGACAATTAAAATGTTAAATAAAACGGATAAAATAGAAACTATTTTAGTAGATAAAGATATAAGTAAAGGTACAACTATGTAGTAATTATTAGGTTGAAAAATAATGTTGCAATTACGGCAAATAGCACCCCTAGCAGGCACTTTGCTCAGTTTAGCTGTCGCTGATACTGCCCAAGCATTGGCAATAGTTAATCCGGAAAATATAGTTATTAATGTTGAGACACAGTTTGATCCGTTCGGTAATCCTGTTACCGGAATTACCAGTGTTGAGAATATAAATTTTATGGATGGTCTAATTACCGAGACCTATAAAATTGACTTTCAATTTGATCCTTTCAATGATGTTTTTGGACCTCCTCCCTCATCAAATACTTGTGATACTCCATCACCAAGTAACACATTGTGTTTTTGGGATGATCCAGTGCGAGGTGGTATGGCCATCACAGCAGTTGTCGATGCTATTAATATTCAACAACCAGGTATAGATCAAGTAATAGCTGATACAGTAACTGGACCTCCCTTTCTCAACCCGATTCCTAGTCCTAGCTTCTCCGTTCCTATTAGCTTTGACGGGACTGACATCATGAGTATTGGTGGTTTATGGAATGGTTCAATGTGGAGTATGGCTTCCTTTAACAACCCACCTAGTGATTTTGATATGTATGGGCTGGTTACTCTAACCCAAAAAACTGTAGTTAATGAACCCTCAAATTTAGTGAGTATTATTGCCATAGGAACTATTATGATTTTGGGGTTCAGATATAAAAGTAAGTTTGCAAGTTAATCAAGCCTCTATGCTTTGAAAAACATGAAGACTTCACGGGGTAACAAGCAGGTTAAAGCTCACGGGGTGACAAGAAGGTTAAAGTGAAGACAGGGATTGGGGGATAGGGGTTAGAGGCAATTCCCCCTTGTATCTTATAGCCCACATTCCGCACTTCTTAACATTTGAACGATAACTTCTAGTTATCTCTAGCCTAGGTGTGGTACCAGAATTACCGTCATTACCAGAGAAGAAACTTTCAATTCCGTAAAAATCAAAACTAGGAGCATGATTGACTGATGCTGCTTTAAGTCCGATAGAAAAATCAACATCAGGGTTGTCAGGATTGTAATCAACCGTTCCTCCAGCATTGAGGAAATCCGTCAGAAATTCGTTTAAATAAGAGTCCACATTGGCAAAACTATTTTCTCCTTGTGTGACGTTGTTACTTCCAAAGAGAATAGGAGGAGGAGCCTCTGTTGGAGGAGCAGTGATTAGTTCATCATCACTCCAAGATCCGGTAACAGCAACCCCTTGTAGATTACTAATCCTCGTGAAAGTTGGAAATGGCCTAGGACCTGGATTATCGTTAGGGTTGTCAGGATCATTATTGGTTTGAGTCATATAGAGATTAGCAACCATATTCCTGACTTCTACACCCTCAGCACCAGTATTAATCTTAATATCGTTTAGTTGGTCATGCAGAGCCTGAAAATTAAAACCTAAATAAGAATTTTGCACTCCATTGGCAGGTCCGTTGGGATCAGAACCCAATCGACCTACCTGAAGAAAATTAGAAGTGTTTCCAGGGTTGGTTCCCGAAAGGTTATTGCTATTGTAATAATTCGTCTGAACAGCTGGTAATGATTGTGAAAAATTTCCTGCTTGAGCTTGACCAGCCGAAAAAGATAGCAATCCCAAGCTTAGACTAGCAGTAGTCAGGGTTAGAGATGAAATTAAGTTTCTCATTGTTATTAGTTCTATATAAATTGACTGTCCGAAAATTTACTGAAACTATTGTTCCCAATAATCAATGGTTAATTGATAACCATTCCGTTAATTTTGCGTAAATAATTATAAGTCAGGTTATTTTGCTCTATCCATAATAGTTACATCAACTTCACAATATACTTTATAAATCAACACATTTCTAGATAAACTTTACAAAAAAATAAACTTTCTTAAGATTATTGACAATTAATGTTCGATAAATAACTAAACGAGGGGATGTTACCATTTTTTTTAGGCAATTTTCTATATTTTTTTTAACTTGAAACTTTATCAAATCGGGGTTAAATCTTGTCCAAAACCAACCAACTAATTACAAAATCTCCTATTTTAAAGAGTCGTCTCCAGGAATTACCCACTGAACCTGGAGTGTATTTGATGCTTAATCAAAAGGGGGAAATTCTCTATATCGGTAAGTCAAAAAAACTGCGATCGCGGGTTCAATCTTATTTTCGTTCTTCCCAACCCCATAGTCCTCGTATTAGTTTGATGGTTCAGCAGGTGGCCG
>DLXW01000343.1:10358-11612 GCA_003448685.1 Cyanothece sp. UBA12306
GCAGGTGGCCGATCTTGAGTTTATTGTCACCGATACTGAGGCCGAAGCATTGGCCCTCGAAGCTAATTTAATTAAACAACATCAACCCTATTTTAATGTTCTGCTCAAAGATGATAAGAAATATCCTTATGTTTGTATTACTTGGTCAGAAACTTATCCCCGCATTTTCATTACCCGTAAACGAAGATTAAATAAGGAACGCGATCGCTATTATGGTCCTTATGTAGACACTCATCTTTTGCGTCATACTTTACAGTTAGTTAAACGGGTTTTTCCCTTACGTCAACGTCCTCAACCTTTGTTTAAAGATCGTCCCTGTCTTAATTATGATATAGGTAAATGTCCAGGGGTGTGTCAAGAGTTAATTTCTTCTGAAGATTATAATAAAATTGTGGAAAAAGTAGCCATGATTTTTCAAGGAAGAACCAGTGAATTAATTGAAAAACTTGAACAACAAATGAATCAAGCTGCTAGAGATTTAAAGTTTGAACAAGCCGCTATAATTCGCGATCAACTTAAATCAATTAATGCCCTCAATGTGCAGCAAAAAGTATCTTTACCTGATGATACTATCTCCAGGGATGCCATCGCTTTAGCTAAGGATACTAAACATTGTTGTATTCAATTATTCCAAATTCGTTCTGGACGTTTGGTGGCTCGTTTAGGGTTTTTTGCCGATGCACAATCAGCCAATCCTGGAACCATTTTACAACGGGTTTTAGAAGAACATTATTGGCAAGCAGATGGAGTAGAAATTCCCCGAGAAATCTTAGTTAGTTATGAGTTGCCAGAAACAGAAATTTTAGCCCAATGGTTAAGCGATCGCAAAGGACAAAAAGTTGTTATTAATATTCCCAAAAAACAGGCAAAAGCTCAATTAATTGAAATGGTGGAGCGCAATGCAAATTATGAATTAGAAAGGACTCAAAGAACGACAGAACGTAATTTAATAGCGATGGAAGACTTAGCTATAATTCTAGATTTACCGGACTTGCCCAGGAAAATTGAAGGCTATGATATTTCCCATATTCAAGGTTCAAATGCCGTAGCTTCTCAGGTGGTTTTTATTGATGGTATACCCGCCAAACAAAACTACCGTCATTATAAAATAAAAAATCCCTCCGTAACGATTGGTCATTCCGATGATTTTGCTAGTATGGCTGAAGTTATTCAGCGTCGCTTTGGCAATGAAAAAGCAAAAAAAGCAGATTATCCCGATCTAATTATGATTGATGGAGGAAAAGGTCAACTCTC
>DLXW01000343.1:11845-22806 GCA_003448685.1 Cyanothece sp. UBA12306
GTCAACTCTCAGCAGTAGTAGCTATTTTAGAAGATTTAAACCTCTTAGAAACTATCAAAGTAGTTGGTTTAGCAAAACAAAAAGAAGAAATTTTTCTCCCCAAAGAATCCCATGCTTTAGACACAGATGCTGAACAACCTGGGGTACAATTATTAAGAAGAGTACGGGATGAAGCCCATCGTTTTGCTGTTAGCTTTCATCGTCAACAAAGACTAAAAAAAAGCCGGCGATCGCGTTTAGACGAAATTCCAGGTTTAGGTTTTGCCAGACAAAAACAATTATTAGCCCATTTCCATTCTATTGATTATATTAGAGAAGCTTCTCTTGAACAATTACAACAAGTTTCAGGTATTGGAAAAGCTTTAGCTCAAGAAATTTACCGTTATTTTCATCCTTCATCTTAAAAGCGTAGCGAGGAACTTCTGACTTCTGACTTGGCGATTTCTGACTTTGTTAAAGGTTGGGGTCTTTATATTAGCTGACCCCAATACTAAAGGTAAATTAAACTCATATCATAATAATGCCCAGCCACAAGCCTCAATCTAACAGGGAAAAATTAAAGAAATATTAAGTTAATGACGGTCAGGGGATTGGAGATTGAAGATGGGAGATTGATTGTAGGTTGTGAAGGGAAATAGGGTAAACTTTACCTGAGAAATAGCAAAATTATTGTCTATGAACAGTCGCTCGGGTCGAGAGATTTATCAAAAGATTAGTGATAATATTGAACAAGTTATTAAAGGACAGCAACAAGGGATTCGTCAATTATTGGCGGCCTTAGCTGGTGGCGGTCATGTCTTACTCGAAGACTATCCAGGTACAGGAAAAACCACTTTAGCCAAAGTCTTAGCTCAGAGTATCACAGCCCATTTCAAACGGATTCAATTTACCCCAGATTTGCTACCATCAGACATTTTAGGGGTGTCTATCTTTGATCAAAAACAACAGAATTTTAATTTTCATCACGGTCCGATTTTCGCCAATATTGTCCTCGCTGATGAAATTAACCGCGCTTCCCCCCGCACTCAATCAGCATTACTCGAAGCTATGGCCGAATCTCAAGTTAGTGTGGATGGAGAAGTTCGCGCTTTACCCGAGCCATTTTTCGTCATTGCTACCCAAAATCCTGTGGAATCCCATGGAACTTACCCTTTACCCGAAGCGCAAATGGATAGATTCGCCCTTAAATTTAGTTTAGGCTATCTTTCCCCCGAAGATGAGGTAAGTATCCTCTCAGCGCAAATTCAAGGTCATCCCCTCACCACCTTAGAAGCTTGTCTTACCCTCGAAGATATTGTGAACTTAAGACACCAAGTCAAGCAAATTCGCATTAGTGAAGAACTTAAACGTTATATTGTCGATCTTGTCCATCAAACTCGTTCGGCCCCAGGGGTTCAGCTTGGGGCCAGTCCTCGCGCTTCCCTAGCATTAATGAAAATTTCCCAAGCTTTAGCCTTATTTGACGATTCTAAATTTGTCACCCCAGAACATATCCAAGAATTAGCCGTTCCGGCGATCGCTCACCGCTTAGTAATTGATACTCAAGCCAAATTCGCCGGACAAACCGCCGAAATGATTATGGAGGAGATTGTGCGATCGCTTCGAGTTCCCACTTGAATGAAGTCAGAAGTCAGAAGTCAGGAGGCAAATTTTGTGACAAGATTAATCTATCTTCTTCTTTCATGGTTGGCTATCATCGAAAAATGGGGCAAACAAAGCTTCACTTCCAATGGAATGATGATATTAGGAAGTATTCTTTTTGCCTCAGT
The DNA here is from genome assembly GCA_003448685.1 of Cyanothece sp. UBA12306. Classification (GTDB taxonomy): domain Bacteria; phylum Cyanobacteriota; class Cyanobacteriia; order Cyanobacteriales; family Microcystaceae; genus Rippkaea. The sequence continues at coordinate 13,615 of DLXW01000343.1, forward strand.
CATTGGAGGGATGGAAACATTAGCTTATCAGATTGTTACTTTTCTCCTTTGTATTTTGGCTCTATCAATTCTCTGTAGTCGTTTTTTTGCCTTTAAATTTCGAGCAACCCGTCAATTGCCTCGTTTTGCTTCGGTGGGTATACCCTTATCCTATCGTGTGATTGTGGAAAACCAGACTAATAAGCCGCAACAAAACCTCGAAATTAGGGAAATGTTCGGCAATTTTCGCCCTACTTGGTCAGAATTTCAACAAGCAGCTAAATCATCCCCCAAAAAAGGTCTCTATTTAATTCATCTTTGGCAACAGTGGACTGGTTTAATCCGGCAAAAACAACTATTTAAAACAAAATTTAGCAATTTACCAACCCTAGCTCCCCATAGCAAAACAGAAATTATCCTCACACTAGAACCCCTCCGTCGAGGAAAAGTGAATTTACACGGGATTATGATTACTCGCGCCGATCCCTTTGGCTTATTTAATGGCATTAAACGCTTATTATTAAGAGATTCTTGCTATATTTTACCTAAACGCTATCCTGTACCTCCTATTGCTTTATTAGGTTCTAGAAAATATCAATCAGGTGGGGTATCTTTAGCGTCATCCGTGGGAGACTCTGAGGAATTTATGTCTTTAAGGGAGTATCGTCCAGGAGATCCCTTGCGTAAAATTCACTGGAAAAGTTGGGCAAAAGTGGGAAAACCCATAGTTAAAGAAGAAAATGATGAATTTTTTGTGCGTCATGCCCTAATTTTAGATACTTTTGCCTCAGAAAGTCAGTTTGAGACCTTAGAAGAAGCTATATCTATTGCTGCATCCTTCGCTTGTCAAGTACAAACCCAAGACTCCTTGCTGGATTTAATGTTTGTCGGAACGCAAGCATACTGCTTCACCAGTGGACGAAGTGTGGGTAATGCAAAAGAAATGCTGCAAATTTTGGCTTCTGTAACGGTTTGTCGCCATAAAAACTTTGAAAGCTTAACTTCTTTAGTAATGAATCGCGCTAACTTACTCAGTGGCTGTATTTGCATTTTATTAGATTGGGATGAACCACGACAAGCATTAGCCCAATATTTGGAACAATTAGGCTTACCTCTGTTACTATTGGTAATTGGAGCAGAAAATCGCTTTAATAATTCAGATTGGCTTGAAAAAAGTCAAACAAGAGCTAATTTTCACTATCTACGATTAGGACAGATTGCAGAAGATTTATTAACTTTATAAAAATCAATTTTTTTGTCAGTAAATTCATGAAAAAACTTCCTCCTTTCTTATTAGGAATAGCTTTGTTGTTTTGGGGATGGCAAACAGGTATATCTGTCGTAATTTTAGCCTTCCCCATGGCAATTTTATTTGAAGGTTCCCGTTGGATTAATTGGCGATGGGAAGTATCGAAAGAAATGTTTCAACGCTTGGCAAAAATCACCAGTTTAATTATTCTTGCTCTCTATTTACTCTGTTTTTTAAAATCTATTACTTTTATCGATATCTTGATTAAAGTTTTACCAATTTTGCTATTTCCTTTACTTATTATCCAAACCTATTCTAACAATAAATCTATTGATATTAGTTCTTTATTTCTATTTATAAAACCTCGAAAACCTGCTCAATCTTCCTTTTTAATTAATTTAGAACTTCCTTATCTTTTAATCGTTTTAGTAGCAGCAAGCGTAGGAAATCAGCAATTTTTCTGGTTTTATGGCGGAATATTTCTGATTTTTTCGGCTTTTTTCTGGAAGATTAGGAGTAACAGATTTTCTCCTTTTTTATGGTTAATTTTATTATTAATTGCTGGTTCTATAGGACTAATAAGCTCTTGGCAAGTATATCAAGTCAAGACACATTTAGAACAATCTGTTGTCCAATTCCTTGGTCAATTTTTTGAGTCTGATAATCCATTTCAGAGTAATACTAAAATTGGAGATATAGGAACTTTAAAACAATCTAATAAAATTTTATTTCGCCTCAAAATGGAACCCAAGAAACCTGTACCAAGTAAAATAAGAAAAGCAGGCTATAATCTATACAAATCTTCAATGTGGATTGCTAATAAATCACAGTTTTTGCCTGTAATAAATAAAAATAATGAGACAAAATGGTTACTTTCACCTTCTCAAGATAATTCTTTAGAAATGAAAATTTACGATTATCTAGGGAAAAAACAAAAAATATTAAACCTTCCCCAAGGGGTATCACAAATTAGTCAATTACCTATTGATATCATGGAAAAGAATCAATACGGAACAATTAGAGTTGCAGGTAAACCTAAACTTTTAAACTATCATGTTTTATTTAATCCTAATTTTGACCTCGAAGATACACCTAATCCCACAGATTTACAAGTTCCTGAATCTGAAATAGCAGCAATACAAAAAGTTATTCAAAAACTAAATATTGAACAAGGAACAGAACTAGAAAAACTAAAGAAAATTTCCGCTTTTTTTGCCAATAATTTCAGCTATTCTCTTAAATTTGAAAATGAACAAGGGGAGTCTAAATCTTTGGCTGATTTTTTATTAACAAATCCCTCGGGACATTGTGAATATTTTGCCACAGCAACCACCCTATTATTAAGATCAGTTGGTATTCCTGCTCGTTATGTTACTGGATACGCTATCCATGAATTTAGTCCTTTAGAAAGACTATATATTATCCGCAGTCGTCATGCTCATGCTTGGACATTAGCCTATATTAATGGAGCTTGGCAAGAAGTTGATACAACTCCTTCTAATTGGATTAATTTAGAAGTAAATGAACTACCAAAAGCCAGTTTTTTAAGTAACGTAGTAGACTATATTTGGTTTAAAACTATACAAGTTTGGCAGTGGACAATTAATCAAGTATTTGTTAGATATGTTATCTTAATTTTTGTTGTATTTCTTATTTTAAGGCAACAAAAACTTTGGACTAAGATATCTAAATTAAACTTAAAACTCATCAAAAATAAAACTCAAAAATTAGATAGTAATTATTCTGATATTTCTAATTTTTATCTAATAGAGAAAACCCTAAACCAACAGGGATTATGGCGTTATCCTTCAGAAACCTTGAGACAATGGTTATTAAGACTAGAACAAGAAAATCATAATTCAATTCAGTTTCAAGAATTATTTTCAATCATCGATCTCTATTATCAAGATCGTTTTGATCCCCAAGGAATTGATTATTCCCAAAAAGAACAACTCCTATCTCTCATACAATCTTGGCTTCAACGATATAATCGAGAAATCCAACCAAACCGTCAATAACTCGATCGCTAATAAAAAAGTTCTAAAAGGATTTTTGGAAAACTTTGAGAGATTCTAAATGCTGATTTTGTTGTTGTAATTGTGTTGCAATCGAATTACAAACCAAATCGCATAAAGAGAAAACTAAAGGATTAGCGATCGCATAAACTACATTAACCCCCTGTTGAGTGCGAGTGACAATCCCAGCTTGAGTTAAGAGTTTCAGGTGTTTAGAGACGTTCGCCTGGCCTAAACCCGTAATTTCGATGATTTGGGTGACATTTTTCTCGCCACTTTTGAGGGTGCAAACAATTTGTAGACGACTCACCTCAGACAAGACTTTGAAAAAATCCGCAATCATCCCTAGTACGGTGGGAGATAATTGGGATAAATCCAAATTTTCTGCTGGATTGCTCTCCATAAGTAATGCTGTGTCAGAATTTTGAGCCATATTGTTAGAAAACTAACTAACTAGATAATTATATTAATTTTTTGTAGTATACCTTAATTTAAGTTTAGTTTGCCATATTCCCAAATAGTTGTAAATTCAGTGAATGCTTCAGCCAGATTCATTGGGTGTCCAACTAAGGGAGATTCAAGTATCATAGTCTATAAAAGTTAAAGTATTATAGAAAAAATGAGCTCAGTGTCTCTTCTAGATATTAGGATAATAAAGTAGATGATACTGAACTTTAAATAATAATGGTATTAGATAATTTATTAAAGCAATATTCTCTAGGAAAAAGAAACTTTCAAGATTTAATTTTACAAGAAATAGATTTGATTAATATTAACTTAATGGGAGTTAATTTAGAGAGAGCAGATTTACGTCAATCGAGATTAGGAAAAAGCAATTTAAGTCAAGCGATTTTAAGAAAAGCTAATTTAAGTGAGGCAATTCTCTGGGGAACTGATCTCAGAGAAACAGACTTATATCAAGCTATTTTACGAGATGCAGATCTCAGTGGTGCCAAATTAATTGAAGCTAATTTAACGGAAGCTTATTTGAATAAAGCGAGTTTATGTGGTGCCAATTTAACGGGAGCAATATTAGTTAATAGTAACCTATTTGATGCCGACTTACGACCTACTTCTGAGCGAAGAACTAACATCGGAGAAGCTGATTTACGGGGTGCAGATTTATGTTATGCTAATCTCAGTTCTGCTCTATTATATAAAGCTAATTTAGAAGGTGCTAAATTATGTAGAGCTAAATTAAGTAGGGACGAATTTCGCTCTCCTTTTGCTACTGATTTAACTGAAGCTAACCTACAAAAAGCGGATTTAAGTTATGCAGATTTAACTCATGCTATTTTAGTTAAAGCTGATTTGAGAGGAGCAGATTTAACAGGTACAATTCTTAAAGATGCCGATTTACGCGGTGCAATTTTACCTAATTAAAGCTATTTCTTAGTTGAATTTTAATTGAATTAAGAGCATTCTTTTAGAACTTCAATTTTTTAATAATCCACTTTAAAAAAATAGCAAATCCGACAAGTAATAAGAGAAATAATAAGGGTGTTATAATACTATTAAAGATAAAGTCATTACAATGCAAAATATTGGCTTTATTTTGGGGGAATGGCCAACTTTTCTCCAATCTTTCACAGGTTTTTCCTTCAAAATCAAGTATAGTAATTGTAGCTGCACCTCCACCAATAATAGCAACTAAGTCTTGAAAGTTGCGATCGCGTTCTGATTTTTCCAGTTCAATTTGACTCCGTAAGGCATTGATGTTACTTTCTAGGAGTTGTAACCCTAATTTAAGACTAGCTTCATCTTTATCAATTTGTTTGAGATATTTAGTTTCAGTCAGATTACTAAACTTTTCAAGAAAGCTGAAATTACTCTCTTCTCCTGCTTTTTTCTTGAGTATTTCTATCAGTTTAAGATAATTATCTAAATTGATTTCAATCGTTTCTTTTAAAATATTAAGTTCTAAAAGATTACGGGTAAATTTATCTAAAATAAATTGTATTTCTTGAAAACGTGCTTGCAATTGGTCTAAATTATTAGTATTTTTTGAAATTAGTTGAAGTTTTTTGGTGATGGTATCAACTTCTTTATAGTAATTTTTTAGAACGTCCTTAATAGTGCGACTTTGATGATAAGTCCACATGATTTTGTGACGATAGCAAAATAATCTGATCCAATCTTGGAAATATATCTCTTTAGCAGCTTTGTTAAAGGTTGCTTCATCAGGGAAGAGAATAATAAGTAAATGATCATCTAAATAATCAGAGAAAGGGTTCCAAATTTCAAAAATATGGCTATTTAAAAATTTTCCTTGTCCATATAAATTACTAGACCATTGTTCAGGTTCATTAACTAAACTTTTATAACATTCTTTGGCTATTATTTCAACATTTGTGGTTTCTTCTGTTAGCCATCCTGAAAGAATTTGAGTTTTACCAATGGTTAACTTTTCGTGATGGTGAGTATACTTAAAAAGTTCTTGCTCAATTGTTGTCAAAGACGACTCAATTGCTTGGGGTTCTATTTTTTCATTTATTGAACAATTCACTAATAAACCATAGGTATCATTCAAAAGAACGGGATAAAAATATCCTTTGATATGCTCTGTTTCTAATATCAAAAAATTAGGTTTAAGTAATGCTTGATAGCCTGAATCTGAATTTTCTTTTTCTGCTTCTATAAACTTAGCCTGATCTTTTAATTTGTCCTTAATTCGAGATTGAAATAGTTGGCGATTTTGCTCAATCTCTTTGCCTTGAAGGTTTAGAGGGCTTTTTAAATCATAAATAAATAGGTCAACGGTTGGATAGCATAGCTTGCTCATATTTTAGCTCATAATCTATTTCTTATTCTTAAGATATGGACTCTTTCAACTGAGCCATTGTTTCAATTTATCAAGCCATGTTAGTTGATTAGCAGTATTTTCAGGTTGTTCAGATTCTGAGATTAGAATAGCAAAATTATTCAAGAGTTCTGCTTGTCCTTCTGGGGTTGTATCATCTGGTAGATTGGGAATTTCAGATCTTGCCTGTTGGAGAGGGTTACTGTTTAAGGTTTTTTCTAATTGATAAAAGCTATCTAGGTTGGGGAGTAAATCTAAGGGTATTTTATCTGACTGATTAAGTTTATCTTTATAGGTTGTAAACAATTGATTAAGCTGAGGATTTTCAGCAATTTTTGCCATTAAAAAGGGTTCAACATGACTTTCCCATTCTTGGGGGTAAGCACGAAATTCTTTGGCAAATTCGTTTAAATTTTCTTTATCTTTGGGGGTGAGAGACTCGGAATAATCTCTGAGGGATAAGAGATACGCTAATAGGATGTACTTCGATGTTACTGTCATAATTATGGCAATCAGTAATTATATGTGAGAAACGAGAAATATTAGGACATAATAGTATTATGTCCCTACAAGGGGATCTTTGTGATGACTTCAACTTCCCATTGGCGATCAACAGCAACAATTGTTGGAATTGATTATTATGGTGGACTATCAGAGTTAAAACCATTAGAAGCAGCTTCTAAAGATGCAGAGGCGATCGCGTCTTTGTTGGAGAAGTATGGGGAATATCAACAAATGTTGATTCAACGCATTCCCTGTGAACAACAACATGATAGGGAAGGGAAGTCAAAAGAAAGACTGAAAGATAATGAAGTAGTCAAAAAAGACCAATTAATGCAAGCTATTGGAGAATTGCTCGATCCTCCTGATGATAATCCTCCTGATACGGCGTTATTCTTTTTTTCGGGACATGGTATTCGTCAAGAAGTTGATGGGAAGGTAGAAGTTTATTTAGCAACGAGCGATCGCAAATCTAACCGAGATGGGATAGCTATCAGTTGGTTAGGGAAAAAGATTGAAGAAAGTAAGGCTAAAGAGGTTATTGTCTGGTTAGATTGTTGTTATAGCGGGGAATTACTCAAGTATTGTCCTGATAATAAACGATATTGTTTTATTGCAGCTACTGCTTCTTATAGTAAAGCCTATGAAAGTTATCAGCAGGGAGAATTAACTAAGGTTTTAACAGAAGGGTTAACCCCCCAAGAAAAATCAAAGAAACGAGTGGATAGTCATCGTCTTTGTCAGTTTGTGCTGGATCATCAACCTCAATATCAGCAAAGGTTTCAATGTCGCACCTCTGATGCACCCATTCCTTTAACAACTCTTAAACCTCGCTATTTTAGGGATGAATGTCCTTATCTGTCGTTAAATTATTTTAGGGAAAAAGACGCGCCGTTTTTTTATGGGAGAACTGAATTAATCAATAATTTGCTGGGTAAGTTAGGCAATAAAAAGGGCGATCGCCTGATTGGTATTTTAGGCGCGTCTGGTAGTGGTAAATCCTCTTTGATGCGAGCAGGGTTACTTTATGAGCTAAATAAGGGTCAAAAGATAGCTGGAAGTAATAATTGGCTGATTATTGAGCCTTTTAGTCCTACTGACCAACCTTTAAAGAGTTTACAGCAAAGATTGGCTGCTGTTCAGTTTGAGAAGATTGATCGAGATCAACGGATCATCATCATGGTTGATCAATTTGAAGAATGTTTCACCATGTGTGATCAGCGCCAAAGAAAAGAGTTTATCGATAAATTATTGGATTTACTGAAAACAAAGCCTAATTTACAGATTATTCTGGCGATGCGTGATGATTTTCGCAGTCGCTTATTGGAGTTTAAAAGGTTGCGGGAGATGATGTCTAAGGTAATTGTGGGACATCTTAACCGTGAGGAAATTGAGGAAGCAATAATAGAACCAGCGAAAAAGGTGGGTTTATATATTTATCCTGATTTAAAGCAGCAGTTAATCAATGATGTGGAAGATTATCCAGGTAGTTTACCTCTGTTGCAATATACCTTAACTGAGTTATGGAAAGATGCTCATAGTAAGCAAGAAACCAGTCTTCGTTTAGAAACCTATCGTCGGTTGGGAGGGGTTGAGGGAACGTTACAAAATCGAGCAACTAAAATTTATCAAAGTTTATCGGAAGCAGATCAACAGGTAGCAAAACGGATCTTTTTGGAGTTGGTGCAAGTTGGTGATATTTCAGACACCAGACGACGGGTGACTTTAGGGGAATTGGAAAATTCCTATCATGATCTAGATACTTTAGATCGAGTGACGGCATTTTTGGCGAATAAGCATAATCGATTATTAACTCGTAGCAATATTGACCAAAATGATTCTAATGCTCAACAACAACTAAAATCCGCAGATCAAAGGTCTAAAATTGTCATTGATGTGGTGCATGAAGCTTTGATCCGCAATTGGAAAATGTTAGGGGACTGGAAGCAAGAATATCGAGAAGGGATGATTATTGAGCGCAGAATTGAGCAAGCAGCGCAAGAATGGGACAAACGCAACGGTGATTTATGGCAAGTTGCGGGTTTAGTGGTTGCTCATAAATACCTGGAACAATATGATGAGCTAGGAATGCTCGATGGCACAGCAGAGCGATTTATTCAAGCAAGTGAACAAGCACAAGAGAAGCTTAAACGAGACGAAATTCAACGTCAACAGCATTTAGAACAGAAAAACCAAGCATTACAGCAACAGCAAAGATGGTTGTTAAGTCTGTCTGGAGTGGCAATTGTCATTACCCTCATTAGCATCTTTCTAGGATGGGACGCTAACCGACAGAAAATTGAGGCCCAAAAAAAAGAAATTGTTGCTCAAGCTAATTCAGTTCGACTTAAACTCCCTCAGCCTCAACATATTAACTCCTTAGTGTTGGCATTGGATAACGTAGAAAATAACCAAAAATTGCACCAAAATTGGTGGATTAAGTTCGCCCAGCCCACAAATCAGTTAATGGGAGAAAATTATAGAGTTTTAACCGAAGCAGTAGCAAAAACTCCCAGACAATCAACTTTTCGCGGTCATCAATCTTTGGTCATGTCGGTGGCTTTTAGCCCAGATGGCAAATATATCGTCTCTGGCAGTTATGACGGCACCATCAAGCTCTGGTCAGCCGAAAATCCAGGTTCCCAGGC
>DLXW01000159.1:0-5069 GCA_003448685.1 Cyanothece sp. UBA12306
AGGCTTATTCGCTTTATCAACAAGAAGTGATCTATGAACGCCATCGCCACCGCTATGAGTTTAATAATGCCTATCGCAGTCTTTTAATCGACACAGGTTATGTAGTGAGTGGGACTTCTCCTGATGGGCGATTAATAGAAATTATTGAACTTCGGGAACATCCTTTTTTTATTGCCACCCAATTCCATCCTGAGTTTTGCTCACGCCCTAACAGTTCCCATCCTTTGTTTTTGGGCTTTGTTAAAGCAGCAGTCAACCATCATTCTACCCATTTAATTCAGACGAATGAAGATGAGTTGCCGATTTCTCCTGGTCAATTACGGGTATCTAGTCCCTAAATTGCCGATCTCTTGTACAATTAATTTTGAGATTTCTAGGGTCTAACATTATTCCATGATTTCTAGTAACGATTTTCGGACTGGTACCAGTATTGAATTAGACGGGTCAGTATGGCGCGTTGTAGAATTTCTGCACGTGAAACCTGGTAAAGGCTCAGCTTTTGTGCGAACAAAGCTCAAAAACGCCCAAACTGGAAGTGTGGTAGAAAGAACCTTCCGCGCTGGGGAAACCGTTCCCCAAGCTAACTTAGAAAAGCGCACCATGCAACATACCTATAAAGATGGTGAGCAATACGTGTTTATGGATATGCAAACCTTTGAAGAGGTAAGCTTAAGTCAAGATCAGATGGGAACTTCGGTTAATTACATTAAAGAAGAAATGGAAGCCGATATCCTATTCTGGAATGACCAGGTATTGGAAGTTCAACTACCCACATCTGTCATTTTAGAAGTGACAGAAACCGATCCAGGGGTCAAAGGGGATACAGCAACAGGTGGTACGAAACCAGCCATTATTGAAACCGGAGCTCAAGTAATGGTTCCTCTGTTCATTTCCATTGGTGAAAAAATCAAAGTGGATACCCGTGATGGCTCCTATTTGGGTCGGGAATCAAGTTGAACTGTTTATGATGTCCTTGTCGATTGTTGAAACTTCTGACGATCGCTTCTTTATTATTTTTTGGGATGGATGATTTGGTGTCGATCAACTTCAATGAACTTCAAGAACTATTAGGGGCGATCGCTCAGACTGATATTGCGGAAGTCACCTTAAAAACAGAGACGTTTGAACTTACAGTCCGTCGTGGAGGAAATGCAACTCCTTCACCCTCAGTTGCTTTGCCAATGGAAGTAGAATCAACTCCACCCCCTGCTGCAACTGTGGCCCCGAACCCACCATCATTAGAAAAAACTCCACCACCAGTCATTTCTGGCAAAGAAAAAAAGTGGATAGAGATAACTTCACCCATGGTGGGGACTTTTTATCGCGCTCCTAGTCCTGATGAAGCTCCTTTTGTGGAAGTCGGCGATCGTGTAAGCAATGGCCAAACTGTTTGTATTATTGAAGCAATGAAGTTGATGAATGAAATTGAAGCAGAATTGATTGGTGAAGTGATGGAAATTGTAGTAGCTAATGGAGAACCTGTGGAATATGGACAAATTTTGATGTGGGTTAATCCTAGTTAGGATAGTTTTTTTATATTTTAGCAATAAATACTGTTTTGAAAACAAAAAACTGATTAATGTCTGCATTATTAGCCAAAATACCTCTATTTAGAGGTATTTTTTTATTTTTATGAATTACGATCAATTATCGATTATCATAAATCAAAAAAATATTAAGAAAAAGCCCAAAAAATGTTACATTTATTGATGAATACACTGAAACAAAACGTTTTTGACATTAATACTTAAGTGAATTTTTGTCAATATTGTTTGTGTTACTATAATTATTGTTAGATAACTTAATTGTTTACAATCTTATAAAAAATGCCTTAAAATGATGTTTAAAAATTTGTTACAATATAGGCCACAGATCAAGAGCTTGAGAGAGGCACTCTTGGGAATGACAATCTTGGGATGGACTCTAGCTTCTGTTAATCCGGCTCAGGCAGCGATTTTTGGCTTGAAATCGGCTGATAATGGCGATGGAACACTTCCTACTCACCTATTTTCCTTTGAAGAAGATGGAATAGGGGGCGCGGTAGATCTAGGAGAAGTTACAATTGGGGGCACAACACCAATTAATGCTGATGCTCTAGCCATTGATAAAAACGATAATCTTTTTGCGTTTCAACTGACAGGGGTTGGCACTCAAAATATTGATTCTAGGTTGCTATCTCTCAACTCTACCAATGGAACGGCAACAGCAATAGGAAGTGTTCTAGCTGGTAGGGATATTCGAGGTGCAGCCTTTGATTTTAATAATAAATTACTGGCGATTGATTCGGCTAATGATGAGTTACTCACCATTGATGTCAATACGGGTAATGTGATTAATAGTATTGGTTTACAATTAAACGGAATTGGCTTTGATATGAACAATGCTACAGATATTGCAATCAGAAACGACGGAGTCAATAATAACCAAATTTTCAGTACCGTTTTTGTTAATAGAAGTAGGGATATCTATAGCCTAGATGTTTTAACAGGAGAATTGAATTTTGTTCACAATGTAGGTAATGATGCTAGCATGAGAGGCTTAGCCTTTTCAGATCAAGGACAACCTCAGGACTTGTATGCTTTTGATGGTATCTTAGCAGATGATATTTTCAAATTCGATACCAACGATGATCCATTTACTAGAGAACTGCTAATCGAAGATATCTTACCAGAATTTAATTCTGGACGGGGTGATCTAGCTGCAAGGGTTAAAGTTGAAATTCCTGAACCATCAGGAGTCGGAGCAATTCTGGCTTTTGGGGTTGGTTTTTTTTGGCGGGGTTGGCGCGATAAAAATAAATAAATCTAGTTATGCCATTAAAATAAAAGTCTCAATTTTAGCTTTCTTTGGATAAGGTCTGTTGAGTGGAACTATTTATACTAGAGACATTCCCTGTGTTACCCATAAGTGGTAATCTATAGGGTGGCGAAAAACAGTTTAAAGAGAACAGGTTCTCCCTTAGCCAAAACCTAAGCTAACCCCTTAATTATAGATAAAGTAAGCATGGTAGCCGTAACAGAACAAACCAACGTTGGTAAAATTACTCAGGTCATTGGCCCGGTTGTTGATGCCGAATTTCCCAGTGGCAATTTACCTCGAATTTATAATGCCCTGAAAATCGAAGCAAAAACCCCCGCCGGTAACGATGTATCCGTGACCTGTGAAGTACAGCAATTATTAGGAGATAATCAAGTCCGCGCCGTTGCCATGAGTGGTACTGATGGCTTGGTACGGGGGATGGAAGTCGTTGACACTGGCGCGCCTATTAGCGTTCCAGTAGGTAAAGTTACCCTAGGTCGCATTTTCAATGTCCTCGGACAACCCGTAGACGAAAAAGGACCAGTAGATATGAGTACCACCTCTCCTATCCACCGTCCTGCCCCTAGTTTCACTGAATTAGAAACCAAACCTAAAGTATTTGAAACAGGAATTAAAGTGATCGATCTGCTCACCCCTTATCGTCAAGGAGGTAAAATCGGTCTGTTTGGTGGTGCTGGAGTGGGTAAAACCGTCATCATGATGGAATTAATCAACAACATCGCTATCAACCACGGGGGAGTTTCTGTTTTTGCAGGTGTGGGAGAACGCACCCGTGAAGGAAATGACCTCTACAATGAAATGATTGAATCGAAGGTTATCAATGCTGATAACCCCGAAGAATCGAAAATTGCCCTAGTTTACGGTCAGATGAACGAACCCCCTGGAGCAAGAATGCGGGTTGGTTTATCAGGCTTGACCATGGCAGAATATTTCCGTGATGTTAACAAACAGGACGTACTACTGTTTGTTGACAATATCTTCCGGTTTGTACAAGCTGGTGCTGAAGTATCAGCTTTGCTAGGAAGAATGCCTTCTGCGGTGGGATATCAGCCTACTTTAGGTACCGATGTGGGAGACTTGCAAGAACGGATTACTTCTACCAAGGAAGGGTCTATTACTTCGGTTCAAGCGGTTTATGTCCCAGCAGATGACTTAACTGACCCTGCACCAGCCACTACCTTTGCTCATTTAGACGGAACAACTGTATTATCCCGTGCTTTGGCTTCTAAGGGGATTTATCCAGCAGTTGATCCTCTAGATTCCACCAGTACCATGTTACAACCTGCTGTTGTGGGAGATGAACACTACGATACAGCCCGTGCGGTACAATCTACCCTACAAAGGTACAAAGAATTACAGGATATTATCGCTATTTTGGGATTAGACGAATTATCTGAAGATGATCGTCGTACTGTAGACCGCGCTCGCAAAATTGAGCGTTTCTTATCTCAACCTTTCTTTGTGGCTGAAGTATTCACTGGTGCCCCTGGTAAATATGTAACCCTGGCAGATACCATCAAAGGGTTCCAAATGATTCTCAATGGGGACTTAGATGACTTACCTGAACAGGCCTTTTATTTAGTCGGTAACATCGACGAAGCTAAAGCCAAAGCTGAAAAAATCAAACAAGGTTAAGGCTAATTCACCTTGATTTACCCTGAGTCAACAGTTACTTAAAGATCTTCTTTGATAGTTGCTGTTGACTCAATCACTGATAACTAATAACGAATAACTGATATGCCGTTACAAGTTCGTGTAATTACCCCAGATAAAATAGTTTGGGATGACAGTGTCGAAGAAGTCATCTTGCCGAGTACATCAGGACAACTAGGCATTTTGACAGGTCATGCCCCTTTATTAACTAACTTGGATATTGGGGTTATGCGGGTTCGCCCCGATAAAGACTGGAAAAGCTTAGTCGTGATGGGTGGTATTGCTGAAGTTGAACAGGATGTACTTAAAATTCTGGTTAATTCAGCCGAAGTTGGCGATGACATCGACAAAGAAGAGGCAAAAGCTAAATTTGCTCAAGCTCAGACCGATTTGGAGCAAGCTAATAAAGGGGATAGCCGTCGAGAACAAATCCAAGCCAGCCAAGCTTACAGACGTGCTAGGGCTCGTTTGCAAGCAACTGGTGAATTAGTCTAGACATCTATCTATTAGCTCAAATTACGTAGCTTTTAATATCGAACTACCCCATCGCCTGGCGATGGGAATTCTTTACAAGATAAAGTGATGTGAAACACAAA
>DLXW01000159.1:5198-5374 GCA_003448685.1 Cyanothece sp. UBA12306
TCTTTTTGTGTTTCTGGTTTTTTCTTTATTGGGATAAATTCAGAAGTTATCCATTGAGCTTTAGAACTTTGAGCGGTTAAAAAATAGATGAGGAGGCAGGATCGAGAACTCAGCAGTCATTTATAGCAGGAGGCAGGGGGCAGGAGGCAGGAGGCGGCATTGAAATTCTCAATCAA
>DLXW01000056.1:0-863 GCA_003448685.1 Cyanothece sp. UBA12306
CGGCAACGCTAACCAGGGAATTAGTATTGCAGAGGAAAGTAATCCCACCATCCGTCAATGTCGCATTTATGATGGGAAAGGTCAGGGAATTGGCATCTCTTTTAAATCACAAGGAACAATCGAAAACTGTGATATTTACGGCAACGCTAACCAGGGAATTGATATTTCAGAGGAAAGTAATCCTACTATTAGTCAATGTCGCATTTATGAGGGGAAAAGTGCCGGAATTTGCATGAGTAATTCGTCAGGAATAATCGAAAACTGTGATATTTACGGCAACGCTGACGCTGGAATTGGTATTGTAAAGGAAAGTAATCCCAGCATTGGTCAATGTAGCATTTATGAGAGTAAAAGTTTCGGAATTGGCATCACGGATAAGTCACAAGGAATAATCGAAAACTGTGATATTTACGCTAACGCTGACGCTGGAATTGGCATTATAAAGGAAAGTAATCCCACCATTAGTCAATGTCGCATTTATGAGGGGAAAAGTGTCGGAATTTTGCTCGGTTCTAAGTCACAAGGAATAATCAAAAACTGTGATATTTACGGCAACGCTGACGCTGGAATTGGCATTGCAGAGGAAAGTAATCCTACCATTAGTCAATGTCGTATTTATGAGGGGAAACGTGAGGGAGTTGGCATCGGTGATAAGTCACAAGGAATAATCGAAAACTGTGATATTTACGCTAACGCTTCCGTCGGAATTGGCATTGCAAAGGAAAGTAATCCTACCATTGGTCAATGTCGTATTTATGAGGGTAAAAGTATCGGAATTTCCATTGTTTCTAAGTCACAAGGAATAATCGAAAACTGTGATATTTACGCTAACGCTTCCGTCGGAATTGGTATTACAGAGGAAA
>DLXW01000056.1:1166-4526 GCA_003448685.1 Cyanothece sp. UBA12306
GTATTACAGAGGAAAGTAATCCTACCATCCGTCAATGTCGCATTTATGAGGGGAAAAAAGCTGGGATTTTTATCACAAAAAATAGCTTAGGACTCATTGAATATTGTCAGATTTATCAGAATGCCTCAGAGGGAATCTATATTGATAGTCACAGTAATCCTACTATTCGTCAATGTACTATTAAAAATGGCAAATCTTACGGAATTTATATTGCCAAAACTGGACTAGGAAGAATAGACGGTTGCAAAATTCAAGCTAATAATTTAGCTGGAATCATGAACAATAATAAAGGAAATATCGATATTATTAGATCGACAATCATACCCAATAAGCCACCCTATGGTAGAATTTTGCTGGTCTTAGTTGCTTGTTTCCCAATACCTTTGCTTAACAATATAGACTCATGGCCGCCTTTAACTATTTTTTATCTTGCACTTATATATTCAAGCGTAAATAATCTATTTAAGGCATTGGAACAAAGAGGATTTAGAAAAAGATTTACTATACTCAATTTATTACTAACAATAGAATTAGGTATTTTAGGAGGAATTGGTATTGCTTTTGGATTTAATCCTTCGATGATTGGTATATTATTAGGTTCAGCCTCACTATGGCTAACAATGCTGGTTTATCGATTTTTCAGATAAATCAAAGAAAATAGATCATAGATACTGATTAATTGCCCTTACTTTTGAGTTTGACTTAATTTTGCATATAACAGCCCCATCATAACTATTTTATCACAAAAAAATGTTCAAGTATACTACACAACTGGAAACCCCCATTCTCTCGTTGACTATTGATAATTAATCTCAATAATTTTCAGTAAATCAGTGATTTTTTAGTATATTTTGTTACCGTTTTTGGTTCAACAAAAATGAGAGACAAATTTTCGACCAATTTACACTACATACGTAATACAACACGAACTCATTGGGGTAAAAACTCAAAATTTAAGGTTTGTTCCACAGAAAAAGGACTTTCAAGGGGAAAAACCCCAAGGGATAGTCCTGTTTCATCTACTGCTTCTTGACGCGCATAAATATAGCAAGAATTAAAGACATCTGCTAAATATCGCTTTAAACTGGGGCTATCTTCTAAACTTAGAATAATTCTTCTTCTATGTTCTCGGATCGTGTAACGCCAACTATTGGTCCGTTTTTTTGGTTGATATTTATATTTAAGTAAGTGCATCAGCAAAACAACTAAGTTACTTTCAATTGCACGTTTTTCACTTCTCCCCATTGCTTCAATTTCTTCGATTAAATTATCATAGTCTAGTTCCTCAAGTTGACGGTTTTTCAAGAGGTTAGCCGTTTTTTCTAACCAAAGATTAAAATCTTGATCATAGAGATTTGTCGTTTGACTTTGTTGTTGATTGAGTTTAGTTTTCATTATTTATTCCTTTTCTTCTTTAGCTTTAGGTTTATAAGTAGATTTAACCTGCAATTCCTTTAGCTGTTTTTCATCAACCGTTGCGGGTGCTTCTGTCAGTAAACAACTTGCTTGTTGTGTCTTGGGAAAGGCAATAACATCTCTGATAGAATCTTCTCCTGCTAACAACATTACCAAGCGATCTAAGCCATAGGCAATACCACCGTGGGGAGGAGTTCCATATTCAAAAGCTTCTAATAAAAAGCCAAATTTATTGTAAGCTTCCTCCATCGATAAACCAATGGTTGCAAACACCTTCTCCTGAACTTCTTTTTGATAAATCCGCAGACTTCCACCCCCAACTTCCACACCGTTGTAAACTAAGTCATATGCCTGCGCTCTAGCCGTTTTAAGATCATTCAAATCTTCGGGGTTCGGTGCAGTAAAAGGATGGTGTAATGCTTCTAATCGTTTCTCATCGGCATTCCATTCAAACATAGGAAATTCGGTGATCCAAAGTAAATTAATTTTATTAGAATCAATTAACCCTAATTGTTCCCCAATCACTAACCTTAACCGAGACAAAGACTTATTAACCGTATCCGTATCTCCTGCACCAAACAATAATAAATCTCCAGATTTTGCTCCCGTTCTCGCTAATAATTCTGCTTTCTGTTCCTCATTCAAATTATCTTTAATTGCCCCAATAGTATCGAGTTTATTGTCGTCTTTGACCCGAATATAAGCAATTCCTTTAGCTCCCGCATCGGTAGCTTCCTTAAATAAATCCCCTCCAGGTTTAATCCTGACATTAGAGATAGCATCATTTCCCCCTGGAATAGGTAATACTTTAACTTTTCCACCACTTTTAACCGCACCAGAAAATACTTTAAACCCACTATTTTTAACAATGTCTGAAACATCAACCAAAGTTAAATTAAAACGGGTATCAGGGCGATCCGTCCCATACTTTTCCATCGCTTCTGCGTAGGTTAAACGGGGGAAAGGACGGGGAATTTCAATATTTTTGATACTTTTAAAGATCTGACAGACTAACCCTTCATTTAGCGTTAAAATCTCCTCTTCTGACAGGAAACTCATTTCCATGTCTAATTGGGTAAATTCTGGTTGGCGATCGGCCCGTAAATCTTCATCACGGAAACAGCGAGCAATTTGATAGTAGCGATCGCATCCCGACACCATCAATAATTGTTTAAATAATTGGGGAGACTGGGGTAAAGCGTACCATTGGCCAGGGTTAGCACGGGAAGGAACCAAATAATCTCTTGCTCCTTCTGGGGTAGAACGGGTCAAAATAGGGGTTTCTATCTCCATAAATTGCTGTTCATCTTCGAGGTAGCGACGCATTGTTTGAACTACCTTGTGGCGTAATTGGAGGTTTTTGGCCATGCGATCGCGTCTTAAATCTAAATAGCGATACTTGAGACGCACATCTTCTCGCACTAATTCCGCTTCTAAACTCGAGATAACGAAGGGAAGTTGCTTACTAACTCCGTTGAGTAATTCAATACTATCAGCGTATATTTCCACTTCTCCGGTAGGCAATTTCGGGTTTAAGGACTCCTCTGGACGCTCACTGACACGACCGACTATTTTGACCACATATTCATTGCGTAATGCTTCTGCGTCGGGGTAAGACTCAGGAGTTCTTTGGGGATCACTGACGATCTGAACAATTCCCGTGCGATCGCGTAGATCAATGAAAATGACACCCCCATGATCCCGTCGGCGATCGACCCAACCAAATAGGGTAACAGTTTGCTCAATATCAGTTGCTCGTAGGTCACCGCAGTAATGAGTTCGCATCTAAATTAATCTCAGTTGCTATCGTAAATACACAGATGTCACACGCTCTTTATTGGTTTATAGCGCCACGCATCAAGGTTAGGACATTTAGAAAGCTTGAAATCAAGTCATAGCCTAATTCTACATTCTTAATTCTACATTCTTAATTGCGCGTAGCGC
>DLXW01000056.1:4723-16730 GCA_003448685.1 Cyanothece sp. UBA12306
TTAATTGCGCGTAGCGCTATAGCCAATCATGAGACGCATTGCCCATTATCACGCATTTAGTGGCTGTTGATCGGCTTTTTTTAGATCGAGTTAAGATTTAAACTTAAATTATCGAGCTTAATCAGAAAATGACACAAGCTAATGACCCCAATGATTTTAACCGTGAAATTAACCGCAGATTTCGGGATCTTAGTTGGAGGGTCGAAAGATTGGAATCTTCCCAAATGCCTGCAAGATCTCTTGATCAAGCTTTTAATCAGATTTATGATGAAATGGATGCTCTAGAAGATAAGATTGATGGGCTACGGGATGAGATGAGAGAACGTTTTGATGAGCTTGATCAAAAGTTTGACATTTTGAATAAAAAGTTTGAGGTTGTTATGAACTATATTACAGGTTCAGAAAAATAGTCAGGGGTTTCTCAACCAATTACAGATCAAAGATTTTATACCAAATACGCTTATTTTAGTAGGATAAAGTTTTTTCTCCCTGCTCCGGTCTCCCTGCTCCCCTGCTTACCGTACCTAGGGAAGTCTAACCAACCACCAAATCCCATAAAACATCAAGCCTGCTTCCAATATAGTTTGATGTCTGATGCTCTTCAATCCATTTAACTATCCTAACTGTTTTTTCTTCTTCTTGTCCTGTCACACGGAAACCAACAAATTCAACGTTCATGGCTTTTATACTTTATCTAGGTTGATTTGTACATATGATAATTATAAACTAGAATAACATTAACTATTCCAATCTTGATTAGTCTCACAGACAAAACTATCATCAAGCAATTGCTCAAAGGAATAGATAGAAGTATTTGGAAAAGTTCGTAAAGGTAAATTAGTTTCTCTTAAAGCTAAATCAACCCCTGCTTCGTAACCATCAATCATGGCATCTTCTAGACGAGATTTTAAACTAGGATTATGCTTTAAATGTCGTCTAATTGATCTACGTTGTTCCCTAATAGTTAGGAACCAACTTCGAGAGCGTTTTTCTGACTGGTATTCCCATTTTAATAAATGACCAATTAAAACCGATAAACGACTAACTAATTCTCGATATTCCTGTCTTCCCAATGCTTGTATTTCCTCTTGAAGATGGGGTAAATCAAGATCTAAAAATTTCTTTTCTGCAAGTGCTTTAGCTTGTTGTTGAGTCCAACCATAAAAGTCTGTTTCATAAAGAGAAGAAGGATTCATTATAGTTAATTCTGAACTTAAAAGTATCAATAGAAGAAATGAAGAATGAAAAATGAAGAATTAAGAATGAAGAAAAAACTTATTACATTCTAAATTCTAAATTCTTCTGTCCTTAGTTATTTTATTGAGCTTGAGCGAGAATTTCCTCTAGTTTAGCAACAGTAATAGGCAAAGGAATAGGTTGACCATTAAAGGCAAAGAAAGGAGTTCCATTAAGACCTAATATTTGAGCAATTTTCAGGTCTTCAGATATAGCGGATTTAGCAGCAAAACTGTTGCGGTCCCTGTCAAATAATTCTAGATCTAAATTCAAATTTTCAGCTAGTTCTAGATAGAATTCCTCTCCCAATTTATCTTGATTTTCAAACAATCCGTCATGGTATTCCCAGAATTTTCCTTGTTGTTGTGCTGCCCAAGAAGCTTCAGCAGCTAACTGCGCCTGGGGATGAATTGAAATGAGGGGAAAATGCTTATAGGTGAAAGCAACTTCATCTTGATGTTTCGCCATAAATTCCTTGACAATGGCATCAGCTTGTGAGCAGAAAGGACATTGAAAATCAGAAAATTCTAACAAAACAATTTTAGAATCTTCTGCCCCTGTCACAGGAGAATCACCAATAATAGATGAAGGTTCAGTTACCATCTGTTGTAACCAAGATAGTTGAACTTGTCGTCTTTCCTCTTGTTGTTGCTCTTGATAAGCTTGAACAGATTCAATGATAACTTCTGGATTTTCCCGAATAATTTGTAATACCTCTTCAGTCAGCTGACTACTTGCTATCGAGGAACTAGGAAAACCGCTTAGAGTAATCAATCCAATTAATAAACTAACGAAAATTAATGAAATAAAACGTAGGTTACTCATAATAATTTATTGTTGTTGATTTCCAATATAATATAACATTTTAGTATAATTTATAGCGTTTCTCACTTTGGTGAGGTACACTTTGATTTTCCTTCGACTGCCGACTGCTGAACTCCCGACTCCCCAAAACCATTAACTTTTGTACCTCACGAGTATGAGAACTGCTATAACTTAATTATAATTCTTGGCATCTCAGAGAAATTTATGTGAAATTAAACCAGATTATTTTAGTATAAAAAGGTAAATCTCTGGTAAATTAATTTGTCGAGCTACTAAGTTTAAAACTCGAAAAACTTTTCCTATTTGCAAAGGTTCTCCCCGAGTATCACCAAAAATAAACTCTGATTTTTGTTGGCAAAATCCATTGAGATAAAGAGTTAAATAAGGACGTAATAAAGAAGTAATAGGAACTAACTGTGTTTGTTCCGATTCTGAGTGATTAATCGCTATTTTATCTGGATAAATATCACTTATTTTCAAAGATAAAATATCAGTAATTTTTGATGATGTAAAATAGGCAATAGCCATAATTGTACGATATTTTAGGGGCAGAGTATCTAAAAACTCTTGTAAAAGGGAATCTTGGGTCAAATTTGAACTAAGCTGATACATTGTGTTTTGACCTGATAGTGGATTATGGGAGGGGGTACAACAAATTTTAAAAAAAGCTTAAATTACTTGAATCATAACAAATTAATTGACTGAAAATGGGTTAATGGTATTGACAGATACAAAATTTTTCAAAATTTGTTCTGGAAAACCTAGTTTTCTTCACTTAATACCAATCCTATCAATTGTTGATAGACCTCAAAGATCCTTAAAGTAGAATAAGTGTTATAATCGGAATTGAGAATTTTGAGTATCGGTTTTGAGTTTATTATTAGCATCGACTGGTTTTTCCCGTTCAGCCTTGGTAAGATTCTCTCCGAAATCTAAATCTCTACAACCATTAGTCGTCCTTGGAGACAATCTATGTCAATTTATGTAGGTAACCTCGCTTATGAGGTAACAGAAGCCGACCTGAATTCAGTTTTTGCTGAGTACGGTTCTGTAAAAAGAGTTTATGTTCCCACTGACCGAGATACTGGTCGTATGCGGGGTTTTGCTTTTGTTGAAATGAATTCTGTATCAGAAGAAGAAAAAGCAATCGAAACTCTTGATGGCGCAGAATGGATGGGTCGTACCCTGAAGGTCAATAAAGCCAGAGAACGCGAACAACGCGGTGGTTCAGGTGGTGGCCGTGGCCGTGGCGGCTACTAAAACCTTTGCTTTGACCTAAAGCGAGTAAAAATATAACTATGTGCTTAAAAGCTGTCAAGATATATCTTGACAGCTTTGATGGTTTTGCCTTTTGATGTGGGGACTTCTCCAGTCTACTAAAATAAGCGGATTTAGTATGATTAGTTGTCCCCAAGAACTTCTTGAAAATTGAAGCCAGGGGCAGCTAAAACAAAGATAGAAGTGGGTAAATTTTCTGTCCAATGCTGTAATTTCTCATAAGATTGCATGAAGAATTGACCAGGAGTAGCCATCCCTAAAAAGATTAAATCAGCTCCCACAGAAGATTGCTTGAGAATGGTAGAAAAAGTCCTTCCATCAGCCAAAATAACTCTAGATAAAGCCCCTATCCTCAAATCTTTGACTAAATCATCCAAATTAGCTTGAGCCGTCTGTACGGCTGTTTCATCGGTGACAACCAACTTCAAATAAATGTCTGCATCTTGCCAATGGGGATTAGACCGCAATAAATAAGCTAGAATTAACATTAAACTGCCATTGCCTTGCATTCCGCCTGTCCACCAGATATCTATGCGAAATTTTTTTTGTTGAAATTCCACAAAAGGATTATTACCAAGATTAGGATTGTCGCGCAAAATAATAACATTCCGTTGCGCTCGATAAAGATTAGCAATCATTGCACAGTAGCGATCGCGATGAGATGATTCTTGAGAGTCCCCCAATAAAATAGTATTAGGAACAATAGAACCTAATCCATAGGTTTCCACTAATCTTTCAGCCCCTTCAAAAGGATCAGGAGCAGTAACTAAACGAACTAAAGCTTGTACACCCCTTCTTTGTAGATAATTACGAATTCTCCGTTCTAAAATGGCTTGTTTACCCATATCTCGTGAACCCATGGGTAAAACACTCGATACCGTGATTAATCCCCGATTTTGAGTCAAAGCTTCTGCCAATTGAATCAAAGGCCAGCGTTTTGTCGGTGCCCCCGAAAGAACCAGAATTTGTGGCCGCCAATTTTTGGTATCATCAGTATGATCGGTTTGCAGAATGGCTGTCCGTAACAAGGCCATCCAAATACCTCGTCGTACATCCCCCCAAGTAACCATTAATTCCCGTTGACGTACCCAAAAATAAATACTAATAACTACGATCGCGGCCACCACAGTGGCAATGGCATCAATCAGAAACATGACCCCCAAACAACCCAAAGCTCCCATGAGGGAAAATGCCCAATGAACCTTAAATGAAGGACGAAATGAGGGACTTTGTAACAATCCTTCAATGGCCGCCGACAGATTCAACACCAAATAGGTGGTCAAAAAAAACATGGTTAACACAGGAGCAATTAAATTTAAGTCCCCCACACAAACAGCCGCGATCGCCACTACCAGAGTCACCAAAGTACCTATTCTCGGTTCATCTTGAGGGCCGTTACCTTGACCAAGAAAACTCATCCATGGTGGCAAAATACTATCCCTAGCTAGTGCTTGAAGAATGCGAGGAGCGCCTAAAATACTGCCAATGGCACTACTAAGGGTTGCTCCCCAAACCCCAACTAAAATTGACGGACCCCAAACTGCCATCTCTTGCATAATCAAGGGTTTAGCAATTAAGGTACTACTATCGGCTCGCATAGCCAAGAACAGAGGTAAAGTCATATAAATCACAAATCCTGTCCCCACTGCTGCCAAAGTTCCTATGGGTAAAGATTTAATGGGATCACGTAAATCCCCTGACATATTCACTCCGGCCATAATTCCCGTAACCGCCGGAAAAAATACCGCAAATACCGTCCAAAAAGGTTCTTTACTGGTAACCCATAATTCGATCTCGGTTGGTTCTACTCGATGTCCAAAATAAAAAGAGAACAAAGAAAGGACAATACCAGCCATAATAAAATATTGGGCTTTAATGGCAATGCTGGCCGAGGTTATGGCTAAAATTCCCACTAAAATAGTTACGATTAAGGCTACGTAAAGTTGATTCAATTGAGGAAAGGTAACTGTTAAACTTTCAGCAAAACCGATCGTATACAGAGCAACAGAAAGAGCTTGAGCAAAATAGAGAGGAATACCTACTGCTCCTCCTGTTTCTATTCCTAAAGAGCGACTAATCATATAATAGGCTCCTCCGACCCGAACCACCCGATCTGTAGCGATCGCACAGACGGAGAGAGCAGTAAAAAAGGTGATGCAGTTGGCTAAGACTACAATTAACAAGGTTCCCAATAAACCGGCATTGCCAACCACCCAACCAAAGCGTAAATACATGATCACCCCTAGGATAGTAAGGATCGAAGGGGTATATACTCCGCCAAAGGTTCCTAATCCTGATTGAGCCTCTTCAGAGGGATTTGTAGCAGGTTGAGACGGTTTGATAAAAGGGAATTTCACGTGAATTTTTAGTTAGTTGAGTCGATCCATCGTTAATTATGGCAAATTTTTCTGATAGTAGAGATCAAGTTGCAGAAAATCTTCTGATTCCTCAACATAATATTGTGCTGTAACTTCATCCCTGGAGACAATATATAATATTTCCGAGCAAAAGTTTGTTCAATATTTCTCTTTATTATCAATTTCTATCAAAGGAAATAAGAAAAATCTAGTACGATATATTTTAGGAAAACTTGAAGTAGAATCATCACAGATAGATATCAACGAAGATAGCTTTTCGATTGAACATATTTTACCGGAATCTCCAACTGATTACAGGCGGAATAATTTCACAGACTCTCAAATAGAGGAAATAACCCAAAATATTTTAGCTGAAGGATGGACTCCAGATACTCTCGATAGACGACAAAGATCTTTAGCACAGAGGGCTGTTGTTATTTGGAAATCTGATTTTATCTAAATCAATTTTCGATATGATAAAATTGATCAGATGCTCTATCAGCCAATATTAACATTCAATGCTGAAATACGCTTATTATCCAGGTTGCGTTGCTCAAGGTGCTTGTCGTGAATTGTATTTGTCTACTGCGGCCTTAACGGAGGCGTTGGGGATAGAATTAATTGAACTCAAAAGAGCAGCTTGTTGTGGTTCTGGAACCTATAAGGAAGATTCTCAATTATTGGAAGATACGGTTAATGCGCGTAATATTGCTTTAGCTGAGTCTCTTAATCTTCCTTTATTGACCCATTGTAGTACCTGTCAGGGTGTTATTGGCCATGTGGATGAACGCCTCAAAGATGCTAAAACCAATAATCCAACCTATTTAGAAGAGGTTAATGGATTCTTAAAAAAAGAGCATTGTTCTCCCTATCAAGGAACAAGTGAAGTTAAGCATCTATTATGGGCTTTAGTAGCTGATTATGGATTAGATGCTCTTAAAGAAAAGGTAACACGGAAGTTAAACGGCTTGAATTGTGCAGCATTTTATGGATGTTATTTATTACGATCTCAAGATCATCTTCCCTATGATAATAAGTTTCAACCAGAATCTTTAGAAAATGTTTTTCGCACGGTCGGGGCTAATGCCGTTTATTATCAAGGAAGAACTCAATGTTGTGGTTGGCCTTTAGCAAGTTATGCTACCGAAACCTCTTTTAAAATGGCAGGAAATCATCTACTAGAAGCTATTGAAGCTGGGGCAGATTGTTTAGTAACTCCTTGTCCTTTGTGTCACTTAAATTTGGATTCTCGGCAACCAGAGGTAGAAAAAGTAATTGAACGTAAATTAGGATTACCTGTCTTACATTTACCCCAATTAGTATCTTTAGCTTTAGGAATTAGTCCTGATAAATTAGGATTAGATCGTCATGTTGTTTCCACTAAGCCGGTGTTAGAAAAGTTGAGATTTTAAGAGTTTACTAATAATATTGATCCTGCCAGTCCTAGTCTTTGGGATCAAAAAAAACTGAGCGTCTAATTTATTCCATTTGACGGTTAAATATTACTAATTTTCGCTACTAGATAACTAGACTGCTGCAATAATGATCATGATTATCATTGGATTAAATTATCTTTGAGGAAATCTCACTTGAAAAATTGAGCAAATAATAAGATAATGATAATGATAATGATTATCATACTGTCTGGCTCTGAATCTATGAACTCTTCTCAGAAATGGTTACCAATGATCCTATTAACCTTGATATTGGGAATAAATGGGATAACAGGATGTACTGCCACAGATACGACAGAGACTGTCAATTCTGAGACTAAGAAGAATGATAACCCAGAACAAACCAACCATCAAGATCAACTAGATATTACTGTGAGTATCGTTCCCCAAGAATATTTTGTTAAGAAAATTGGGGGCGATCGCGTGAGGGTGAATGTGATGGTCGAACCAGGGGCGGTTCCTGCTACTTATGAACCAAAACCCCAACAATTACAAGCATTAAGCCAGGCAGAGGCTTATATTGGTATTGGAGTTCCTTTTGAAACTGTTTGGATGAGTCGCATTAGCCAAGCCAACCCTAAAATGTTAACGGTGGACTCAACAGAAGGAATTGAAAGATTAACTATGATAGCTCATGATCATGGTGATCATGAGCATCATGATCACCATGATCATGGGGGACAAGAAACGACCCTTGATCCTCATGTTTGGTTATCCCCAAGATTAGTAAAAATTCAAGCAGAAAAAATTCATCAAACCTTAGTTAAACTCGATCCTAAACATCAAGAAATTTACCAAACTAATCTCAATAATTTTTTACAAGAAATTGAGGTATTGGATAGTCAAATAAAGGATAATTTAGCTGATCTAAAACAACGTAAATTTATTGTTTTTCATCCTGCTTGGGGTTACTTTGCCCAGGAATATAACCTAACCCAAGTACCTGTTGAAATAGGAGGACAAGAACCTAGTGCAGCTGAGTTAGCTGAGTTAATCAAAGAAGCAAAAAAAGAGAAGATCAAAGTTATTTTTGCTCAACCAGAGTTGAGTAGTCCATCAGCAAAAACCATTGCTAAAGAAATTAAGGGAGAAGTTTTACTAATTAGTCCTCTAGCTGCTGATTGGTCTAATAACCTCTTAGAAGTTTCTCAAACCTTTGCCAAAGTCTTAAAAGAAGAAAAAAGTCAATAGTAATTATGAAAAACGAAGTTATTAATCTCACTCATGTCTGGGCAAAATATAATAAAGTTCCTATTTTAGAAGATGTAAATTTGACAATTAATGAAGGAGATTTGGTAGGATTAATTGGACCCAATGGAGGAGGAAAAACTACCTTATTTAAAGTATTATTAGGCTTAATTAAACCCTATCGAGGTACTGTAAGCATTTTAGGTAATACTGTTAGACAAGGAAGACGTTATATTGGTTATGTTCCTCAATTGGTAGAATTAGATCGAGAATTTCCCGTATCTGTTGCCGAGGTTGTACAAATGGGAAGACTAGGAAAACGGCGTTTATTGCAGAGATACAACGGAAAAGACGAAAATATCGTCAATCGTACTTTAGAACAGGTGGGAATGCTAGAATTACGCGATAGCTCTATCGCTGAATTGTCTGGAGGCCAACGTCAACGGGTTTATATTGCGCGTGCTTTGGCTTCAGAACCCCGTATATTATTATTAGATGAACCAACTGCTAGTGTTGATCCGCAAAGACAAAGAAGTATTTATGAATTATTGAAAGAATTAAATCAATTTATCACTATTATCATGATATCTCATGATATTGGGGCTATTTCTGCTTATGTTAAAAGTATAGGCTGTCTTAACCATCGTCTTTTCTTTCATGGTGATCCCCCCCTAAGTACAGAAGTTATAGAACAAACCTATCAATGTCCTGTAGATTTGATCGCTCATGGGGTTCCTCATCGGGTCTTTTCTAACCATGATTTTCCGTTACATTATCATGAATAATTAATGTTAGAAAAAATTTGGGAATTATTACAATTTGATTTCATGAGAAATGCTCTTTTTGCAGGAGTATTAGTAAGTATTGCTTGCGGTATTATTGGCACTTTTGTAGTGATTAATCGCATTGTTTTTATTAGTGGTGGTATTGCTCACGCTGCTTATGGCGGAATTGGCTTGGGTTATTTTTTAAATATTAATCCTATTATTGGGGCAATATTTTTTGCTTTATTATCGGCTTTAGGTATGGGTTTAGTGGTGAGAAAAACAGAACAACGTGCCGATAGTTTAATTGGGGTAATGTGGGCATTTGGGATGGCTATTGGCATTATTTTAATTGATTTAACACCAGGCTATAAAGCAGATTTAATGAGTTATTTATTTGGTAGTATTTTAACGGTTTCTCAAGAGAATTTAATAATAATGTTAATTTTAGATATTATTATTGTGTTAATTGTCAGCTTATTTTATAAAGAATTTTTAGCTATTTCTTTTGATCCAACTTTTGCTATGACTCGGAATGTGCCTGTAGATAGTTTATATTTGTTATTAGTGGGTGCGATCGCTTTAACTGTGGTCATGGTAATGCAGGTTGTGGGGTTAATATTAGTGATTGCTTTGTTAACCATACCAGCAGCGATCGCTGGTCAATTTATCGAAGATATTAAGTACATCATGGTCGTTTCTATTCTATTAGGAATATTATTTACAACCGTGGGACTGGGAATATCTTATTATTTTAATATTACTTCAGGTGCCACCATCATTTTAGTGTCTGGGACTGCTTACTTAATTAGTTTAGGGTTAAAATTTTTACAAAAGTAGCAGTATTATTTTGGTTCAGTTGCTTGGGTTTTTATTTGTTGGTTGATTATTTTGATCAGGTTGAATAATTTCATATTATCTATGAGTAAAAGGAGATCAATCTACAATCTCTTGACATTGATGACATCGCCCAAAAAATTCTAAGGTATGATAATAGACTTGGAAATGATGAGTCTGTTCTAATTGTTCTTCTAAATCATGGACAGGACACTCATCGATCACGAAAGATTGACCACAACTAACACAATTTATGTGGTGTTGATCATGAGAAGTTAAACTGTAAAGTGCTTCACCACTGGTTAAAGTTCGTGATTTCACAGTTCCTTGAACTTTTAAAGCTTCCAAGGCACGGTAAACTGTTGCTAGTCCTAAAGGTTGATCTTGGTCTTTGAGTTCCACATATAAGTCCTGGGCCGAAATAGCATCATTTAACGACTTGAGTACCCGAATAATTTGCGCTTGAGAACGAGTATATTTAGCTTTCATGATATCTTTACTTTTAGTTGTCAAGTAACTTGGAAGCTTCCATAGCAACTAAATAAACAATAGCTAATAACTTGAGTCTGATTTTCAGTTATTGGTAAGCCAGATAATAATTATCATTATCATTATATATCTTTATCGCCAAAAAGTATAACTTTAAAATTCATAATCTAATCCTGTGGTAAAAAGGAAGTGCCATTTAGGATTGCTCTCAAATACTAACTCATTACGATAGCGAACAAATAAACGATTATTAAATGACCATCTTTTAGTCAGAGGAATAGAAAGTCTGGTGTTAGAAGTAAGATAATAGTTGTCTAAATTATTTAAGGCAGGAGTAAGGGCAAAAATCTGATTTAGTATTGCCTCCCCAAGAGGAACAGATCTACCCAAAAGAATAATACCCAGAGTTGGATCAGTTTGATTGCTCCTTTGCTCAAAATCAATGTAATCATACTCATAACGAGGTCCTATTCCTAATTGGAAATCTAAAAAATTACTAGGAGAATCTCCCCGCCACAAATTTAACCCAGCACCGATAATAAGTTCACTAATAATTACCAAATCCTCATCATCGTTTTTAGAAGCAAATAAATCTTGATTAGTGGTGTTGAAAAAATGGGTAAACCAATTCCATTGCTCATTGAAGTGATTCCGATAAACACTATGAATTAAACTTTCTGGACGATAATTATTAATAACACGACTGCTATCATAATCGATATTAATATTACCATCAACAAAAAGATCATCATAAGACCATTGTTGGGCAAAATTGACATTAATACCCACAAGAGCGGTGGTATCTCGAAAAGAATTAATATTTCCCGAAAATCCTAACTTCAAGGTGGGAGAAGTTGCTTGAAAAGGAAATTTTAGGTTAGGTTGGGAGGCTTTAGTAATGATAGTTTGGCTTTGAACAAATAGAGTTTGAGCCGATGTTTTTTGACCCATTTCTCCATATTTCAAGGATATGTCTAATAATAATTGCCCTTGGAGAGATGACTCGGTAATATTATTGACTAGATTGACGGTCTGATCTAGAATCTCAAGAGCTTGGGTTTGTTGTCCGATTTGGTGATAAGATTTAGCAATTTGAGTTAGGGTAGTTATTTTTAAAGTCATATCCTCAAATTTTTTGGCAATTGATGAAGATTGCGCTAAAATGGCTTTTGCTTTTTCCTGGTAACCCAATTGTGCATAATTGAGGGCAAGATCGTTTAAAAGAATAACTTTAAGTTGAGACTCTTCCATCTGATCAATTATCTTTAAACTGTGGTTCAGTCGAGATTTTTCTTCCATTTGAGACTCTTCGGAAGATGCAATCAATTGAATAGAGTGGTTTTGAGGAAATTCTCGATTGGCGATGACTGGATTCTTCATGGCCATCAAAAATATGGAAAAAAAAGAGATTCGTAACATTAATCCTCACCCTAACTTGAATAAAAGCATTGACATTAACCTAAGTGAACTAACCCAACTTACTCCGCTAAGGCTTCGTTGAAGTTGGGGCTTCTGAACTCACAGGGGAATGCCTCAAGACAGACTTGCGTCCACCTTTTGGGCTTACTTCCCCTCCTTC
>DLXW01000056.1:16887-26363 GCA_003448685.1 Cyanothece sp. UBA12306
CTACTTCCCCTCCTTCAGCAGCAGTCCTGGTTCCCAAGACCGATATCTGCCTGATGCCTTCTGCTCTAATATTCTTGCTCGCATTTTCGTCCCTATCGTGGTGTGTGCCACAACTCGGACAAGTCCATTCCCTAATATCTAATGGCATTTCTGACATTTGATAAAGACAATTAGAGCAAGTTTTAGAGGAAGAAAACCATCTATCAATTTCTACTAATAAACCTCCTTTTTGCTCTAGTTTATAAGCAAGAAAATTGACAAATATTCCCCATCCGACATCAGATATAGCCTTAGCTAAGTTATGATTACGAACCATACCCTTGATGTTCAAATTCTCAACGACTACTACTTGATTATCATCAACAATTTTTCTAGATAATTTATGTATAAAGTCTTGACGGGCATTGCTTATACGTTCGTGAACTCTAGCTACTAGCTTTTTTGCTTTTTCTCTTGATTTACTCCCCTTGTTCTTACGAGCTAATTTAGCCTGTTTTCTAGCTAAGTTTTTTTCATGTTTTTTGAGATGTTTAGGATTAGTATATTTAGACGTTTTCTCTCCATCATGAGTGATACAGAAGTCTTTGAGTCCTAAATCGATTCCTATAACTTTTCCACTCGCTACTACTTCAGGAGTCTCTTGTTCAGTGTCAAATAACAATGAAGCATAGTATTTTCCTGTCGGTGTTTTTGTAATAGTTACAGTCTTTAATTGTCCCTCAAATAATCTATGAATAGAAGCTTTAATTATCCCCACTTGAGGGACTTTTACGCCTTTATCTACTACCTCGCAGTTTTGAGGATATTGACAGGATTGCTTGCCATGATAAGACTTGAATCTAGGATACTTAGCTTTTTTATCAAAGAAGTTCTTGAAGGCTTTAGTCAAGTTTAGAGTGGTTGACTGCAAGACCTGAGAATAACATTCAGAGAGCCATGCAGTTTCCTCTGACTTTTTGAGCTTTGGTAATACTTTGTTTAGTGCTACCCGACTCAAACCCTTACCTGTTTCTTTATAAGTTTCATTGCACAGATTTAAGGCGTAATTCCACCACCAACGAGCGCATCCCATCACTTGACTAAGTTTTTGAGATTGCTCAGGTGTTGGATAAATTCGGACTTTTACTGCTCTGTACAATGGTTTCACGCAAGCTATACTTTATGATAAAAGTATAGCACAAGATAATAGAATGTGGTATTTGTAGGCCCTTGCATTCATCCCTAACCTATAGAGGATAAGGGAATTCTGCCCGACATTGGGTTAAAATTGATTCCTATAATCTTCTGCGGAATGAATCACAGTAATTTTCTGATAAGCAATACCCACAAAAATTACCGCTTTATTATGCTCAATTTTGTCTTAATATAACAAGGATTGAAAATAGTAATTAGATAGGAATCGATGTAGAGTTAGAGTCTTTTTACACTGAATTCAACCGAGAAAAAAGTAGAGAATACTCGATTTCTTAGAAAGTCTGAGAAAAAACTTCAATATAGGTTGATAATTTGAGGAAAATTAATGAGCTAAAATTAATTTATAACTTATTCAACTTGAATCAATAGGTTACGACAATAACCTCCCTAAATTTATATGGCCCGTAGACCCCGCGACTATCAACCTCGTTCCAATCCTTCTCGTTATCCTTCCGCATCCCCATCCGAGTCTAAATTTAATTACGGTACGATCGCCCTTTTTGGTGGAATTTTTGTCCTAGGTATTGGAGTAGGTATTGGATTTAGTTCTACTGCTAGCTTTGATCCCCAAAATGTCGCCTCAAGAGAAGTAATTGACAAAAGTGTTCCTAATGCTGAATTTTGCGTTCAATATGGCACCAGTGCTATTGTTACTGATGTGCGAGTCTTTACCACCCTCAACCCGTTCAGTGTTTTCGTGACACAACCAGCAATGCAACCTGGATGCGTGTTGCGTCGTGCTAATATGACTCTTCTAGAACAGCAAAGATTGATTACATCCGATCAAGTCAGAGAATGTAGAAACCGCATGAATACTTTTGGATTTACAGGTTCTCTTGAAAGTAAACCTGACATTGCTTGTGTTTATCCGAACGAAGCAGCAGGAAACTTATTTTTGAACCCCGCAGGTTCAGTTAATCCCCGTTCAGAAACCGATGATTTCTAAGATTAACACCTAATAAGAATAAGTAATCCAGTCTAAAATAGTCTTAAGCAATTGGGGATCATAGGGAGAAAACTGAGCTAATTGATTCGGAATAGTTTGATCAGTAATAATGCCAATAGTTCCCTGAAACTTGGCTAACATCTCTAAGAAACTAGCAGACAAACTGAAGGTAGTCCCCGCATCAGGATTGGTATAGATTAACAAAATGAATCGACTTTGAGAGCGATCGCGCTGGAGATCATTCCAATAAAAACGCAGTTTAGCC
This sequence comes from Cyanothece sp. UBA12306, assembly GCA_003448685.1. Taxonomy (GTDB): domain Bacteria; phylum Cyanobacteriota; class Cyanobacteriia; order Cyanobacteriales; family Microcystaceae; genus Rippkaea. The sequence goes on from DLXW01000056.1 coordinate 19,293, forward strand.
ATGGTTTCGGGAATACCATGAACAAACTCAGGACAATCTTGCTCCAACATTTGATCATAAATATCAATCGGCGGATTATTGGGATCAATAAAACGACTACTATCGATCGCCACCAAAAAAATCGACTTCAAATCCGATCTCTGGGCTATGTTTTGATGTAGTTGATAGATTAGATCGAATGTTCCGAGACGGGAAACATTCGAGGTTTTTCCGCTTATTTTCGATGAATTTGGGGTCTTCGAACCTGATACTTGACTTTGATGCCAAGCTTGATAAAAGTCCCCATAGGATAGATGCTCAGCGCAATGCCATAAAACCCGATAACTAGGAGAACCAGGGGAATTAGACTCTTTGAGCAGACAACCCGCCAGACGGGTAACCACTTTGGGCATTTGTTCAACTGACATAATAGCAATTAAACTTTCAGCCACTTGTACCCGTAGGGATTCTTCTGATGCGGTTGAGAGTATTTCAACTAAAGCAGAGATTGCCCCTTTATTGGCGATCGCAATTTTCCCTAAACTTTTAGCAGCACAGCGTTTCGCTTCGAGGTAGTTACTCGTTTGCAGAACCCGAATCAAAGTAGCAATAGCCGCAGGATTGCCCAATCCCATATTGCCCAAACTATCAGCCGCCAAACTGATAATATCAGGATCTCTTGCTGTCTGAATCAGTTGCATCAGAGTTGTTATAGCTTCTAAATTGCCTGGATCGATTTTTCCTAAACTGGTTGCCGCTTGACGGCGGGTAAAATTGTCTTGGGAGATTTTCAATAATTTAATTAAAGCCTCGATTGCCTGGGGATTTCCTGGGTCAAGTTTGCCCAAAGTTTCGGCCATTTCCCGATGAATTCCCTCATCTTGGGCTTTTTCCATCAGGTTGATGGAAGTACGAATAATTGCCGGATTAGCCGGAGCAATTTTCCCTAAACTTTCTAAAGCTTCTTTACACAGTAACAGAGGTTCCCCTTGCTCCATCACTCTTTCTAATGCTTTAATGGCCTCAAGGTTGCGATCGCCAATTTTCCCTAAGCTACTAACAATAATCCATTGAGTATACACATCCTCCGTAGCCTCTAAAAGACTGGCTAAAGCATCAACAGCTTGGGTATTACCAGGAGTTACCTCTCCCAAACTATAGATGGCTTCACGGCTAATTGCTTGTTCGCTCGTGTTTTGAGCAAGTTGGACTAAAACAGCAATGGCAGTAGGATTTCCTGGATCAATTTTTTCGAGACTTTCGGCTACTTGTCGTCTCATCCCAGGATCTTTGGTGGTGCGAATCAATTGCACTAAAACCGCGATCGCCGTAACATTACCTTGGGCAATAGTTTCTAAACACTGAAGAATACGCCGCCGCAAAGAAGAAGAAGAAGACTGACGATGGAGTAACCGAATTAAAGCATTAATACTTGGTAGATTTTGTTGGCCAATTTTTTCGAGAGCATTAAAAGCTATATGAAAGCTAGTATCTGTGGTAGCGTTTTCTAATAGGTGAATAAAGGTGGTGATGGCTTCGGTATTTCCTGGATCGATTTTGCCTAAGGTTTCTGCCAATTGCCAGCGCAAAGTCGGGGAAGGGGTAGTATCGAGACATTGGCTCAAAGCAGCAATCATCTGGGTATTATCTGGACCTAAGGAAACTAAATGACAAAATCCTTGTTTTTGGCCTTGAGGATCTTGATTATCTGTAATTAAGTCCATCAGAGCGTTTACCAGTAAAGGATGATCCAACTGATTCAAGGTATCCCTAGCGTAGCTTCCTAGGGGACTCTCAGCCATCGCGCTTCTTTGAGTGGCTTCAGGGTTGATTCCCTCTTTTTCCCATTTGATCAACTGCTGACAAATTTCATTGGCCAAAGAACAATCCTTAAACTGAGATAGTCCCATAGCCGCTAAAAAATAGGCCTGTAATCCATAAAAATTTTCATTACCACATCTATCTTCAAAGGTTACTAATGCTTTGATCAAGGCTTCTTTATTTTCTGTGGCAATATCTTCGCGTCCTAACCAAAAGAGAATCACTTTCCACCAATGGCGATCAAAGATCGGATATACTTCTGATTCATGAGGGGCCCGGTTTTGACTATGATTGAAAAAAAGCCGCCAATCATCTATGGCTCGGGCAGCAAAATACTCACCAAACGTGGTATCACTAAACGTATATTGACTAACAGCTTGATATCTTAAAAAAGTTCCCCGACGTACTAACCATTTCAACTGCATCGCTAACTGTAATACTGAGGAATCTTCCCCAAAAATTTCTTTGATGGTTGTTTGGGAGAAAATCAGTGGTTTTTCTTTTTGTTGATAACTTTTTAAAGCCAAAGCTCCTAAAGCTGCATTTAACTGCTTTCGTTTTTCGGGGGTTGTTCTCACTTTTTCTGCTTGCCATTGATAAAATTCACTCACTAATCTTTCATAAAGTTGGGCTACCGTTGTAGGGCATTGGCCTGGGTTTTGTTGCCATAGACGACAAAATAAGGCTAATCTAAGGGGATTAGCTAAGGCTTGGCGAATTGCTTTTGTTCCTGGTTCAAGTAAAACTTGGCAGAGTTTTTGGGCTAAATCTTGTTGGATTTTTTGTTTTCCCAGGTTAGTAGTTTGTGGGGAAAACCATTGTTTAATAAAAGATTGAATCCTTGAATTATCAGAAAATTCTTGGGTTTGATATGTTTCAAAATTTGAGTTTGTCTGAGGATCTTCTTGCCAAGTTTGAGTTTGACAGGTGACGATGATGCAGTTTTTTCCTGTCCAACCTTGTAATTGTTTGACTAAGCCACCTAAAGTTGATACAGACGAATCTTGTGGCCGCTCATCAATAGCGAGATAATCTATACCATCTAATAAAAGCCAAATTCGACCACTATCCCATAATTGCTCAAAAGAGTTTTGCCAAATTTCTGGGGAATAAGTCTCTAATTTATAGTATTGAATTGCTTGAGATAGCCACTTATCAGATAAATAGTCTTTAACAGAACAATGAGTCAGTTTATTTGCTCCCACCCAAATCGGTAGATCTTCTGTTTCTTCTAAAATCCAATGGGCAATCTTTTGTAAAATCAGGGTTTTACCCGTTCCTGATGGACCAATAATAGCAAAATTATGACTTTTCGACTCACTTTTCCGACTTTCTTGTAGTTTATTCCAAAATTCTTCCTGTTGGTAAGTTTTCTCGATACTCATTTCTCCCAGAGAATTTTGGCTCAACTTTTGTTCTAATGTTCTTCGTTGAGATGATCTAGAATTGTGATGGCGATTAATAAGTCCCAAAGATACCAAGGAGTTACCCAAGTCAGCTTTCTTAACTTCGGGTTGAGTGCTTAGGGGGTTGATAGATATAGAATTGTTTAGCATAATACGCCCCACTTCACACCAGTTAATAGTCCCTTCTGGGGAGGCGTGAGAGGATGTATCTTCCTGGGATGGGTGTCTTTGAGACATACTCGCCTGACGGTTATTTCAAAAAAAAATAGGTAGAGAATAAATTCTTTGTCGGGCCTATACCCATAAAAGAGAATTTAGAGGTTTAGTCAATGTTGGTTTTGATTTCAAGAAATGGGAACAATTCCCTCAATCTGAAAACACTATGCCTTTTCACTCTACCAAAATAAGAGGGACTCTGGTACTCAGGAGAGAAGTAAAGCTATGAAAAATTAACAATTATTACATATGGGAAATCAGATTTGTCTTCAGTTCATGGATTTCGGGTATGATTGCTAAAGTGTCCGCCAAATCAATAGCCGATTAACCATGGGTCTTAAAATAGTTGAGAGTTTTGATTCTAGCTTTACTCTTGAACCAGAAGCAAAAAAAAGCTTATTTAAGTTATTGACTAATGAGCAATTTATCGAGCAAATTAGCCATCATATTCAATCAACCTCTCTTGAATTTACAGAACTGATTTTTCAACCAGTTCCCTATAGCACAGCTACCCCCAAAGGAATGCCCCCTGAATTTGAATCCTATCATCAATCTGATGATTATATTATTATTAATGTCCCTCCAAATTTTATGTTTAAAGCCAAAATATTCTCTCCTAGTCGTCTCTGTGCTATCTATCGTAAGTTAAATGATTCAAAACAATAGCCTAATAAAATGCGAGTAACCATGAAATTTAATGCCAAACTTCCGGTCACATCCGGTAACTCTTATCCTGGTTTTTAACTGGCAATTTAGATGACGAATAGTTTACCTTCTTTGAATATAGTTTTCTTCTTTTAAGTAACTCAATATGACGACACAACCTGAAATTATACATTTGAACAACCTAGATTATTTACCTTATTTAGATGACAACGGACTATTATCAGAAGAATTATCTCGTAAAATTGGAGTTTATGCTATCTTTGACCAAGACAAAAATCTGCAATTTGTCGGATATTCAAGAGATATTTATCTAAGTCTTAAACAACATTTAGTTCGCCAACCGAAAAAATGTTATTGGCTAAAAATACAAACAATTGCCCGTCCTAGTCGCACTATATTAGAAAATATCCAACAATCTTGGCTCCAAGAATATGGAATAACTTTATCAGATAATAATCTTAAAGAAGTAGAATGGATAGATCCCATAGATACCAAGGACTTAATGACAGAAGAAGAAAAAAAAGACTATCAAAAAGCAGACGAAATGTCCCAAATAAAGCTGTTGAAAAAAATTGCCAGAAAATTTGAGGCACAACTTCAAGAAAATTTAAAGCAACGGGGAAGTCAAGTAGAAATTCGCTTTAATCCTAAACTAAAAGAACGGGGTTTATTAGACTTAAAATAAGTTTTTACTGGGTAATTATGGTTGTTCAAAAAAATTAGTTATTTTCTCTAGCTAAATTCAAAAAATAATATTTGTGGTGCTTAAATTGTGACAAAAATCTCAGTTATTATCCCAACATATAATTCTCAAGCAACGCTTAAAAGTTCTCTTGATTCTATAATCAATCAAGAATATAAGGACTATGAAATTTGTATTGTTGATGGAAATTCCAATGATAATACCATTAAAATAATACAGGAATACTGTGAAAATTTTAAATTTATAAAATTCCTTAGTGAAAAAGATCAAGGCCCTTATGATGCTATGAATAAAGGTATTGATCTATCTAGTGGAGAATGGTTACTATTTTTAGGAAGTAGTGATCTCATTTATGATAAAAATACCTTCCAAAAGATTTTCACAGCATCTATTCCCGAAAAAATTGGTTTATTATACGGAAATGTTATATTATTAGATGATGTTGGGTCAGCCAAAGCAGGTCAAATTTATGATGGTGAGTTTAATATAGATAAATTATTAGTCAAAAATATTTGTCATCAGTCTATTTTTTATAAACGTTCCCTTTTCAAAAAATTGGGTAAATACAATCTTAAATATCCAATTTGTGCTGACTGGGAGATGAACATGAGATTTTTTTCTAAGACCAAAGTTTACTATTTAGATTTAACTGTTGCTTGTTTTAGTGGTGGTGGTTTGAGTTCTAGAAGAGAGTTCAAAGATCCCATATATGATGACTTACCATTCTTAAGAAAGAAATACTTTCTATTTTACCTGATTTATCGCAAGATTAATCGTATTTTCAATAATTAATTTTGCCATAAAATCATGAAAAATAAATAAATTATTAGCGATAAAAAATCGAGTTCAGCAATATCGATAAAGATTAAAAACATCATGGAAAATTCTCAAACTCCTAAAGTCTCCATAGTCTTACCGAGTCTGAACAATAGAGCATATTTAGAAGAAAGATTTCAGACAATAATTGACCAAACTTTTAGCGACTGGGAATTAGTCATCATTGATAACTACTCAGATGATGGTGCTTGGGAATTGATCAAAGAATTTGCTCAAAGAGATTCTCGTTTTAGAATTTCTCAAGCTCCCAGAGAAGGAATATATATAAACTGGAATAATTGTATCGGTTTAGCTCGCGGGGAGTATATTTACATTGCCACTAATGATGATACAATGACCCCCGATTGTTTAGAAAAAATGGTCAAAGGATTAGAACAACATCAAGAATGTGAAATCTGTCATGTGAAATGTAAGATAATCAATTCTAAGGGACAAGAATTAACAGGATATTGGGATAAATTAGCCTCATCAAAGTTTTACGGCGACCTAATCCATAAAAAACACATTCGTTTTGCTCCTTATGATGGAATTCTTTACTGCGCTCTTGGTACAGTTTACTTTGGACCGTTACAGTTGTTGATTCGTCGTTCAGTCTTTGATAAAGTAGGATTATTTCCTTCGGATTGGGGGACAGAAGGAGATTTTGCCTGGGGAATGCGAGCAGGCTTAGTCTGTAATACTTTACACATTCCAGAAACCCTAGTAGCATGGCGTATTCATTCTCAACAATCAACTAATATTCAAGCACATAAAACTTCAGCTCAGAAAATTAGATTTATAGAAATGGTCGAAGCGTCTTTACCAATTCTCGAAAAATATAATCCTGAATTTTATCAAAGATTGCGTTTAGACAAACTGCTTTTTGTTTATAGAAGACAGCAATTAAGAGCAGGAATCAAAGAAAACAATCAATGGGGTCAAAAGTTACTATATATTTGGAATTTCTTTAAGCTTAGTCCCACATTTTTAGCAGAATTTATTTACCGTAGAATCTTTTTTCCTAGAAATCAAAATGATGATTTTACCTATATTAGAAAAGAATTAAAAAGATTAGGTTTAGAACAATATATAAAAAATCTTGACTAAATTATAGGTTTACCCTTGATCATTGCCTTAGTAAAATTTAATTTAGAACATCATTTTCAAATAATTGAATCTATCAGAGAAATTAATTAAAATATCTGGAGTTGAGACGATCGTGTAAAATTATCAGAAAATATCACTAAACTACTTAAAGTTCTCAACTTAAATACTCACAGGAGACAAACTATCATGACTTGGCGCGGTTCTACAGACATTAAAGATCGTATTTTTAGTACCTTAGTTTATTGTTTTGCCATCTTTGACACCATATATTTTAGTGGATTTTTAGTCCGTCAATTCCCCATTTTTAACTTTTTATTACTGCCTGGATTGCCAGTGGCTGTTATTTACGGTTTTTTG
>DLXW01000056.1:26540-27724 GCA_003448685.1 Cyanothece sp. UBA12306
TATTTACGGTTTTTTCGGGCAATTTTTCGGAAGATTTGGCAGTTTTCTGGTGTTTATGATTCTATTTTTGGGAGTTGTTCGTAACGACAGGATTAGTCATTTTATTCGCTACAATGCCATGCAGACCATTCTCATTGGCATTTTATTATCCTTAATTCAACTTCTTATGGAATGGGTTCTCCTGCGCGCTCTAGGCGGTGGAGGATTATTGATAGAAACCCTCTATAATGTAGTTTTCCTCGGGGGAATTGCCGCCTCCTATTATTCCATGATTCAATCAGCATTGGGACGATACGCCGAAATTCCTACGATTTCTGAGGCGGCATACTCACAGGTTCGTTATTAGAAATTAGGGGTTTAAAAACCCCCAAGACGGGATTTTCTAAACTACCGATCCCCTCAATCTCCACCCGAACCGTATCCCCCACTTGTAGGGGTCCCACTCCTTCTGGGGTTCCTGTCAGAATTATATCTCCTGGCAATAAAGTCATAATATGGGAAATATAAGAGACAACAGCTTGAGGCGAAAAAACCATATCCTGTATTAAAGCTGATTGTCTTGGTTGTTGCTCATCATTGACAAAAGTTTGAATTTTAGACCCTGCACTTAATTCTCTGACAATCCAAGGACCAAGGGGGCAAAAACTATCAAATCCTTTAGCTCTTGTCCATTGATTGTCTTTTTTTTGTAAATCACGAGCAGTTACATCATTAGCGATCGTATAGCCCCAAATTTTTGTCCGACATTCTTGAGGAGAACAATTTTTGGTGATTTCACCGATAATTAGGGCTAATTCTCCTTCATAATCCACCCTTTGAGCTTGAAAAGGATAATAAATTGGTTGAGTATCCGCATTAAGAGACGATGGTGGCTTAAAAAATAATAGGGGTTCAGATGGCACCGTATTCCCAAGTTCAGCAGCATGGGCGCGGTAATTTCTACCCACAGCTATGATTTTAGAGGGAAAACTTGGAGTTAATAAATGATATCTATCAAAATCGATAATAACATCCGTAAGCTTTCCCCCTTGCCAAGGGGCAGCATCAAGAACAGTCACAGTACGATTAAGATTTAATAATCCGTAATAGATTTTTTCTTGGGCCGTTTTAACTCGAACATAGCGTTGCGGCATAACATTAATTGGCATTTTAGATAAGATATGCACTGAGATGGTTAATAGCTT
>DLXW01000056.1:27936-28564 GCA_003448685.1 Cyanothece sp. UBA12306
AATGGTAGCTTTAACCATCTCAGTCGTAGTATGATTTTACAGAGTATTGCATTTAAAGTCCTCAAGAGTGTAGACTAAAATCTCTAAGAAGACTTTCCTTGCTTCTTTGTTTCCTGAATTAAAGGCTGATCTTATACAAGATTATCGTTGATTAGGAGATTTTGAGGAGCCATTTTGTCCAAAAGGTAATGAAACCCATGAATCAATTTTACGAAATGATCTATATCCTGCGTCCTAGTTTATCCGAAGACCAGGTTAACCAAGAAGTCAACAGATATCGTGACTTTTTGAGTGAGTACAATGTCAAAGATCTCCAGATTAAAATTTGGGGTAAAAGGAGACTTGCTTACCCAATTAACCGATTTGTTGATGGAATCTATGTTCAGATGAATTATGAAGCTGATGGTACTCAGGTAGCACCCTTAGAAAGGGCAATGCGTCTTAGCGATGAAGTGATTCGTTATCTAACTCTGAAACTCAAACAAGTATCAAAATCAGAAGAAACAGAAGTGGAAGAGACTCCAGAAGGGGAAGAAACACCAGAACCAGTTGTTAGTGAAGCATAAGAATAAATCCTCGACAAAAAATTTTGGATTTTGGATTAACAACAAGCCCGAAGTCTTTCAAG
>DLXW01000056.1:28764-34402 GCA_003448685.1 Cyanothece sp. UBA12306
CAAGCCCGAAGTCTTTCAAGCAGGAGAAAATCCAAAATCCAAAATCGAGTTGACCAATTTCCTTAGGTCGACTCAAAGTTGGCACCTTTAGTTAAAAACAATATTATCGGCATTTAAAATTTTTTGTGTTAGACTTGACGTATATAAACTTAATCGATTGATAACCTAGTTTGTCATTCTTCAGACCAAGGGCAACTAGCATAGTTTAGTAAGCAAGATGTCCTAAGTTTGACAAGCTGGTTGGCAAAACAAACCACACCAGAGGAGCCACCTGTCTGATGGACTATTTGGAAAAAGTTCTGGAAAAGCTCAAAGAATGGGCGCAAAAGCTAATCGAAAAATTATTAGGTCCTGAAGCTGAACCTGAACCTGAGCTGATTCCCATCCCCGTCAATAATCCTCAAGGTCGCCGATAATATTGGAGTATTCTATTGCCTCTTTAAATGTCGACCAATCTGAGTATTTTAGTTCTCCACGGGCCAAACCTAAACTTATTGGGGATGCGAGAACCCGATATATATGGCTCTCTTACCCTAGAAGACATTAATGATCTTTTAAGGAATGAAGCAGAAAATTTAGGTGTTAGCGTCTCAACTCTTCAGTCTAATCATGAAGGGATCTTGATAGATTCGATCCATAATGCTCTGGGAACATATCAGGGTATTTTGATCAACGCCGGAGCTTATACCCACACCAGTATTGCTATAAGAGACGCTTTATCTGGAATAAAAGTTCCTACAGTGGAAGTACACCTCAGCAACATTTATCGGCGAGATGATTTTCGCCATAATTCCTATATAGCTCCTATTGCTATCGGGCAGATTAGTGGGTTTGGGGCGCAGAGTTATTGCTTAGGCTTAAAGGCTTTAGTTAATTATCTCAGGAGTATAGAATCATGAGATGGCATGGTGTATCTGTTAAAACCTAAGTAGGATGGGGTAAAATAGGATTTTAACTAAGTAATATTGAATCACTGTTAATGGTCGCTAAATCTGCGTGACCTTCTTTCTAGTAGAGAGGTAATCTCTATCTTGAATGTCGCAAGAGGACTCCCGCTACATTGCCTTAGTAATTAGCGGCGAGAGTGTCAATGATGACAAATTAGTGTTTTAATTGGAGTAGAGAAAGGACTAGATACAGGAAAGATCAACTTTGAGTGAGAATGTAAAAGCGATACAATCAAATTCTCGCCATGAGTTGCGGCAGTTGGTTCGCAGCCAATTGCAACTTTTATTAGAACAAGGGAACCTCCCTGGAGCTAAATCTTTGTTAGTTCCAGTTCAACCAGTGGACATTGCCGATGCTATTGAAGGGTTACCCGAATCAATGCAGTTAATTGCTTTTCGATTACTATCTAAGCAAGAAGCGATCCAAGTTTATGAATATTTAGACTCTACCGTTCAACAGTCCCTAATTGAGCAGTTTAAGCAACAGGAAGTAAGAGAAATTGTTGATCAAATGTCCCCCGATGATCGGGTGCGGCTATTTGATGAATTACCAGCCAAAATCGTCCGTCGTTTACTCGAACAACTGAGTCCAGAAGAGCGCCGGAATACAGCTGTGTTGTTGGGATATCAAGACGACACAGCAGGACGGATCATGACTCCTGAATACATTTCCCTCAAAGAGAGTCTAACAGTAGGTCAAACCTTAGAAAGAATCCGTAGTCTAGCTAAAACCTCTGAAGTTATCTATTATTTATATGTTACTGATGCCTCTCGCCATCTAACCGGAATTGTTTCCCTGCGGGAGTTAGTCTTGTCTTCTACTGAAACTATCCTCGGAGAAATTATGACCCGTGATATCGTTTCAGTTAATACAGGAGATGATCAAGAGGAAGTAGCACGAATGATTCAACGTTATGATCTTTTAGCAGTTCCCGTAGTTGATCTCGAACAGCGACTGGTAGGAGTAGTGACAGTTGATGATGTGATTGATATTTTGGAACAAGAAGCAACTGAAGATATCTATGCTTTGGGTGGAGTACAATCTGATGGTGACAAATACTTCCAGATGAATTTATTGACCGTTGCCCGTAAAAGAGTAGTCTGGTTGTTGGTTTTGCTACTGACAAACACAGCAACAACGACGATCATTAAATCTCAAGTTACTTTATTGCAACAGATGGCCATTCTAACAGCTTTTATTCCCTTGCTGACAGGAACAGGAGGAAACGTGGGAGCCCAGTCTTCGACGGTAGTTATTCGGGGTTTAAATACTCAAGAGCTGAGCGATCTTGGCCCAATTCAAGTCGTGATGCGCGAACTGATGGCAGGAGCATTATTGGGGCTAATATTGGGAACTTTAGCCACAGTTTGGGCGTATTTATTACAGGGTAACTGGCTAGTTTCTCTCTCAGTGGGAATTAGCTTAGTAGCAATCGCCGTTTTAGCTTCGGTAGCTGGATCAGCTTTGCCTTTTTTATTTCGTTATTTGGGACTAGATCCGGCCTTAATGTCGGCACCTTTTATTACTACCGCAGTTGATGTGGTCGGAGTTTTGATGTATTTTTCGATTGCCCGTATGATTTTAGGTATTTAAGAGTATGAATATGGCTCAATTTAAACCCATGAAGGTTAAACTGGGATTACCTGGTCTATCGATCATGGATCGTTATCTTTTTATTGAACTTTTACTTCCTTTCCTCTTTGGTATGGGGATTTTTACCTCTTTAGGTATCTCCATAGGTACTTTATTTGATCTGGTACGACGTGTCACAGAATCAGGTTTATTACTGAGTGTAGCCCTCAAAATTCTCTTATTAAAAATGCCAGGATTTATTGTTTTGGCCTTTCCCATGGCCATGTTATTGGCTGCTTTAATGGCCTACAGTCGCCTTTCGAGTGATAGCGAATTAATTGCCATGCGGAGCCTGGGTGTCAGTATTTATCGTTTGGTGATTCCGGCGGTTTTATTTAGTTTCGTGGTGACTGGATTAGCTTTTATTGTCAATGATTGGATTGCCCCCGCAGCCACCCATGAAGCAGCTATTACCCTAGAAAAAGCCGTCAATAAAGAACGTCCTAATTTAGTAGAACAACGCAATATTATCTATCCCGAATACCGAACTATTAAACTCGAAGATGGCAAAGAAACAACAGTATTAAGTCGTTTGTTTTATGCTGAGAATTTTAATGGCGAAGAAATGAGAGGATTAACTATTCTTGATCGTTCCCAAGAAGGGGTAAACCAAATTGTGACTTCTAACTCAGCTACTTGGAATATTTCAACTAATACCTGGGATTTTTTTAATGGGACGATTTATTTGATTGCTCCTGATGGTTCTTATCGCAATATTGTTCGTTTTCAACATCAACAATTAGCTTTACCCCGCGCTCCTCTGGATTTAGCTAACCGTCGTCAAAATTTCACAGAAATGAGTATTGCTCAAGCTAAAGAATATTTGGAAGCCATGAAGTTAAGTGGTAATGAACAAAGGGTTCGTAAGGTCGAAGTTCGTATTCAAGAAAAGTATGCTTTACCCTTTGTTTGTTTAGTATTCGGGTTAGTGGGTGCTGCGATGGGAGTTAGACCCCAAAATACCAGCAAGGCTACCAGTTTTGGTATTTGTGTGGGTTTGATTTTTAGTTACTATCTTCTCTCTTTTGTGAGTAGTTCTTTAGGAATTTGGGGGATTTTAACGCCTTTTTTTGCTGCTTGGGCTCCTAATATTTTAGGACTAACCGCAGGTAGTATATTGTTAGTTCAGTCAGCCCATTTACGATAGGAAGAATTTTGAACTACCCAACTCCTAACTACTAAAAAATGATGTCAAAAATTCAAGAATTACGCATTGGTTGGCTATATCCTACCCTTATGAGTACCTATGGCGATCGCGGTAACGTCATTTGTCTTCAACGTCGCTGTCAGTGGCGCAATATTCCTGTTACCATCATTCCCCTGAACCAACAAAGCGATGGTGCTACTTTTGAACAGGTTGATCTGATTGTAGGGGGTGGGTCCCAAGATCGTCAACAAGAAATTGTGATGCGAGACCTCCAAGGAGCCAAAGCTGAGGCATTGAAGGCTAAAATTGAAGGGGGAACCCCAGGGGTTTTTACTTGTGGTTCTCCCCAATTATTAGGTCATTATTATGAACCTGCTTTAGGACAACGCATTGAAGGATTAGGAGTCCTCGATTTAATCAGTAAACATCCAGGCCCTGATGCTTCGCGTTGTATTGGTAATGTGGTCTTTGAAATTACCCCTTCTCCCCTAGCAAAAACTTTAAAAAAGCAATTAGGTAAACCTCCGATTGTGATTGGTTTTGAAAATCATGGAGGAAGGACTTATTTAGGTCAAGTGGAACCTTTAGGGAAGGTGATTAAAGGCTATGGCAATAATGGAGAAGATGGCTATGAAGGGGCATTTTATCGCCAGGCGATCGCTACCTATTCCCATGGCCCTTTGTTGCCGAAAAATCCCTTTATTGCTGATTGGTTAATTCAAACTGCTTTACAAGAAAAATATCAAACCGAAATCACTTTAAGTCCTTTGGATGATTCTCTCTCAGAAAAAGCTAGAGAAGCAATGTTAAAACGCCTTGATGTCCATCTAGTATGAGGGAAATAATGAACAATTAAATGTTTATCAAAATGGGACAACAGTTTATAAAGTGGTCAAAGTATAATCCTAGTTGAAGATGTCTAAAAAACCGAGAAAATTAACTAATTCACCTTTTCGTTATCCAGGGGGAAAATTTTATGCTCGTAAGCTAATCTTGGCTTGTTTACCTGAACATAACAAATATTGCGAGCCTTTTGCTGGAGGAGCCTCAATTTTTTTTGCAAAAGAAAATGTGGAGCACAATATTCTTAATGATAAAGATGAATCATTAATGAATTGCTATCAACAAATTAGAGATAATGTTGAACAAATTATTAAAGGATTAGAGGGGATTCCAGCAACCAAAGAATTGCATTTTTACTATAAAAATCAATTTAATCCTTCTAATAATTTAGAACGCGCTATCAGATGGTATTATCTCAATAGAACATCCTATTCTGGGATAAGGTAAAGAAATCTTTATTACTAATTATGACTTATCCTCTGTATCGGGAATAACCTGTTTAAAAATTGATAAAAATATTGATAAAAAATACAAAAATTATCCTGATTTAAGTCATGTCTATAAACAATTGGATTTTTTTGAACAACTACAATTATAATTTTTAAATCAATAATGATTCTAATTTATCTAAATAAATCCAAGGAGCTAAAGGTTCTCCACTATTAAGATCAAAGTAAATCAATGGATAGTTAGGAATAAAGCCACAATCAGGATTTTTGCACTTTCTGCGCTTACAATCAATATTATATTTAATCCTATTGTCTTCATTAGCTACTAAATCTGTGCTTCTAGCAATCAACATTGTTTGAAAAGCTTCTTGTTGACTAGTTATTCCTAATTTATTTAAAAGATTTATATCTAATGCTGTACAAATAGAGTTGACACAAGCAAGAGATGGATTTCTTTTTCCCCTTTCAAGAAGACTAATATAAATTCTATCTAGATCAGCAAGTTCCGCAAGATACTCTTGGGAAAATTCTTTCCTAATCCGAGTTTTCTGTAAAAAGCTACCAAATTTTTTAAGAATATTTGCGTCCATCTTCTTATATCCCACATTCCGCACTTCAA
>DLXW01000255.1:0-4794 GCA_003448685.1 Cyanothece sp. UBA12306
TATACGGTGGGGAGTGTCAATCAACAGAAAAAGTCAGAAGTAATTAAAATTGGTATTAGAACAGAACTTGGATCTTACAACCCTTGTCCCAAGCGAGTTTTACTTGGAGACTTCTAACTTCCGATCTTCTGCTATACTTCTGACTTCTGACTTCTAATTAAGGGTAGTTAGTTGAGCATTCTGATAATAATGACTAACGATTTGATCATAGGGAAGACCTTGTTGGGCCAGATAATGACTACCCCATTGACTCAGGCCAATACCGTGACCATAACCTCGGCCATCAAATTGAAACATTCCATTATTAGAAGATACGGTAAATAAGGTACTTTTCAATCCTAAAGCTTTCCTGAAGCGATCATCAGTGATATTCTTAGAACCGCCAGTTCCCACCACCTTCAAAGTAATAATCCGTCCGTGGGGAGTAACACGCTGAGGAACCAGCGATCGCACTGTTCCTACTCCTCCAATTAATCGTCCCATTTGACTACCACTTAAGGACTTATTCCACTGATATACTGGTGCTAATTGATCGTAGTCTACGACACCCCTCAAATAGGGTAAAGAAGAACTCCAAACATCTTCGACGTTTTCGGTGTGACCGCCAGAAGAAGAATGAAAGGCGGCCAGAATCACCTTACCCTTGTAGGTTAACACCTTTCCAGTCGTGCCTTTAACTGCTTCATGAGTGGTGACAAATTCCGTTTCTAAGCCTTTATAGACTTGAGTTCTGGTTGTAGTATCGAGATCGTAATAACGGTTACCAGCATTAGAACTTTTATATAAGGCATAGGTACGGGCCACCACTGCTTGAGATTTAAGGGCCTCTATTGGCCAAGTGGGATAAGCTTCGGACCCCACCACACTATAAAGATACTCCTCTAAATCCACTAAATTAACCGCTGTTACGCCTTTTCCTTGACGTAAAAGTCTGACCCGTCCTCGATACCAGCGATCGCCGATCCAGATTACTCCATCTGCTGTTGGTTCGATAATAATTTGACTACTCTTCCATCGATTCAAATTAACACCTTGGCCCGAGGGTTTAACGGTAAAAGCATCTAATTGGCCTAATTCTCCTAATTTGCGACCGGCCCCATCTTTAACAATAGCGGGGGTAGAACTGCCGACTTTAACGCTTCTAACTCCTGTTTGGATAGCCACTCGCAGTTCTGTTGCTGCTTGACTAGGAAGGATCAGAAACAGCCAAATTACTGCAATCAACCAACTAAATCGCCCCAAATAATTCGAGACTAATTTGAAAGTCTTAACTTTCTCGTCTGAATCATGTTGATATAGCATTGAACGATTCTCCTCACACGCATCCACAAATATCAAGATTTTATCGCAAATTGATCTACTGTGTGGAACTTAGTCAGGCAATTATATTGATCTTCAGAACTTAGCTAAATTCACAAGTTTTATTGTCAAGATTCACTGGCTTTGGCGGATTTTTTCCAAAATTTGAGCCACAAATTGTTGATGATCTACTACAGGTTTAGAAATATAGCCATCGGCCCCACTTTGTTGGAGGAAATTTTCCTGATCCCCTTCCATTGCATGGGCTGTTACCAGAATAACCGGTAAATTGGCGGTTTTCGGCTCAGCTTTAAGCAGTTGGGTAATTTTGATCCCATCGACCGCTTGACCTTGATAGACGCTGTTTGATAGAGAAACATCCATTAAAACTAGATCAATTTCTCCTCCTTGAGCAATTGATATAACTTCTTCCACATCTTCTGTGTTTTTGACATTTAAACCCCCACGTTTAGTGAGAATTTTTGAGAATACGCGAAGGTTAATCGGATCATCTTCTACAATCAGAACGGTTGTCATAGAAATCAAAGCAGTTATATTTAATCAGATTATATCGTTCTTATGTTATGGTACTTTTTGTGATCAATAAGACAGAATATATTTGTCAAAGTGAAAAAACTTGCGCTAAGATTCGAGCTAAGTGGAGAAATAGCCAACCACTTCCAAAAAGCCGATTGTTACCTTAATATTAGACACTGTACCTTGACAGTCAAAGATATGGGGTTCTATTCTAAAGTTCTAGTTTTTGCCCAAGAATAGGTCAAATTTTGCTGGGAACTAGACTAACAGCATTTTAAATTAAATAAAATTTGTAATCTGATACAACTAGGGTAAGGGCATACCCAAAGTTAAAGCTTGGAGAGAGAACCACCTCTGGCTTAAATACTTTTGAGTAGTTTAGCTTTAAGTGGACTCGTTGAGCCAAGAATCCCTCCCTTTAAGTGAAGGGAATGTCAATGGCTAGAGTTTTCAGTACCCTTTGGAGACGAATTAATGACAAGACAGCTAAACTTATTAGCGACTGGTCAAATTATCCCCACGGCATTGCATACCGAGATGAAGCGATCTTATCTTGAGTATGCCATGAGTGTGATTGTCGGGCGCGCCCTTCCCGATGTACGCGACGGACTCAAACCGGTACACCGACGGATCATCTATGCCATGTATGAATTGGGATTAACTCCCGATCGCCCCTTCCGTAAGTGTGCTAGGGTGGTAGGGGATGTGTTAGGAAAATACCATCCCCACGGCGATCAGGCTGTCTATGATGCCTTAGTTCGTCTAGTACAGGACTTTTCTAGTCGTTATCCCCTATTGGCCGGTCATGGGAATTTTGGGTCAGTTGATAATGATCCCCCCGCGGCTATGCGTTACACGGAAACCAGGTTAGCCCCTATTGCTGATACGGGGATGTTAAGTCAGATCAGCGAAGCTATTGTTGATTTTACTAATAATTTTGATAATTCTCAACAAGAACCGGTGGTTTTACCCGCCCAATTGCCTATTTTGCTGTTAAATGGGTGTACAGGTATTGCGGTGGGGATGGCGACTAATATTCCTCCCCATAATCTTGGAGAAATTGTGGATGGTTTAGTGGCTTTGATTGATAACCCCGAACTTTCTGACGAAAAATTATGGAAGTTGATTCCAGGGCCTGATTTTCCCACAGGAGGGGAGTTTGTTAATAATACTGGTATTCAAGAAGCTTACGCCACAGGCAAGGGAATTATCCCAGTAAGAGGGATTACTCGCATCGAAACCCTAAATGTGGGCAGAAAACGACGCAAAGAACGAACGGCCATTGTGGTCACAGAATTGCCCTATCAGGTCAATAAGTCGGCTTGGATCGAAAAAATGGCCGATTTAGTCAATCAAGGTCGTTTAGAAGGAATTGCGGATATTAGGGATGAAAGCGATCGCACGGGAATGCGAGTGGTGATTGAATTAAAACGGGAGACTAAACCCAATGTTGTCCTGAAATCTCTCTATAAACAAACAGCGCTACAAAGCAATTTTGGGGCAATTCTCTTGGCTTTGGTCGATAATAAACCTTGTCAGCTTTCCTTACGTCAATTATTAGAAGAGTTTCTCAGATTTCGCGAACAAACCCTAACTCGTCAGTATGGTCATGAATTAGAAGAAGCCCAAAATCGCTTACATTTGTTGCAAGGGCTACTAATTGCCCTCAATAATCTTGACGCAGTGATTGATATTTTACGCCATGCAGCCGATGGAACAACGGCTAAAATGAGGTTCAAAGAGGAATTAGACATTAGTGATGATCAAGCTAATGCTATTTTAGCAATGCCCATGCGTCGTTTAACAGGATTAGAACGGCAAAAATTACAAGCAGAACACGATGAACTACAAACTCGAATTGCTGAATTAGAAAATCTGTTGAATGATCGCCAAGAACTCTTAAAAACCCTGAAAAAAGAACTGCGATCGCTTAAAAGAAAATTTGGCGATCCCCGTCGAACTCGTCTTGTTAAATCGACGAATATTGCTAAATCTCAATCTAAAACTAAATCTCAACAAAAGGATGATTCCCTTAAATCTCCCGCTTCTGACCGAAAAAGCCAGGTTAAATCCGAGGATTCGTCCACCAAATCATCCCGCGCGTTAACCCTATTTACACCCCAAAAACCCCCCGAAGATGCCATCCTAGAAATTAGTAATCTCGGTGAGGCTGCTTGGCGAAATCCAGGCGATCAGGGGCAAAATTCACCGATTTTTCGGGCTATTATCGGACAAAAGACCGAATTAATGGTAATTACCGATACCGCCAAAGCTTACCCCGTAAAAGTAGAGGAAATTCCTCCTTTAACCATTCAATCAATCCCCCTTTTGCAATTATTACCTAAAAGTGCGCAAAGGGATGCTAAACGAGTAATTGACACAGGTTTTCTCCCCAATGAACTCCAAGGTCACGATCTACTATTATTGACCCAACAAGGACGCATTAAACGCATTGAGATGTCCCAATTAGGTAATTTAACCAATCGGGGGTTGGTCTTAATGAAGCTGAAAGATGGCGATCGTCTCAATTTCGTTTGTGGAACCCAAGAAGGACAAGAAGTGGCCATAGCTACCTCTGGAGGGCGTATTTTGCGGTTTCCGGTAACGGATGAAGTTATTCCCCTCATGGGACGCAATGCCCAGGGCAATCAGGCTGTAAAATTACGTTATGGGGAAAGTTTGGTCAATTGTGTTCCCGTTAATGCGCAAAACGATCTGATCTTGATTTCGGGTTTGGGTTACGGTAAACGTTTGTCGTTAAATGAACTTAGATTGAGTAAATTAGGAGATCTCGGGACACAATGCTTACAATTTGCTAATAAACAAGATAAGTTAGTGGGAATGATCCCTGCTCAAAATGAGGGTAATCTTAACTTAATAACAAATCAGAACCGTTCCTTAACCATTGCTATAACTTCGATTCTTCCTTGGGGTAAAGAGGTTGATAGTTTTTTGTAT
>DLXW01000255.1:4995-7594 GCA_003448685.1 Cyanothece sp. UBA12306
GGTACAGGGGATAAATTAATTAAGCTGAAACCAGAAGAAATGATCACAAATATGTTGGAGAATTAAAAATTAAGTAGATTTGGCTGATCTTTGAACTTCCTATCCTACAGATAGGAGATCAAAGAAGACAAAATGTGCAGCGATCACTGTCCTCCCTTAGTAATACAAAAAACTATCAACCGAGAGTCCCCCATCTGTTACAAAAGTTAATTTAGCTCTTAAATTTTCAAGATTATGTATTATAATATACAATATGAGGGCTCCTATTAGGAGGTCCGTATTATGTCTAACTTAAATCAAATTACTAGTTCCGAAATATCAGAAGATAATCTTGAAGAATATAAAAAAGATAAACTAACTAAAAATTTAGCAAAACAATTAACTAATTTACAGAACATTTTTAAACCGTTAATTACTTTAGTACAAAAAGATCCTAGCAAACTCATTGCTTTATTGATGCCTTTTGTAATTGCCATTGTTGGACATTTATATACTTCAGCAATTAAAGAAAAAGAAATCCAAACAAAATATATTGAAATTGCTACTGATATACTTAAAGAAGAACCTTCTAAATACAATCAAAATATGCGAGAATGGTCATTGAACATCATAAACCATTATGCACCAATAACAATTAATAAGCAGACCAGGTCCGAATTTATTAATCGTGGAATATATCGATCTTATAATAAAGAGCGTTTACAAAAACTGTCCAAAAGTCAAAGATTAAAAGAACAAATTGGGTACACAAAAGGTTGGCTTAAGAGATATAATCTTAAAGTTTCAGATTTTAAAAAAGCATTATCAAAAGCTGGATATTTCAAGAAAGATATTAATAGTGAAATACTTGATCAAGATGTAATAGATGCTGTTATTTTATTGCAAGAATCAACTTTGAGTAATCCAGATGATATAGATGGTATTTGCGGTGAGATTTGTTTTCATAAATTAGAGCAAATCGGCGTTTTAAAAGAGCAATTTTATCTTAACTATAATTTCCCATTGAAGCACTAATTTTGCAATTAAAAATAAAAATTTTTGGTCATAATAAAAATTTATGAAGTTGATGATTCAACAATTAAACCGTAGCCAAAATATTAATGAGTAGAAAGACTTATTCGGCAACTCAAGATATCATCAGAATGGTATATAATCAAGTTTTCCAGGTAAAATAAGCATGAGCTCTTATTTAAACTCAGAAATCACCATTGCCGTAGTAGGAGATATTCATGATCAGTGGGAAGAAGACGACAATCTTGCTTTAGAGAACTTAGGTGTTGATCTTGTCTTATTTGTTGGAGATTTTGGCAATGAATCTGTGGAGGTAGTTCGTCATATTGCCAATTTATCCCTACCCAAAGCAGCTATTATGGGTAATCATGACGCTTGGTATACTGCATCAGCTTGGGGTCGAAAAAAATGTCCCTACGATCGTACAAAAGAAAATTGGCTGCAAGAACAACTAGATTTGTTGGGGGATACTCACGTAGGATACGGTAAGCTCGATTTTCCCCAATTTAACCTCTGTGTAGTGGGTAGTCGTCCCTATAGTTGGGGAGGCCCAGAATGGAAAAATAAGGAATTTCTCCGCGATCGCTATGGAATCACCAATTTTAGAGAATCTACTGCCAAAATTGTCGCAGCAGCACAGCAAACAACCCAGAAAACGGTGATTTTTTTGGCCCACAATGGACCCCAAGGACTTGGAGAACAACCAGAAGACATCTGTGGCAAAGATTGGCAACCCTTGGGAGGAGATCATGGTGATCCCGATTTAACCGAGGCGATCGCTCAAGTTCGCGCTTTGGGTAAAAACATTCCTCTGGTGACTTTCGGACATATGCACCATAGATTACGTCATACTAAATCCCGACTGCGCACTCGAGTTAAACATAATTCAGAGGGGACTATTTATTTAAACGCTGCTAGTGTTCCTCGCATTGTTGAAAAAGATGGGGAAAAATGGCGCGATTTTTCCTTAGTTAAACTCAACCAAGAACAAGTAACCCATATTTCCCTAACTTCGGTTAATGCTCTAGGAATAATTGGTTTCCAAGAATGCCTTTTTGAAGTTAGAAGCTAAAATCACCCTATTGGGAGTATCAAAACATTACGATTTGTTCAATGTAGTCTCCCTCTTGTCAGGAAGTGCAGGATAATTGGAGTGAGAAGTTAGTCGCTTCTGTTTTAAATTTTATTTTTTTGACAGAGGATCTCGATTTGAAACTTATTTTTGATGACTTTAACAATTCAATTTGCCAGAATATGGTGAGGAGGTAACAATCATGTTAAGCGCTATTGAGTCTCGTATTCGATATTCCATTGATGTTATCCAAGAAGAAGCTCTTCAATTAGTACACCGAGGACTTTTGCATCGTCAACAACCAATTTATGCTCTGTGTCAATATATTCCACCCCGTGAATGGCCTAATGTAGAACTAGAGTTGGAAAGACATGATTACTTGCTTAGGGATCGCATTATTGACTTATTGAGCAAGGAACAATGGCAACAAGACTAAAGAGTGATTGCCTCTGAAGTAGGGACATCATCGAAATTACAAGATATAATCAATAAATAAACATTCTTTTAATTATTGGT
>DLXW01000255.1:7840-10230 GCA_003448685.1 Cyanothece sp. UBA12306
ATTTGATGAATCAGCAACCTACCAGTTATCTGGAGCAATCAGCAGTAATTCCCTATCGTTTTCGTCAGGGAAATCTTGAGGTTTTGTTAATTACCTCCCGTAATAACAAACGCTGGATTATACCTAAAGGTATTATAGAACCTGATATGACCCCTGAAGACTCAGGAGCGCAAGAAGCTTTCGAAGAAGCGGGAGTTAAGGGAAAAGTCTCTTCAAAAATAATGGGATCTTATACTTATCAAAAATGGGGAACTACTTGTAGGGTTAAAATTTTTATTTTAGAAGTAGAAGTAATTTATATTGATTGGTTAGAAGCATCTTTTAGAAAACGTCAATGGGTCAATATATCAGATGCAATTAAACTGATTCAGGAAGAAGAAGTTAGAAAAATTTTGGCTAAATTACCAGACTATCTTTGAAAAAAAATTATAGAACTGAATTAAGATGAAACCAACTAAGCAAAGAATAAGATTAACTGTTTTAATATTAAGTATTACCGGACTTTTAGTAAGTTCTTCTTCTTTTAAAAATGATGGTTATCAAAACTTAAAAAGATGGTTTTTCACCAGGGTATTAGGTGATCGCATAAATTCGCAAACTCTTGTTGACTATCAACCGATATCGTCTCAATACTTTTCTCAAAAAAATTGTGAATCAAGACATAGTAAACCTAATTTTTTAGTTATTGGAGGTGGGGGAAGTCCTAAGTCCAATGAAATTGCCTTAGAAAAAAATATTCTTTATTTTCAGCGTACCTTAAAAAAGATGGGATATAATCCCTCATCTGCTAGTTTTTTCTTTGCCAATGGCAATAATGGACAAGCAAGTATCCGTTATTTAGATAATCAAAGAGTAGAAAAATTTAAAGTCCCTAATATTCCTAATTTAACGGGTTCAGCTACCTTAGAAAATTTTGATGATTGGCTCAAAAAAAGTAAAAGTAATAACAATAAAAAGCCGATTTTTTTCTATTTTACTGGCCATGGTATTCTTAACAAAAGAAATGATAATAATAATGCTTTGATGCTTTGGAAAGATACCCTATTAACCGTTAGACAATTATCCCAAAAATTCGATCAATTACCTCAAGATAGCCATATTGTTACCATGATGGCACAATGTTATTCAGGATCATTTGCCAACTTTATTTATCAAGATGGTAATCAAAAAAAAGGAGTTGCTTTACAAACTAGGTGTGGTTTTTTTGCTACTATTAAAACCCTCCCTTCTGTGGGATGTACTCCAGAAGTTAATGAAGCAGATTATCAAGATTATAGTTCTAGTTTTTTTGCAGGTTTAAGTGGAGTTAATCGTTTAGGAAATCCCGTTAAATCTGCTGATTATAATCAAGATGGAAGGATCAGCTATGCTGAAGCTCATGCTTTTGCTAAAGTAGATGAAAAAACGACCGATTTACCCGTTTCTACTTCTGAAGTTTGGTTACAACAAAAACTAACAGAAGTAGAATTTGATCAGTTAGTTCAACAACCTATTATTCGTCTACAGAGTTTAGGAAGAAAAGAACAGCAATATGTGGTTAATTCTTTAGTTAAATTATTTAGATTTGATCCTCAAAAATCTTATTTAGAAAATTTGAAAAGTCTCAAGACTTCTCAACTAAATACTGACATAAAACAAGCTTATCAAATGCGTTTATTAATGGAATTAACTAATATTGCAATGGAACAAAAAATTCGCAACCAGAATAATTCAACTCAACTTAATATTTTAGAACGTTTAATTCAATGTGAAGCCAGTTCTTGGAACTAATGTTAGATGAAGATTGCACTAACCCAAAATCATAATTTATTTTGTATTTTATTGACATTGCTTATCTTAAAGATATACAATTCTGTCAAAATTGACGTGTAAACTAATCTAGATTCGGAAATTAATTAGCAAATGTATCATGAACTTGTCTATCATTTAGATTTATGTATTCTTTCCTATCATTTATACACTCAAACTTTGCTCTGGCCAATGGACCCCTATTACGAACAAATGGCCAGACCAGGTAGCGATCGCCGCAATAACTTTATGGATTATGTTAGAGCCAGGCAACCAACACGACAACCAGAATATTACTGTCCAAATCATTTAGATCCGATTGTTGGTGACTATCAACGTCTTCATCCTTCAAGACCTTGTTTTGTCAAACCAGAACCTGGTGCTTCTTGGTACTGTTTCGACGCACCAGAACAGATCACCCATCGGATCAAAACACTATCGATGGCGACAATGGACGGAAAAATCGAAAAAATGAGTGAAAATCTGCTCGAAGACCATGAGATAACCAATGCTCAGAGCGATCATCTATATTGCTTTGAAGGAGAAACAGGACTGGTTCAAAATGACAATAATCCTCCCCAACCTGGCCTGAAAAGTATGAT
>DLXW01000255.1:10403-17256 GCA_003448685.1 Cyanothece sp. UBA12306
GTATGATGGGTTTTGTTCTTGACGAACAAATAGATCCCAGCGATGGTACCAAATATAATATCCACATTGTCTTTCGGGGAAGTCGTAGCGGTTGGGCTGTCAGAGCAGCTACCCAAGGATTAAGAGATAAAGGTAATCCAGATTGGGTAACAGACATGGATTCAGCTATACAAACCGTTAGTGATGATGTCATTAGTCCCGAAGGTAAATGTTGTCGAGGATTTTGCAACAGCATCAAAACGATAATTCCCACAATCATGATTAGTTTGGACGCAATCCACCAAAGAAGGCAGAATCCACCTAGGGAAATTTACGTTACAGGACATAGCTTAGGTGGTGCTTTGGCGGCTCATTTTGCCAGCGCTGTTTCCATGGGCAAAAAATATAGTAACTTAGTGCAAGGATATAACAGGGAAATGCCCAAGGACGTGCAATCATGGCCTTGGAGTAGCCTAAAACTGATTACTTATGGCGCACCTCCGGTTGGAGATGAAGATTTTCACTATGGTGTCAACAGTAAAGTGTACGCCAAACGAATTGTTCTGGGTAATGATGTTATTACTCAAAAAAGAATTCGTTATCATGTCGGTGCCAGAACTAATCTTCCGAGCAATAATAAGCTGCCAAATACAGAAGATCACAGACCCGATCTGATCCGAGAAGCCCTCATTGATTGGGCTAAACAATGGGGTGATTATCTCATAGGAGTTCCAACAGATCCTCCTTGGACAGAATGCTCATATTTTAACGATGTCTTAAATCATTCGGCATTTAGAGATGACAGAAATCAGGTCAAGTTATCTCTCAATGGGTCTTTTCAGGATAATCTAATTGAGTATTTAGAGATTGTCAGAGAAATACTCGGATTAGATAGCTCATACAAAAGAGGATATGCTGCAAGGAAGGAGACAAAACAAAAGAAACAAACTAGCATTCAAAATTTAATCACTGAAATCAGTAATAATTCTCAAGGAGGAAATCTCGATGATGTAATCGCGACTTGGAAGCAAATTTTGAAGGACAAAAAACAAAATCCAATTGGTGAACGTCTTACTGACTTTTTAGGACTTTGTGTTGTTCTACACGGATTCAATATTGAACCCGACAAGATGGACCAAAGTTTGCGAGACAATCAGGCTCTCAATGAAGTTATTACTAAAAAGCTATAAAAATAGCAGTAGAAAGCCATTTTTGTAGATTTATTTTATTGAGAAAATTTACAAAATTTGAGCTAAAAACTTCTGACTTCTTACCTCTTTTGGATCACTAAAAAATTCATCAGGGGTAGCAATTTCAACTATTTTTCCGGAATCCATAAATACCACTCGATCTGCTACTTCTCTGGCAAAACCAACTTCATGGGTGACACAAACCATGGTCATTCCTGAGTCTGCTAAACTGCGCATCGTGTCTAAGACTTCCTTGATCATTTCGGGGTCTAAGGCTGAAGTAGGTTCGTCAAAGAGCATAATTTTCGGTTGCATGGCTAAAGCTCGTGCGATCGCCACCCTTTGTTGTTGTCCCCCCGATAATTGCCCAGGATATTTTTGGGACTGTTCAAGAATACCTACTCGTTCGAGTAACTGCATAGCAATTGTTTCAGCTTTTTCTCGTTGCCAATGGCGAACCCAGATAGGAGCTAAAGTGACATTCTCAAGTACCGTAAGATGGGGAAAGAGATTAAATTGTTGGAAAACCATCCCTACTTCCTGACGAATAGTTTCAATATTTTTCAAGTCATGGGATAGTTTAATTCCGTCAATAGTAATACTACCTTTTTGGTAGGGTTCTAGAGCATTAAATGTCCGAATAAATGTAGATTTTCCTGAACCTGATGGCCCCATAATTACCACCACTTCTTGAGGGGCGACTGTTAAACTAATTCCCTGTAGAACATGAAAGTTATTGTCATACCATTTTTCTACGTTCTCAGCTATTATTATGGGATTATTATCTGTCATAAATTAGGTTGTTAGTTTTAATTAGCTTTTATTTATCCACTACTTGATCAGTTTTTCCTCTCAATTATACATGATTACCGAAAAGCTAATGAATACTGAACTCACAATTTGGGTAAAAAAATACTAATTGTGGTTCTTGAAATTTGATGATTTTAAGTCTATCTGGTCTTATTTAAGCCACATAACAGCATTTTTTAGCCCTTGTCAACCCTGTATAAAGCATTTTCTGTTTATCAGGACAATGGTGCATATCACTAACAGCTAAAAACACATTATCAATGGAACTACCTTGGGCTTTATGACAAGTTAAAGCATAAGCATAAGCCATATTATCAAACAAACCATCTAACTCAAAAAACATAGCCCATCGCTTTTTCTTCTCACTGTAATGAACATCTTCTTTCGCTCGTTTAGCTAACCTTTTAAGTTCCTTTTGTCTTTTTTCTTCTGATTCAGTAGTTAAAATTCTTAATTGAATCGTAGTTCCTTCATCAGTCCGTACATTAACCTCAAAAAAGTCCCACTGATATTGTTGATTAAACTCCAAATTCGGAGTCTCAATAACTTTGCACTCCTCGGAATTATTAAAAATAATCGCTTTCTCATTTCTTTTCCCCCCTGGTAAAGACCTAAAAACAGGTTTCTTGGCAATCAATCTATCCCCCACCACCAATTGCGCCACATCAGACCCATACAAAGCTTTTCTAACAGCTTGATTGTACCTATCAACTGTCTTATTTCTCCAAGCTATTATCCGGACAAAATCAGGGTCAACTAGCCACTCTTCAGCTTGAAAATGTTCAATAGCTTTGGTTAACCACTGGTTTGGTTCTAACTTAATTACTGTTTGGTCTTCAGCAGTCTGAAAAGGATAAGTCTGTCGATTCCAACGCGGGTCACTTCTGATGGTAGCAGCAACTTTTCCTATCTCCCCTTCATACCGTACTACTTCAGTTAAATTAGCACTTTCTTTAATATCTCGATGCCTAGCTACAATCGGCTCCTTTTCGGATACTGGAGGTAATTGAGCATTGTCCCCAACAAAGATAATTTGAGTATCAGACCCGTAAATCTCCTGCTGTAAATCCTTAAAATTATCTTTATTAAGCATTGAATATTCATCAAGAATAATTACATCGTAATCGTTTAAATTTAACTCAGAATCAGTATTTTCAAACTCTTGTTTACCCGTATTCATATTAATGACAGGTTGCAGTTTTAAGAGTCTAGCTACCGTCGAAGCTTGAATTGATACGCCTTGAGCGTGTCCCATTTGTCTCAGGTTTTTAGCTGCTTTATTCGTCGGAGCTACCACAGCATATTTTAGCTCTTTTTCCTTTAACCATTGAATAATTTTCACCATTAAAAAACTTTTTCCCGTGCCAGCATAGCCATTTAACCTAAAGTATTGTTCATCTCCTTCAATAAAGTTAATAATAGCGTTATAAGCTGCTCTTTGCTGTGAAGTTAGTCCGGTTTTTTTTACCTCTTGTTCTTCAATTTTAACATTGGTATCTGTTACCCAATTGATTAAATTCTTTTTTAATTCGGCAAAAACAATTGAAGGTTCAATTACATTTACTGCATCTTCATAGAACTCAATAACTGCTTTAATGATCCCTTGGAGTTCGGAAGGAATGACTAATTGTTCCATAGTATTTTAGCTCCTATTTTGTTGATTTTATCACCCCGTGAGATAAATATCTCTAAATCATGAGCTTTTGACTTGCGGCTAACTGCCATAAGTTTAATGTCTCCTTGATTTCTAACTTAAGTCTAACTAATTTTAATGTGATATTATCCGTTCCAGATAGGGATAAAATTGACGATAGTGAAGACAAATATAGTTATAGTTGAAAGTTAGCGTACTGCTTTGCTGGTATCTTTGGGATCATCGCACGTCTCGCATTTTTCTTGCGTTGGCATAAACTGTTCAACACGACGAGACAGATCAGGCTTAACATTAACGAAAGAAAATAGATCAATTAAAAAACTTAGAATGATGAGATAATGAACGAATGTTTGTAAGGGAGTCATAATTAATGCCTCAATAAACTTTATATTCTCATAATCGTCAAAATTTGCCATTATTTAAAGACCAGTTATAGGAAGATATTAAATTCCCTTTTCTGTCCCTTTTTTGATCAGATCGAGTTAAATTAATAGAATAAGTCAGTCTTACAATCGGTTGAGTTATGTCTAGAGAACGCAAACAACGAGGTATCTTAGCCACACCAACAGGAAAAGAGAGACTTCAGAAGGCTAAAGCGGATAGACGCGAGTTAAATAAAGCGTTAAGTTATGAACGGATTGCTCACAAAGCAGACCTTGATAAGAAAACTGTTGAACGATTTTTGCGGAGACTAAAACCTGTAGATCGAGATAGTGCTTATGCAATTTGCCAAGCGTTAGAGTTAGAAATTACCGATATTGTTGATCCTGACGAGTGGAATGATGATCAATTACTTCAAACCTCAAAAAAACCTATTACTACTCCTGCGATACTTAAAATTAGGTTACCTCGTGTAGAGAAATGGCAGGGACGACAAAGGGAAATAGATGATCTCACACCAATATTATTAAACGAGAAACAGCAACATGAAAATATAAGCCTAATTGGGATTATTGCAGCAGGTGGGTATGGTAAAAGTGCCTTAGCAGTGAAGTTAACAGAACAAAAGCAGTTAAAACAGTTAATATCTGAAAAGCAAGTATCTTTATTATGGGTGAGTTTTATTCAACCTTATTCTTTAGCGCAATTTGGACGGTGGTTATTAGAGAAGTTAGAGCAAGCTTACGATGAAAAATGGGATGAAGCGACGTTAATTGAGCAGATGATTAACGGATTAATTGATAAGCGTTATTTTGAATGATGAGCGAGGAGGAGAAGGGAAAGATAAATCGGACTCAAGAAAAGTTTAGCCAGAGCAGAAAAACGTTTAAAACGAGGTCATTAATGCTTACTCAAGAAAATAACTCCACTCAACTCAATCATACCTTAACCGTTTTATTAACCGAATTAGGGGAAGAATGTAGCACTGTCTTAACCCTACTTAATCAACTAAAACTTGCGAATCTTAGCATTGATCAAAAAGGCGATATTCTTGCTCAATTAAGCAGTTCTATTTCTCATCTTCATGTTCATACTGAAGACTTACCCGATTTAATCGGAGATGAATTATTTTAACTACCCGATGAAGAATAAGTGAACTACCTACGCCCAAATCAAACTAAGGAATTAGTCATTGCGAGACTGCGTTATCATGAAGAAATACCTTAACTTTTGTGCTTAACATCAAGCCGTCGTAGTAATCCCAGACATCTTGAGATTGCTTCGGGGGAGATAATAGCGGTCAATAAGATTTACCTGTTTTTCCACCCCCTCGCAATGACAGATTCCCCTTGTTAAAGAGTGTGAAGAACTTTTAGGAGAAATTCAGGATACATTAGAAGAAGATTAGAAACCGAATAACGATTGAGTGATATTAATTATGGTATTGACATCTTCCATTATTCACAGCGACCCTGATATTCTAGGAGGAACACCCGTCTTTACAGGGACTCGTGTACCTATTAAAACCTTACTCGATTATCTCGAAGCTGGTGACTCATTAGACATATTTTTAGATCATTTTCCCAGTGTTAGCAAAGAGCAAGCGATCGCATCTCTTGAATTAGCAAAAGAAATGTTAACCACTTATGCGAATTCTACTTGATGAATGTACCCCACGGCCATTAAAACGCGAATTTACTAACTACGACATTCGCACAGTTGTCGAGATGGGATGGTCTGGAAAAAAGAACGGTGAACTGCTAAAACTGATGAGTGAGAATGGTTTTACAATTTTACTTACCACCGACCAAAATTTGCGTTATCAACAAAATTTACAACAAGCTAAAATAGCAGTTATTGTTCTTGTCGCACCCACCAATAAACTATCTGACTTATTATCACTGATCCCGAATGTTCGTAATGTGTTAACTACTATTACTTCAGGAGAAGTTATTGAAATTAGATCAACAAAAAGCTCTTGAATTAAGCTAAGAATTGGGGATTCCCCTTGTTAAAGAATGTGAGGAACTTTTAGGGGAAATTCAGGATATATTAGAAGAAGATTAACAACCCTAAACCAGCTTTTGATTTTTCTGATTTATTATTTTCTAATTCACATCTCTATTACTGTTAAGAACCCCTAATTCGTCATATTAAAATAGGGGTAAGTTTTTCAGCCATTGTTTTAGAATCTTTCTCCAATCCCAAAGTGAAGGCGAGAATCTCCATCATTATTGACTCCATAATCAACACGAATTGGCCCCACTGGCGATTGAATACGAACCCCAAGACCATAACCATAACCATCACTAGGTAAACCGCGAACTGTCCCTGGAAAACCGCGAACTGAACGCTGAGACTTAATAGTTGTCCCGTAATCAATAAAAAGTGCCGCACCCACAGCCGGAATAATAGGAAAGCGGTATTCTGCCGTAGCTTGAAAGTAACTACGTCCAGCTCCCAATTCTCCCTCCTCATAACCCCGAACTGAATTACTACCCCCTAAGACAAAGGCCTCATAGGGTGGTAAATCTTCAAAAGCAGTTCCTGCTTGGACATTAAAGGCCAAAGCCTGGGGTTTGGGCTGATCTTCCTCAATAAAGCCTAAATCAATCAGATCAGTTGGAATATAGTAACTATAGCTACCCCTTAAACGGGTAAAGAAAATACTTCCTGAACCTACGGGTATAGTTTGTTCAATACCTAAGCGCATCAGATAGCCACTAGTGGGACGTAAGGGATTATTACGGAAATCCTGAGCAGCACCAAAACTAATAGTAAATAGGTCATCCCTCCCATCATCACTAAAGGCTAAAGGTTGGGTTACTAAACCAGATCC
>DLXW01000255.1:17481-20863 GCA_003448685.1 Cyanothece sp. UBA12306
GGTTGAGGGGTGCTGAGAAGGGAGCAATATCATCATTAGCATTTTCTATTTGAACCCGTTGATAACTAAATCCTAGGGAGGTTCGCCAATCTGGTTTAGTAAAGACATCGTCAGCTATGGGACGGGCAAAAGTGACCCCACCCCCAGTACGAACTACCCGAGGACGATCGAATCCATTGAGAGTTCTAATAGAGGTGTCATTGCCATCAAAGACTAGAGAAACTGTCCTTCGGCGGAAACCGTTAACAGTATAAGAAGTACGGAAAGGATCCCCCGCAATCCAAGGATCGGTAAAATTAGCATCAAAGAGTAATTCCCTTTCCCCGACTTGAATTTCTCCCCCAATGGTTTGATTATTTCCGCCCAGGTTTTGCTCTTGATAACTAATTGTGCCAAATAAACCACTGGTGGAGCTAATCCCTGCACCAGCAGCTAAAGAACCCGTATTTCCTTCTACCACGTCTACATTAACAATGACCTCTTTGGGATCTTCTCCTGGACTAAAAGAAATCCTGACATCTTCAAACAATCCTAAGCTAAAGACCCTTTGTAAGTCGGTTTGGGCGAGTCTCCGATTAAAAACATTCCCCGATTGCAATTGCATCTCACGGGTAACGATAAATTTACGGGTTCGACCTTCGATGGGTTCATCTTCTGCGTCAAAAAATCTAACTTGAATTTCTTGAATTACCCCTTCGGAAATAATTAAGGTAACAACCCCATCATCCCCTACATTTGGAGAACCAATTACTTGAGCGAGATCATAACCCTGTTCGGAATACCATTCATTGAGTTCTTTAATGCCATTTTGTAATTCTCGTAAATTAAGAGTTTTCCCATATTGATCTGCGAAAATCTCCTCAACAACTTCGAGGGGTAAAACCCTTTCTTTTTCGATTTCAGTGCCGGTATCTACAACAACTTGGCTTAAAACTGGGTTTTCTTCGACCTCAAAGGTAATTCTTACACCTAAAGGAGTGTCAGAGGGCGTTACTTTAACATTGGCAAAAAATCCTGTGGCGTAAATAGCATTAACATCTTCTTGGAGTTGGGTCCTAGTGGCCGTTCTTCCAGGTTTGGTTTGAATGGTGTTGTAGACTAAATTTTCTAGTTGTTCTTCGGCTCCTGTAACCCTTACTTCTACTACTAGAACTCGGGGTTCTCTTCCTGAGGTTTCTGTTTCTTGGTTTAAAGGACTTTCCGAAGCAGGGGGATCAATGGGGTTAGGGATGCTGTCTGGGATCGTAGGTTGTTCTGTAGGTTGTTCTTCTCCTGTGGGGGTTTCTTCTTGGGTTGGTGTATTTTCTGATTCCTGGGTTTGTTGAACAAAATCTCCTGATTCGGCAGTTTGCTCTGTTGATTCTGCTGCAATTACTTTTTTTAAGGATTCAACAGAAGGGGTAACTTCTTCTGGTGCTAATTGAGCGTCAGAACTTAATTTTAGGTCATCAGTGACTCCATTAGATAGTTCTACTGGTATCTCTAATTCCATTGGGGAATCGACATTTTCCCCCATAACGGACTGGGCTAAGGTTAATACAGTGGCAGTTCCCAGAAGAACCGCCATAATTGGAGATAACTGTAATTTTTTAATCTCTTTTGACACTTCCACACACCCAATCAAGCTACAGCGTTATTAGTTTATCTTTTGTTTATTATTGACCCGATCATAGCCAATAAGCCAATAGAATGCCCGAGGACCCGAGACGCATTACCGAAAATAGTGACCTTAAGGATTTGGGAATGTTCCACTTCCTTTAATTTTCTGTGAGTCCTAATTTCGCTAAAACCCTCTGTTGAACTTGTTCATAGGCTGACTCTACTTCTCCTAAATCTCGACGAAATCGATCCTTATCCAAAACTCTTTGTTGGGGATCATTTTTTTGTTGATCCCACAAACGACAGGTATCGGGACTGATTTCATCGGCTAATAGAAGTTGTCCTTGGCTATCTAAACCAAATTCGAGTTTAAAGTCCACTAGGGTAATTTGGCAACTTGTAAAAAATTCGCTTAAATATTGGTTTATTTTAAGAGCAAGGGACTGGAGTTGTTCGATTTGTTCTGGAGTAGCTAATTCTAGGATTTTTAGGCGATCGCTAGTCAGTAGGGGATCGCCTAATTCGTCGTTTTTTAGATAAAATTCTACCAATGGGAAAGGTAATAATGTCCCTTCTGTTAAGCCTGTTTGCCTACACAAGCTCCCTGCGGCAATATTTCTGACTACTACCTCTAGGGGAATAATTGTGACGGCACGGACGCGCATTTGCGTAGGTTCTGGACAATCTATAAAATGGGTTGATATCCCCCTAGATTCTAGCCATTGAAACAAGGCTGAGGAAATAGTACAGTTAATTTGACCCTTTCCTTTAATGGTTCCCCGTTTTTGAGCATTAAAAGCGGTGGCATCATCTTTAAACTGGGTCAGAAGAATTTCTGAATCTTCTGTCTTATAGAGGATTTTGGCTTTTCCTTCGTAGAGCTTTTCCATATAGAATTTATTATTATGATCTTTGATAAACTTTAAGAACACGATGCCAAACAGGCCACAGTTTAGCACTTTAACCTAATTGATAACTTTTGACCGAAAATCTGGGTACAAGGCTCGTTATTATAATCTTATCTTATCTAAACTAAACTTATATTTTAGTGAATACTAAGATAATAAAGTAGTTTTAGAGCGGATTAAAAATTTTGTTTTACTAATAATTGAATTTATAGGTTTTGCTTATTTTTTATCCCTATCAAGGTTACTTTATGACAGACGACAAAAATTTTGATGACTTTCTTTATCCTAAAAGTCGTTATCGAGGACAGATTAAACCAGAAAACCTAGTTTTTAATTACAATTTACAGGAATTCGCCCAAAGAGTTAACTACATTTGTAACTTAGAAACTGCCGGAAAAATTACTCCGTCCCAAGCCTATCATCAAATCAAAGATCTCTGGAAATACCTCAAATATAGTAAAAAAGAATTAGGTATTGGAGAAGATTTATTTGGCAAAGATGACGAAGAATAGATAGTTAACTATTATTAATCAATAGAGAGTCGGAAATTAAGGAGTCAAGGGATTGCCGATTATAGATTTTAGATTTATTGTAGATTTTAGCTGAGACTTGATACTATACTAGCTAAAGAGGACTTGATATCACTGAGTGCTAGACTCGATTAAGTATGGCCAAAAAGATCAATAATATAGATAGTAAATAATTAGACAATTAATCTAATGAAATTGAGACAGTTAATCACCATAATTTTAAAACGTAGTTTCATTTTTATTTTAGCCTGTTTGTGTTTTTTACCTTTAGCAGGTTGTCAAGCAAAAGCTAATACGAATCAAGCAGTTTTTGCTGTTTTGAGCGAAGGTTCTTTAATTCCCGTT
>DLXW01000021.1:0-23051 GCA_003448685.1 Cyanothece sp. UBA12306
GTATCATAAACGTTATACGAAAATATAGTCATATATCTTCAACTAGAGGATTTTTAAATGAGCCATTTGATGTTCGATTATGCCAAACTACCTTATGGAAAAGGTGGAAGTGATCTCGGTCATAATCGCTTTAATTTGCGTTGTGAAACTCTGTTGACTAGAAATAGAGCTTTAATCGAAGGTAAAGTAGTTTTAGATCTTGCCTGTAATACGGGGAGAATGTCTTACCCTTGCCTCGTATTAGGTGCGAAGAAAGTAATAGGAGTTGAAGCAAGGCAAGAACTTATTGATCAAGGTAAAGAATATCTCATAGATCAGGATTTGAAAGACAGAATGGAATTTGTAAAAGCAGATGTTTTTGACTACTTAGCTTCTGCTGAAATTAAATCCTTTGATACCATATTATGTTTTGGATTTTTATATCATACAGTTAGACAAGTTGAATTTTTTAGACAAGTTAAACGACTTTCTCCAAATAATGTAATTATTGATACGAGCGTTGCAACAAATTATATTTGGTATGGCTTAAAAAACTTTCTTGAGAAACCTCCTATGTTATTAATGATAAGTGAAGATGCAAATAAGACCAGTGATACTACTGACGAAGACGGAGTAGCTTTTTGGCCTACTTGTTCATTTTTAGAAACAATGTTTAATACAATTGGCTATGATTATAAGCAGCTTGATTATAAAAAAAATGGGGTCACTAATTGGCTAGGACTAGAAGATTATAAGAAAGGTCTAAGAGTTTCTTATGTTGCTTACAAGAAAAAATAACTAAACTACATATAGTAGACAAAATCAGCATTCTGTGGCAAATTTGGTACTATTTTTCATGGGGAAGATTCATAATTTCAATTGCCTCTAAATTGTCGGCAACTTCAAAACCAAAAATACGAGAATAAAAATAAAATTCACCGTTTATCGCCTTTTTAATATTTTCAGCGCGACGAAACCCGTGTTGTTCTTCGTCAAAGGGGATATAGGCCACAGGTATTCCTTTATTTTGAATAGCATCTACCATTTTTTGTGCTTGGGAAGGGGGAACTACTTTATCTTCTAACCCTTGGAAAAAAATCACGGGACAGGTTAACTTTTCTGGAAAATTAATCGGCGATCGCTCCTGATAAATGGCTTTTTCTTCGGGATATTTGCCAATTAATCGATCTAGATAGCGTGATTCAAACTTATGGGTATCTTTAGCTAAAGCTTCTAAATCACTGACTCCATAGTAACTTGCCCCTGCGCAGAAGGTATCATAAAAAGTTAAAGCTGCTAAGGTGGTATATCCTCCGGCACTTCCTCCAGCAATAGCGAGGCGATCGCCATCGACTAACTCCTGTTGAACTAAATATTTAGCACCATTGATGCAATCATTGACATCAACTATACCCCATTGTCCATCTAAACGCTGGCGATATTCCCGTCCAAACCCCGTACTTCCTCCATAGTTAACATCAAGATAACCAAATCCTCGACTTGTCCAATATTGAAGGCGTAAACTAAAACTAGGGGAAGCACAGGCCGTTGGTCCACCATGACTTTTGACTAATAGGGGTGGTAATTCTCCTTTTGGTGCAGTGTAGTCTTTATTTTGAGGAGGATAGTACCAACCATAGGCATTTAAACCGTTTTCTGTGGGAAAGACAATCATTTTGGGGGTAGATAAATAACCAGGATCAACATCTATCTCAGAGGAACGTTTGAGGATAGTTGTTTGGCCTGTTTTAAGGTTTAATTCCACAGCAGCAGTGGGTTCTGTGGGACATCCACCAATTAAAACAACTTTATGGCCGTTGGCATGGAGTGAGGAGATATTGGTATACTTGGTTTCGATAACACTTAGCTGTTTATTAACCGTGTTCAAGCTAGCGAGATACCATTGTCCATCTTGGGTAAAACTACAAATAATTTGGGATGGTGAGGCGAAGGTATAGTTAGAGAGGCCAAATACCCAATGGGGATAGGAAAATTCGGCATTGAGGGGAAATAAGGGGTCAATACCGCCTTTTTTAGTGTAACGATAGAGATTCCACCATTGAGAGCGATCGCTTGAGAAATATAATTCTCCATCAGGAGACCATCTCGGTTCGCAGATTGATTCGTCAACATCCCCAGCAATACAATCAATTTGATCTAAGCTACCGTCTTCTTGTAATTTAGCTAACCATAATTGAGTACCATCCCAGGGTAAATTAGGATGGTTCCAACTGATCCAAGCAAGTTCGGTTCCATCGGGACTCAGACGGGGACTCGAATAAAAATCTGCACCGGAGACTAAGGTGTTAAGGTTGCCTGTATTAAGATCAATGGTAACTAGGGTATTTTGTGGTTCTTTTTCCCCGTTACAGTGGTCTTCACAGACACAGATTAAACGGTTACGGGAGGAATCCAAAATTAGATCAGCATAGCGATATTTGTCTTCTGGGGTTAAGGGTTGGGGTTCTTTATTAGGTAACTGTTGATAAAGACGTTGATCGCTAAAATTAACAAAATAAATGGTTCCTTGAACAATTAAAAATGCTCCCCCTCCATATTCATGAACTCGAGTACGGATATTAAAGGGTTGGGGTGTCATTTCCTTGACTAGGCCATCAATAGACCTCTTCATTAGGACATTCCGTCCTTGATCTTGGGGTCTACTTTCTAACCAATAGATATCTTCGCTATCATAGGTTACACCACCAATTCCAATACTTCCAGCTACGATTAGATCGGCCGTGATCGGGGATTTCCAAGAACCAAAAGGGCTAATTTTATTAGATTTCATCATGGGAATTTAGAATTTAGAATTTAGAATTTAGAATTTAGAATTAATTTTTGAAGCTTAGCTGTCCGCGATCGCCATCAAGTAAGACTTCTACCCCCATAGGTAAAGCTGCATTTTCCCCATCGTGTCCGAAAGGTAAGTTAGCCACAATGGGAATGTTAAGGTCTATAAGGCGATCGCGCAATACTTGTTCTACAGTCCAGCTTAGACTAGATGGTGGCAAATCGCATTGACTAAATCGCCCTAAAGCAATGCCTTTAACCCCTTTGAATGCGTCCATGAGCCGCCATTGGGTCAACATACGGTCCACCCGATAAGGTGCTTCCCCCACGTCTTCTAGGGCTAAAATAACCCCTTCTAGGGGCGGATGAAGATGGGTTCCTAATAAGTGGGTAGCGACGGTTAAATTCGCGGGTAGTAATATCCCTGTTGCTTGGCCACCATTCCATCCTTCACCTGTCAAGGGACTCAGGGAATGGCCTTCTAAGTAACTAAATAACCGTTCAATCGACCAATCAGGTTCATCGGCTAAAGTGGTTAAAACGGGTGCGTGGAGTCCTGAAATCCCTTCTTTGGCCAAACTCCAGAGTAACCCTGTAATATCAGAAAAACCGACGATCCATTTACAAAAAGTAGATTTTGACTTCCACTGCCAATTTTCTAATAATCTGGTACTTCCATAACCCCCTCTAGCGCAGAGAATAGCTTTACATTTGGGGTTTTCCCAGGCTTCTAAGAGCGCGTTACGACGTTGACTATCGGTTCCGGCTAAATATCCGGCACGGGCATCCCAATTACTGCCTAATTTGATTTTATAGCCCCGCGATCGCCAAATTTCTATCCCTTGCTCCAAGGCAGAAAATTCTTTTAACCCCCCACTGGGGGCGACAACTTGTACTAAGTCTCCTGGTTGTAATGAGGGAGGTAAAATCATTTATTTTTGGCTAATAGCTTGACTTAGGATCATTAATTGGGGAAGATGCTATTTCTTTTGTTGGAGTAACACCATAACATTCTCGGACTAAATAAAGGGGACGTTCTTTAACCTCTTCATAAACTCGCCCTAAATATTCTCCAATTACTCCTAAACTAATCAATTGTATTCCTCCTAAAAACAGCACTGTAACCATCAAAGAAGCATATCCTGGTACATCAATTCCTGCTACTAAAGTTAGCACAATTAGAAATATTCCATAAGCAAAAGCGAAAAACGATAAAATTACTCCCACATAACTCCAAATTTTCAAAGGAACCATACTAAAAGATGTAATTCCGTCAAGAGCAAAATTCCAAAGTTTCCAGTAATTCCATTTAGTTTTTCCCTGATAACGAGGTAGGCGATCATAAATAATTGCAGTTTGTTTAAATCCTACCCAAGCAAATAAACCTTTCATAAAACGGTTCCTTTCAGGGAGCTTTTTTAAAGCTGTTACCACCTGTCGATCTAAAAGGCGAAAATCCCCAGTATCTCTAGGAATGGAAACCCGACTCATGTTACTAATAACTCGATAAAATCCATCGGCTGTTAGACGTTTAAGGAAACTTTCTCCTTGACGCGATCGCCTTTTAGCATAGACTACATCATAACCTTCGTGCCACTTAGCGATCATTTCTATAATTAATTCTGGGGGATCTTGTAAGTCTGCATCGATGGGAATAACAGCATTACCTTGAGCATAATCTATTCCTGCTGTTAAGGCAATTTCTTTACCGAAATTACGAGACAGTCCAATGACTTTAATTTCGGGGTAATATTGATGATAATCAATCAATTTTATTAAGGTATTGTCTCGACTACCATCATCAACACAAATAATTTCATAGGTTAGATTTAATGGTTTTAAAACTGAAGAAATTCGCTTAAAAAGCTGGTCAACATTTGGTTCTTCGTTATACAAAGGAACTATAATCGAGATTTCTATTGGGTTGCTCATGGAATTGCTCAGAGACTGGTTAACTGACAAAAATCGTATAATCTTTATTTAAGGGAAACAATCTGATTTTTGACTAATTTTCCCTAATTATAATCCAAGGGATTTTCTTTAAAGTTCCAAGTCCACTACTAGCACCATAATTAGGGCAACGCTACAAGTGATGATTCTAATAGCACCCAATGTTTCGGGGGTTGATTCTCCGACATACTTGCGAAAAAAAGACGGTTGAGTCGTTATCCAAAATAATGTACCAAATCCGATACTAAACAATAAAGTGAAGGATAATGATAGGCGGGGGAATAAAAATGTTTGGAATTGAAACCAAGCAACTGCCATCAAAGCAGTGGATATTAGGCAGAGCCAAAAGCGATAGAGAAATTGTTTGTTGATCATCAGCTGAATACTGCATTCAATTAATTGTGTATTATAACTTGCCTAATTCTAGAGTTAATTCATTGATTTTTTCCTCACAATATTATTGAATCGTTTTAGGACAATTTTGTCGATCACTTAACCAATCTTTTATCAATCATATCTGCTAAGAGGGCAAACATGGCGGTTTGAGTCGCAGCAATTAAAAGAATGAGTGTTCTTTCTGTTAAATCATCTCGCACAAACACATCTTGGATTAGGGTGATGAGAAAGCCAGTAAAAAATAAACCGGCGATGGGTAAAAAAACTTTAAGCGGTGCAAAATAAATACCTGTTCGTAGAATTAATTTAATAAATCGCAAAGTATCGCGAATTGGTTTAATTTTGCTTTGTCCTTGCCGTGCATGGTAATCAATAGGTTCATAATGAACGAGGTAATTATTGGTTAACATAGCCACAGTAATTGTGGTAGTAAAACTGAAGGTATTAGGCAAAATTGCCATAAATTGCTCAGCCACTTTTTTAGGAAATACTCTTAATCCACTGTTCATGTCTGGAATGCGACTATTGGTAATCCATTCAGCAAAACGAATCAAAAACCACTTAGGAATCTTTCTAATAGTTGGATAAGTGACATTTGCGCCAATTCTTGCCCCCACTACCATATCTGCTTGTTTCGTCAGCGAGACTAAAGAGGGAATATCTTCATTCGGATAAGTCCCATCTCCATCCGTTATAACGATTAAGGGATACTTAGAGTGACGAATTCCGGTTTTCAACGCCGCACCATACCCTTGATTTCTGGGGTGTTCAACCACATTAATATCTTCAAAAGAAAGGAGAATTTGTTTAGTATTATCCTTAGAACCGTCGTTGACGACGACAATTTCATAAGGGTAAGGACAAGAAGAAGATTGGAGGGTATCTTGTAAATGAGTGAGAGTGGCACCAATTCCTTTCTCTTCATTGTAGACTGGGATGACAATTGAGAAGGCCAAATCGCTCTCTTGTGTATCTTCTAAAGGATTAGGTAAAGCCATATGTCACAAAAAAAAGTCATTGATTATTTTGGGTTAAAGCTTCCTCTAGCGAGGCTGCATAGTAGAACAACGGTTAAATTTAGGCGAAAAATCTATGATTTTCTGAAGCAATCGCTCAAAGATCCAGAAAAGAAAACTTTTCTCGACCATGGTTCAACCCCAGAAACCACCAGAGAAGCCAGTAATTGTTTTATTCGTTGGCTTCTTGAAGATGGAGCCAAAGTATATGCTACTTCTCCTGAGAATATTCACCATCTTGAGCAAATATTTCCTGGATTAGTCGTTTTAAATTGGCCTTTAGAGTCCGACAAATTGCCTCGAATTGACTATATCATCTCATCAGCAGTAATTGAACACGTTGGTTCAGAAATAGCCCAAGTAGACTATGTTAGGAGTTTATTAGCTCTCAATGGCAATATACTGCTAACAACTCCCAATCGATATCATTGGCTAGAATTTCACACTAAACTTCCTTTGGTACATTGGTTTCCTCGAAATCTTCATCGTCGAGTTCTTAGTTTATTAGGACTGGATTTTTGGGCTATGGAAAAAAATCTCAGACTATTGTCAGAAAAAGACTTAACTCGTATTGTTAAAAAAGCAGCACAAATGAATAATATTGATATTCACTTAACTTGGTATAAACCCAAACTATTGGGCAAAGTTTCTAATTTATGTATTTTAATCGAATCGTCTTCAGTTCAATAACATTAAATTAAACCAGCCAAAAAAATCTGTGAAACAAATTTATCTATGGATTAAACCGTATCTCCGCTGGGTAATTTTTGGTGGAACAGTTTTTTTTCTACTCAAGTCGTTTAAAGATAATTGGCAAGAAGTAGTAGAAATTAAATTAACTTCCCTAGAATGGCATTATTTAGCTATAGCTTTCCTCGTCACTACTATTGCCCATTTGTTTTCTGGTTCAGTTTGGATTTTAATTTTGAAAGCTTTTAAACAATCAATCGAATGGCCATGGGGATTAAGAGTTTATTTAAAAACTAAT
The DNA here is from genome assembly GCA_003448685.1 of Cyanothece sp. UBA12306. Lineage (GTDB taxonomy): Bacteria > Cyanobacteriota > Cyanobacteriia > Cyanobacteriales > Microcystaceae > Rippkaea. The sequence goes on from DLXW01000021.1 coordinate 7,123, forward strand.
ATTGCTAAATATTTACCAGGAAATGTTTGGCATTTCTATGGAAGAGTTGTAGCTCTAAAAAATCGAGGTAATTCATTAACTATTGCTAGTATCAGTGTTTTAGTAGAACCTTTATTGATCGCTGCTACTGCTTTGATGATAGCTTTAGCCGGATTTGCTTCAGGTAATTTATCTTCAGATGATTTACTAATTAATGAATGGTTAAAAGGATTTTTATTATTGATGTTAGGGGGAATATTAATTTGTATTCATCCTCGAATATTAAATCCAATATTAAAATTTCTCAATAAAATTAAAGGTATCAGAAATGATAGTCAATTAGTTCAAATTGATTTTTATCCTTGGTTACCAGTCCTAAGTGCTATGGCTTTTCTAATCTTAAGAGGAGTTGGTTTTATTTTTGCTTTATTAGCTTTTATGCCTGTTCATGTTAATCAATTAATTTTAGTATTAAGTGTGTTCACCTTAGCTTGGCTCCTAGGTTTAGTAATACCAGGAGCTCCTGGAGGTATTGGAGTATTTGAAACAACTGCTTTGACTTTTTTGGAACCCGAATTTCCTATAGGTTTACTCCTCAGCGCACTTGCCATATTTAGAGTAATAAGTATTAGTGCAGAAGTTACTGGGGCTGCCTTAGCTGTCATAAGTGAACACAAAATTTTTCAAAAGTAATCTATGATCAATATCATAATTTTTGATAATATCTATCGCCAATAGTAAAATAATCATGATTAAAAGAATTTTTCGACTTTTTAATAGTAAAGAATCACTAAAAATTATAAAATCATCTAGTTTAATTGCCTTAATTATATCAATAATAATTTGTCCTTTCTGGTATCAAGTATTTGCTTTTAAAGATTTGCAGGTAGAAGTTAGCCTACAAGCTCCTAATTCTGAGTATATTAAAGTTTACTGGAATAATCCCCAAGCTTACCCTAATGCTTATAAAAAAATTCTAGTTAACCCTGTAAAATCTAAATCTTGGGACATTTCAATCGAACCTCTAGCCAAAAAAAATCCACTTTCAGCAGGCTATGAAATTCAAATTACTGATATCAATACACCTCAAACAAAAGTCGACTGGAATCAGGTATTTACTAATGTTAAAGGGACAGAATGGCAATTAGTTAACTTCCAATGGTCAAGTCAGAAAAAATCTTTACTATGGAATAATTCTCAGAATCCGGCATCTCCCCTAGATATTCAACTTGAAGGGGGTGATTTAACCCTTAGTTTTCAGCGTAGTCCTCGAAGTGGAATGCTCAAAATCAAGGCTAATAATAAATCTGAAATAGTTGATTTATTTAGTCATAGATTTTTAAAATCAGAATCTATTACTTTTCCAGCAAATGCTTTAGGTAATGAAGAAATAAAATCTTATAAATTTACAATTCCCTATGATTCATGGCAAAAAATCCAATTTATTTCAGATGATAATCAACCTTTATTCATTAAACAAATTAAAGTAAATAATCAAAATATTTCTGATCTAAATTCAGATATAATTGTTTTACCTTTCTTTTCTATTCAGTTCTGGAATAGCCTAGTTTATACTATAATTTCTAGTTTAATTAGCTTCATCTGGATGACATTATTATTTATTAGTATTATTAATATATGGCAGGGAAGAAAAAATCAAAAACTAGGTTTAATTAGCTATATTATTTTAGTTTCAATTGCTGTATCAGGTTTTTGGTTGCTGGTTGTTTATCCTGCTGTCATGACACCAGATACTCTCTCACAATGGCAACAAGCATTAAGAAATAAATATGAAGTTTGGCATCCCCCAATTTTAGCTATTTTAATGCACCTTACACAATATTTTGTCAAAACACCCAGTTTACTAATTTTGCTCCAAGGTTCGATTTTTTGGGGAGCTATAATCTATCTTATCTACCAAGTTACTAATAATTCTAAAACTTTTTTGATTGGCTCTAGTTTTATAATTTTATTATTTCCACTTTGGCTTTATTCAGGAACTATTGTTTCTAATACTTGGATGACAGCTTTTGCCTTATTATCTGCTGCATTTTTAATTCGCGCTAAATATAAACAACGTAAAATTTCTTTTATTCTATCAATTATATTTTTATCAGTAGCAGTAATGTTTAGAAGAGAAGTTGCTCTGCTCTTTATTATTTTAATATTTATGTATTTTTTTATTTATTGGAGACAGCAAAAATTATACCAAAGAATTATCATTTGTTGCTTGATACCTATTTTAATCTTACTACCTGCAAGAATTCTTCTTTATCTTCCTAATATTAATGCTCAGAGAGATTTTCCTTTTGGACAATTGTTACTACATCAATATGTTGGTACAATAATTAATTCTGAGGACAAAATAAGTTCTTCTCAAATAAGTTCTGAAAAACAGGAGATTGATAAACGCTTTGGTGATGGTACATTTCAGAGATTTATCGATCATTATATATGCTATTCAGAAAATTATATTCGTATTTATCAGCCTCAAGAATCACCATTATTAGGAAACCGTTTAAACGATGAGGATCAAACATTTATTCTGAACAAATATACTAAATCTTTATCTAATTATCCTTTGGGATTTTTAAAACATAAAATGTGTAACTTTGCTTATGTTTTACAAGTTCCTAATTTAGGTTATGAAGGTTGGACTCTTTTAGAAAATTGGCCAGCAATGGAAGCACAGTTAAATCAGTTAGGTATTCAATCTAATAGTCGATTTCCATCAATTATGGAATGGTACAAAAAAACTTTAATTAATAGTTTTGATCATCCTATTTTATCTTTGCTATTTAGACATTACATTTTTCTTATTATCACTTTATTAATCACTATTATCTCACTGATCTACAAAAAAGAAAAATTATCAATTACCGGCTCGTTTGCCTTAGTTTATGCTTTAGCACATTTGATTGCTGATTCCTATGGACATTGGCGATATTTATTGCTATCTTATATTTTTTGTTGGATTACTATAATTGCAACCATTGATATTTTAACTTCTCCCAAGGTTCAAGATTCAGTATTATTCGATTCAAAAGAAGAATAAAACATCCTAAAATAAAGATAATTACTATACAAATTTAAACGCAATTTAATGTAATAATATGTTTTGTATACCAACCTAAAATCTTTTTTCATAGCGTACTCGAAATTCATTAAAACCATAATCATAGGATAGTCGAATAAATCCTTTATCCTCTACTTCATAAATAGTTTCTAAAAAGGGAACAACCCGAAAATCTGTACTTCCTATGGTATCACTTACAGCTGTTTCCATATCATAAATTAAGGTTTGAAATACCATTGGTAAAGCTAACTGAACAATTCCGAATTGAATTAATTGTTCCGTATTTTTTCCCTGAAATGCTTCAGCTAAAACAAATAATTGTTCTCCCAATAATCGAACAATTTGTCCTTGACTTCGAGGAGGACTACTGGTTAAACTAATCGCTGGATTACTCAGTAATTGTTCATCAAAATTTTCTTGGCTTTGATCAGCTAGAAGAGTTAAACAGTTTTGTAATTGAGCTAGTTCTTCCTCAGACCAAGTCGCTTGAGTTCTGATAGGTTGTAAAGGATTTTTGATTAGACATAATTCAGATTCATCTTGACCTAAACTAGGAATTAATTGAGTTAAATATCCTTTAAGAGCTAAATTAATATCAACCCTTTGTACTTTATTTAAACTATCATCAGGAATTTCGGTTGTATCAGCGTCTCGAATTTGTTTAGTGGTATTAGGCACTTCTGAAACAATTGTTCTTAGTGCAAGATCAAGTTGAGGATTTAATATTCCTTGGTCTGGATAAAAAACAATTTGATTAGGATAACGACGTTCCATAAAAAAGCGAGTTTCCAGAAAATTAATTAACCCTCTACTAATAACAATACTTCCCTCTGGTTGGAGAGCCATAAAGTTATTTAACGAGCCATTAATAGTTAAATCACCACCAAATTGAAATTGGTATAGTGGCAACGATTCTATTGATAAACCTTGCAAACTTACTTGAAAATCTTGCAATTTAGGAATAAAAGGCAAGGGATTATCTGATTTAATTGTCTGACGGCGATTCCTAGTTCTAGACCATTGTTCAAACACAGCAGTCGGTTCTGCTTGGTCAGAGCCTGGCGTTTGAGGAATAAAAACTTGACCACTAGCTAAAAGGACTTGACCACCAATAATAGGTTTAAGAGCATTCCCCGTCACAACAACATTACCTTCAATTTGCCCATCATATAACCCTTCTAAAGCAATTTGTCCTTGTTGAATGGCAACAGTGAGGGGATTTTCCAATTGAGATTTAGATTCAAATAAAGGCAAAATTCCGGCAATTGTTAAAGAACTTTTAGCAAAGGTTCCTTCTAGCTGGGGTATTTTTATAGTCTGATCATCGACGTTAATTTGGCCAGTAATAGTCAGGGGTTCAGGAAAAGCAGAACTTTTGAATATTATCTCGTTTAGGTTGATATTTCCTTGAGCATTTAAGTCATATAATCTTAATCCTTTGGTAAGATCAATTCGTCCTTCTGCATTGGCAAGAACTTCCCCTTCTCCTCCGATTAAAACAATTTGTTCTTGAGTTAAAACTCCGATTAATTCTAGGGCATCTTTTCCTAATTTTAAATCAACTTCAAAGGCATCATTATTAGTTTGAATAGGAAATGGCATATTAACAGAGGCGTAGATAAATGAAGAGTCAGTAGTTATCAGTTTAAAACGTTGATCCCTATAGTTAAATTGTCCAGCAATAGTTTTTTCTAAGAAACGCCCTTGAAAAGCTGAATCAACAACGGCAAATTGACCTTGAATTTGTGGATTAAAAGGTTTACCCTCTAGAGTTCCTGATGCGTTAATTTCACCAGAAATATCTACAGGAAGTTCAATCAAACTACTAATAGTATCAATAGATAATCTTTGGACATTCCAGTTAGCAGCAATTTTTTGTAAGGACAATTTACCATCTAAAGCAATTAAGGTTTGTTTAATTTGTATTTGGGCTGGTTCAACAGTAATTATTCCATTAATTAAGTTTGCGTTTAGTTGAACTTTATTAATAGGAATAAATCGCTGATCTCGAATAACTAATCCTAATGGTTCGATAATATCAGGAAAAGATGCTTGGGGATGCCATTCTAAATTTTTTCCTTTTAATACTAGATTAATAGTTGGATTAAATAAAGTTCCACCCAAGGCAATGTCTGTATCAAAACGACCCCTAATATCTAACTCTGTGGGAACTGCACCTGTTTCTTTTTTATCTGCTAATTGGCGGATTTTTTGGTCAATTATTGCTAGTAAATTGAGTTGTTCTGCAATAGCTGCATTACCGTCTCCAGTTGATTGTATACCAACTTGACCTGATTTAGCATAATCAATAGGTTGTAGTTTAATTACATCTAATAATCGCTCAATATTAGAAATTTTTAAAGCATTCAAAATATCTTCTACACGACCTTGTTCAATATTTAAGTTACCTTGTAATGTACCTGATTTAAGATTAAGAGATCCTTCGATATCATAACTGCTTTCTCCTAATCTCAGGCTGGCATTTCGTAGGAAGGCAACATCGTTTTTATATTTTACTTCTGCTGTTAATTTTTCTGCTTCAATGAATCCTAAACTTGGTTTTTCAATGGTTATCTTTCCCTGTCCTTGGAGGGTAAAAGGATCAATTTCAATTTGACTATTAATGGAACCCGAAATATAGCCAGGTATACCATATTCTTGTCCAGGAGCAATTTTAGCTAATTCTAAGGGTAATGATTCTATTTTAGTTCTTAAGCGATTATTTTCTAATTTTCCTGTGGCTATAATTGGGGTTTGTTGCCCAAAGATTTGGCGCAGTTCAAAAGATGCTGGAAGATAAGGTGCGGGACAGTTTTGTTGAATACATGGAGTTAATTTAGCTGCAATAATATCTTGTTTTCCTTGTAAATTTAAGGCAATATTTTTTCCTAAGATTGCATTTATGTTTCCAGTTAAAACAGGCTCAAAAGTTCTGCCATTAAAGATAAAATTAGTTAATTTTATATCTCCTAATAATTGCAAATTTCCTGGAGTAGTGGGGGCTGTTAATAAGTTTTGCCCAATTAACTTTCCTGTAAATTGTCCTTGTCCTTTTAAGCTAATTTCTTCGGGGACTAATGTTCGATCTAGGGGAATAAGAGAAATTAATTGAGTTAAGGGTAATTTATCTAAGTTAGCATTAGCATTGACTGATAAATTTATTTTGGTAATATCGGGTACTGTAAAAATATCAGATAATTCAATATTTCCTGTTCCTGTCAATCTTTGTCCGTTTGCTTGAACGGAAATATTATTAACTTTAATGGGAATGGTTGTGCCACTTACAAAGATGTCTTTAATACTACCAGAAAGACTAATGTTAGAAGTTAAGCTAGAAATATCTATGGAGGGTATTTGAGGTGCAATTTCACTTAAAATTACAGCAAGATTGAGATTAGATGCAATGATATTAGTATTCCATTGATTCCCTTGTAATTGAGTGTTCGTATTAATTTTACCTTGTGCTGTTGCTAGTTGTAAATCAATATTAGCTTTGGCACTACTCAAATCAGGAGTAGTAGAAATTAAAGGGGTTAATTGACTTGATAGATTAATTTTCCCACCAATTAATTGTGTTGCTATCGGTAATTGAGGAGCAATTTGATTTAGGGAAAGTTGATTAAGATTAACCAAGGCACTTATGACACCCTTGCTTAAATCTCCAGTAACATTAACCTTGCTATTTTCTAACAATAACTGTGCTTTAGCAGTACCTTTAAAAGTAGTAAAATCAAGTTTTTTACTGAAAGAATTAATCAGAGAATTGAGATTGCCAGTTAATTGAATATTACTACTAATTAAACTAGAATTAACTGGTAAGTCTGGGATAATTTGATTAAGGGAAATTTGACTAATTTCTGACCCTAGCCCTAAAATTCCATTGCCTAAATCAAAGGTGGCATTGATGGGACTTCCTGCCACAGTTAGTTGTACTTTTCCATCTGCTTGAAGACGGTTAATGTTAAATTTTGAATTTTCAAAAAGTTGATCGATAGCACCAAAAATATTAACTTTAGTTTGTCCTATTTTAACTGGGACTGCTACCTTAGAAAGATAAGGATCAAGGGCAACTCCTGAAATGGAAGCAGCAGCATTAATATTACCTTGAGAAAGATTGGTATTAACTGCGATCGCTCCACCATTTACTGTTATTAATAAATTTCCTTTGCTTTCTATTGTTTTGGCTTTAAGAGAGTCTAATTTACCTGATAAACCTAAATTAGCATTACTTAAAGTAATTCCCTGATTAAATACTTCCTCAGGACAAGTAATTAAGGAACAAGCTACCTTTAAAAAAGGATCAAGAGAAAATGAATTAGCAGTTAAAATACTTCTCCATTTCTTATCTTTTAAATCTCCCAAACCATTGACAGTAATATCACCTCCCCTAGAAGTTAAAACTACATCTTGGAGGAAGATATTAGTACCTGAGATAATAATATTTCCTTGTCCTGAAACCTGTTCTTCTGATAATCTAATCAAGTTAGGACTACGCCATTCCAGTTTGCCTGATGGTTTTCCTAAGGTTCCGATAATAGAACCCTTAGCGTTAATATTTCCTAAGCTAATATCTTGGATTGTTTTATAATAAGGAGTTAATAATTTTTCCGTGGGTAATTGTGATTTAAAACTAAAAGATAAAGGCATTTTTTGCCAATCAATACTTTTTTGTTTTTTTATTGATTTAAGAATATTAGATTCTACCTTCCCTTGCGCTGTAATGCTTCCTCCAGCAGTGGGAATTATTTGTACTTTTTGTAAGATAAATTGATCTAAGTTGGCCTTGAATTTTGCTTTAATATCTTTAATCGGTACTTGATCAATAAACAAGGAATTAACATTACTAATTGAACCTGTCAAAATAGGATTAGTAAGGTCTCCATTTAACTTGATTTGACCTTGAATTTCTCCCCTTAAGTTAAGAGGTAATTGGAGAGGAACAATCTTTAGTAAATTTTGTAGTGAAACAGGTTTTAAATTAAGATCAAGCTTATAACCTTGTTGCCAATTAATTGCCCCAGTAATTTGGGTAACTAAGTTGCCTAAACTAATTTTTGTATCTTTAAATTGAATATTTTTACCTTGAAAATCTAGATTTAAGTCTACTTTTAAAGGAACTTTGAGAGGTTTAATATTAGCCTCAATAGTAGATATTTCAAACCTTCCTAAACTTTGAGATTCTTGGATTTTGTCTAGCGAAGGAACTGCAAGATTCAAATTACCATTAACCTTGCCATCTTTGACAGTTACAGGGGAATTAGGAACCAAAGAAGCTAGTTCAGGAATTCCCAATTGATTAACTTTTAATTGTGCTTGGGTTTGCCAAGTTTTGAGATCTGTTTCTCCTTTTATAGAGATATCACTTTTTAGCAAATTTGCTGCAATATCATAATTTACTTGTTGATCATCATTAGATTTATAGGTATATCCTCCTTGTCCCTCTAATTCTAGATTTACAGGTTTTTTAAACCCATAGGGACGAACAGCAATATCGACATTATTAAGATTAATATTAGCCTTAATGTCAAAAGGAAGATTAAGTTCCCCCGTTTGTTCGATTTGTGGTAATTTAACCCATTCTCCAGTTTGATCCTGTTCAATATAGAGATTAGGATCATTAATGGTAATATCTAAACCTATAGGTTGGCCGACAAAAGCAGGTAAAATATTAAAATTAATAGCTATTTCTTCAACTTCTATATAATCTGTATCGTTCTTATTAGCAGGAATAGAAGAGGGACTGAGACTAATATGATTCAGAGAAAAACTTTCTACTTGTCCTACTTTAACTTCCCTTTCTAAAAGTTTACTTAATTCTGTTGAGAGAATAGGAGATAGCTTTTGATAGACAAAATAATTAATTCCTCCATAGGTTGCAACCCCTAAAGTCGAGATAATTCCCATAGAAATCAGCGTAGAAGGTCGTTTAATAAAGTTAACCAGTCTAGCTAATAGATTATTTGTTTCAGATGGTTCTGGTGGTTGATTTGGCGGTTGGTTCGGAGGAATATTAGTCATTTCTGCTTAGGTAAACTCACCACATTGAATAACTTAACACAAGTTCTTGATATTTTTCATTGTTAATAGTCAAACATAAATTAAATACCATCGATTAACTTGCCAATACTTAGGTTGAAATTCAGTGAAATTTTTGTTCATGATTTTTGACGAAACTTAGATCCCCTTTGTTCAGTCTATGGACTAAAATTAGTTCAAGGAGTAGACAATGAACAAAAAACTAAGCCTAGTAATTTTCACTTTGCTTTTATTAACAACTTGTCAAACCCCCAGTTGGGCCGGTCAAGTTTTAGAAAAAATTAGACAAACTGGTGTTATCAATGCGGGAACTCGTAAAGATGCTATTCCTTTTGGTTATGTTAATGAACAAGGAAAATGGGTTGGCTATTCTGTCGATATTCTAGAAATTATTAGGCAAGATCTCGAAAAAAAACTAGGTAAACCTATCAAATTAAATCTATTAGAAGTAACTGCTCAAAATCGCTTTGATAAAATTAAAGACGGGACTATTGATATTGAATGTGCTTCAACAACTTTTACTTGGGAAAGAAATGAAACAGTAGATTTTACAGTTAGTTATTTTGCTAGTGGGACTAAAGTTTTAGTCGCAAAAGGTAGCGGAATAGGAGCTATTGAAACCCTCGCAGGACGTAAAGTAGGAGTTATTCCTAAAACTACTAATGAACAGGCTATTAAAATTCAACAACCTGCTGCTCAATTAGTAATGGTAAAAGACCGTAATGACGGATTAAAAAAGTTAGAATCGGGAATAATAGATGCTTTTGCCAGTGATGGAATTGTCTTAGAAGGATTGAAAAAAGAATCGAGTAATCCTAATATTTTAGAAGTAGTTCCAGAATTTCCTTATGTTTATGAATCCTACGCTTGTATGGTACCCCAAAATAATTCAGCATGGCGTAATAGTGTTAATTATAGTTTAATTAAATTTATGGAAGGAATCGTCAGCGATCAACCCCAACCCGTTGCTATTTATGAAAAGTGGTTTGGTGAAGACACAGGAATTACACCTTATTCTCGTGATAATATTAATGATTATTTTCAAGGAATTGTTAATAGTTACGAGTGGATTCCTCTTATTGGTAATTAGTCTATAGCAGTTCTCATACTCGTGAGGTACAGAAGTTAATGGTTTTGAGCATTCGGGAGTTCGGCAGTCGGCAGTCGAAGGAAAATCAAAGTGGACCTCACCAAAGTGAGAAAAGCACCACCCAACTCTTAAGAGTAGGCTACACTTTGTATCTCACACAGTTGAGAAATGCTATACTTGTTTAAGTTAATCACAATTAGAAATTATGGCTATTGAGCGAGATATTCTTAGTGCAAAAACCCCAGTTAACTATGATGTGGAAGAAGCAGTTTTAGAACGTTATCAAGAAGGAGCAAAGGAGCAACAACCAGCATTATGCTGTGCCACAGATTATCATGGTAATTATTTAGAGATTTTACCTGATGAAATTATTGCTAAAGACTATGGATGTGGAGATCCTACTCGCTATATTGAACCAGGAGAAATTGTTGTTGACTTGGGGTCTGGAGCGGGTAAAAATTGCTATATTTTGGCGCAAAAAGTGGGGGGAATTGGCAAAGTAATTGGGATTGATTTTAACGATGAAATGCTATCTTTAGCGCGTAAATATCAACAAGAAATTTCTCAAAAAATTGGATACAATAACACGCAATTTGTCAAGGGAAAAATTCAAGATTTAAAATTAAATTTAGATTTAGTGCAAGCATGGTTAGAGAAAAATCCTATCAGGACTATAGAACAATATAGTAAGTTTGAATCTTATTGTGATCAACTAAGAAATAAATCTCCTCTAATTTTTGATGATAGCGTAGATGTAGTTATTTCTAATTGTGTTCTTAATCTAGTGCGTCCTCAAGATAAACAACAATTATTCCAAGAAATTTATCGTGTTCTTAAACGAGGTGGAAGGACAGTAATTTCCGACATTGTTTGTGATGAAGATCCAACTCCTGCTATTTTAAATGATCCTGATTTATGGAGTGGCTGTATTGCAGGCGCTTTTCGAGAAGATAAATTTCTAAAAATGTTTGAACAAGCAGGATTTTATGGAATAAAAATTCTTCAACGAGAAGAAATTCCTTGGCAAGTAATTGATGGTATTGAATTTCGATCTATGACTATTTGTGCTTACAAAGGAAAAGAAGGACCATCTTTAGAACGTAATCAATCTGTAATTTATAAAGGACCTTGGCAACAAGTAAAAGATGATGATGGACATATTTTATGTCGTGGTGAAAGAATGGCAGTTTGTGACAAAACTTATCAGATTTTAACCAGTCCTGAAAGTCCCTACAAAAATGACATTATTCCCCTTCCTGCTTATCAAGAAGTACCCCTAGAAGAAGCGAAGGAATTTAGTTGTACAAAAAAAGCTATTCGTCATCCTAAAGAGACAAAAGGAGAAAACTATCAAGGGACAAATACAAAGCAAAATTTAGACTGTTGTAGTCCTGGAGAATGCTGTTAATTTGATAAGTCTAAGAAATAGGCACTTGATTAGTAATCTCTAAAATTTTTCTCTTGATTGCTATTTTTAACTCATCTTATAAAATACATAATAGTAAAAATTAATGGCTACTTTAAATCAGACTAAAATTACTCCATTTACCTACAATCTTAGTGAACCTTTACACAAGCACAAAATAACGGTACTTCAAATCAATTTAGGAAAGCGTTGTAATCTTGCTTGTAACCATTGTCATGTCGAAGCAAGTCCCAAAAGAATTGAAGAATTATTACCAGAAGTTTGTGAGCAACTGATTCAAATTATAGAAAAGTTCCCCCAAATACAAACTGTTGATTTAACGGGTGGAGCGCCAGAAATGAACTATGGTTTTCATCCTATTGTAGAAGTTGCTAAGAAAATGAAAAAGGAAGTTATTGTGAGATCAAATTTAACAATTTTTTTGGAATCTGGTTTTGAATATTTACCTCAATACTTTGCTGACAACCAATTAAGAGTAGTTGCTTCTCTTCCTTGTTATTTAGAAGATAATGTAGACAAACAAAGAGGTAAAGGAGTTTACAATCAATCAATTAAAGCTATTCAAAAATTAAATCAATTAGGCTATGGAACAGAACCTGATTTAATCTTAGACTTGGTTTATAATCCCCCTTTACCTCATAATAAAGAATTTGGTCTTTCCCCGAATCAAAAAAATTTAGAAAAGGACTATAAAATCTTTCTCAAAGAAAATTTTGCCATTGTTTTTAATCAACTTTTTACCATTACTAATCTTCCTATTGGACGGACAAAACAGTATCTAAAAACTCATCAAAAATATGACCTGTACTTAAAGTTTTTAGAAGAAAATTTTAATCCAAATACCATCAGTCATTTGATGTGTCGCAATCAATTATCAATTGATTATTTGGGCAATATATATGACTGTGATTTTAATCAAATGGAAAACCTCCAGTCAACCACTTCTAAACAAGAGAAATTAACAGTTAAACAATTATTAGAAGCAGGAAATTTAGACCTCATTCAAACAGTCAAAACAGATATTTATTGTTATGGATGTACTGCTGGAAGTGGAGCAAGTTGTCAAGGAGCTTTGGTGTAATCATTTAGTAATTAGTATTCACCGAGTTGGCAACTTTTACAATAGTACGTTAATAAACAGTTGGTTCAGGCTTGATCTTTTTTGCCAAAGATTATGATAAGTTAAGTTTTGTAACGATATTTAATTTGAGCAGGGAAATCATCCATGACACTAGACATTCCAGAACCAATCAAAGTTTGGTCACAATTCGGCCATCCCATTCTCATGTGGGTTTTATTGGGATTAACCATTTATACTCTATATTTAGGGATTCAATGGCGAAGAACTCGCACAGCTGATAAAGACCTTAAAAAAGAATTACTGCAAAAAGACTTTAAAAATCGCCATTATCAACTAGGTTCATTGTTATTAGCCTTAATGGTAATAGGTAATCTTGGTGGTATGGCTATTACCTACCTTAACAATGAGAAATTGTTTTTTGGTCCTCATTTATTAGTAGGATTAAGCATGACAGGAATGATTGCTATTTCTGCTTCCCTCTCTCCTTTGATGCAAAAAGGCAATGAATTAGCCCGTTATACCCATATTACTTTGAATTTGATTATTGTTGGTTTGTTTAGTTGGCAAGCTTTTAGTGGTATGGAAATTGTTCAAAAAATACTAGATAAAATGACTTAATTGCTTCGAGTTACCCCAAACTATTTTCGATTAATGTAGAGACGTTTTTAGGAAATGCCTCTACATTATTCCTAAGATATATAGCTTAAGCAGCTCTTAATAACGACTCCTTATTAAGAGTTTTTAGGTAATAGTTCCTTAATTGTGCAGTAGCTTCGCTCCAACTCCAACGTTCTGCTTCAAGACGCGCATTAGATCGTAATTTTTCCCGTTCTTCTTTGGCAGCTAATAGACGTTGAGTAGCGATAATAGCACCATCAGGATCAGTGGGTTCAAATAAGTAACCATTTACCCCATCAGTAACAATATCGGGTATTCCCCCAGAATTAGCAGCCACCACAGGGCAACCTGCGGCCATTGCTTCTAATAATACTAATCCTAAGGTTTCTGTCCGCGAAGGAAAAATAAACGCATCCGATGAAGCAAAAGCAGCGGCTAATTCTAACCCCTGGAGGTAACCAACAAAATTGGTCTGAGTCCCCGCAAAATGCTCCTCTAAAGTCTCTCGATAGGGACCATCGCCCACAATAGCCAAACGAGCATCGGGGATAGCTTCTAAGACAGGTTTAATTTGATCAATTTGTTTTTCGGGTGAAACTCGTCCCACATACAAAAGTAAAGGACTTTCAGGATGACCCCCTGATAAACGCGATCGCATCTGTTGAGAAGCTAAATGGGGTTGAAACATTTCTGTATCAACTCCCCGTTGCCACAAGTCTAATCTTTCAATACCACGGGTTTCTAAAGCTTCCACCATGGCGGTTGAAGTACAAAGGTTTAACTGTGCTTGGTTATGGGCTAATTTTAATAACTCCCAGAGTAATCCTTCTAATGATCCTAAGCCGTAATGTTGTAAATATTGGGGTAAATGGGTATGATAAGAGGCTAATAGGGGAATACTCATAGTTTTAGCGTAATAAATTCCTCCTAATCCTAAAACGGCCGGATTTACCACATGGATTACATCAGGTTTAAATTTTTCTAATGCCCTCCCCACACTAGGAGTAGGAATGGCGAGTTTTAACTCTGGATATAAGGGTAGAGGCATTCCCTTAACTCCATGAACTTTAGCCCCTTTGTGTTCCCTGACACCTCCGTCGGGACAGAAGACTAAAACTTGATCCCCATTACGCTGTAAATGTTCGACAGTATGGCGCAGACGGGTGACAATACCATCAATTTTTGGAAGAAAGGTTTCTGTGAATAAGGCAACTCGCATAAAATTTACTATTCAAATATCAATAGTAATCTTAGGCGATTAGGGTGAGTCGAACAATGGGGTTAACGAAGTCAGAAGTCCCCAAATCTGTAGGGGCTTAATAATATTAAGCCCCTACAGAATTAGTTTTTGTAACGAGGATTTATACCTCGCTCCAAAAACTTTTCAGGTATTATAGTTTTTGTGCAATCTGATGATCACCCCCAAGAATGATCCTTAAGGATGAAGAATTACCCCTGAGTTCTTGCTTATACTAAAACAACATATAGTTACAGATTAAAGTAGAAAGATGAAGCAATTGATAGTCAGCAATTGGCTAAAGCAAACTCAAAAATGGTTAGTAACCTATGTTGTACAAGAAATTCCCTCTCATCTAAGTGTTTGTGAGTTTGACTGTAATGAAACTCAATGTAATCAACAAAAATGGCTTAATTGTTGCCAACGTTATCAATAAACTTAAGTTAACCGACTTGACAAGGATCATCTTTTTGACTGTCAATAACTAATTGCTCTAACTCTTGCTGCATTCGACTCCTCACCAATTCATAACAAGAATCTACATAATCACGATCATTAGCTGCTTGACGACCATAAGCCTCAAAAACAATGGGGGCGCAAATGCGGGTGTGCATGCCAATGGGAAGAGGAAAATTAGGCACAGGTCCAATACCAACTCCCCAAGGCAAACCTAAATAAATGGGGAAAACTTGAGGATCGATATCATGTAGCCAAGGTAATAGACCCCATTCGTGTAATTGCTTAACCTGTTCATAACAATCTCCCAAAACCATTAACGTTTCATGGGCTCCTACCGCAATAACCGGAACAATCGTCGCATTTTCCCTTAACGCCAGTTTAATAAAGCCTTTTCGCCCTGCAAACTCAATTTTATGCCGTTCCGAATAGGGACGGAATACATCTTGCGCCCCTCCTGGATAAACTAGAACAGTAGCCCCTTGTTGTAAAGCTGCTATTCCCATTTTAGGATGGGCTCTAACCGCTCCCACTTGTACCGCCAAATCTGCCAAATCAGGATTCATAGTCCAGACAGATTGGTGCATCAAACCATAAACCGGACGTTGTGTCCCAAAACGACGAAACCAATCATACATCATCATTGCCGTATCAGGAGAAGCTAAACCCCCATTATGAGACCCCACCAGTAACAGCGGCCCATGTTCAGGAATATGATGCCAACCATCAGTTTTGACCCGAAAATAGTAACGGTAAAACCATTCCCAATAGGGCATCATTGAAGCAATAAACTCTCGATTGCGATCGCCTAAAGACCAACCTTGTCTAACTGGGGAATTATCTTTTATCTTCATATAACTTAATAATCTCTCAATTCCATTTTAGTTTAACGGAACCCAGGAAAACACACTCAGTAGATCGAAAACTTAC
>DLXW01000021.1:23294-25092 GCA_003448685.1 Cyanothece sp. UBA12306
GAGCAGGGGAGATTATTTTCAACTATTTTAGAGTAAATAAAGATTTTACAATCTATAAATCCCTTAAAATCTGAACTATAATCACTAATCCTATCTTCTTTCTCCCATGCTCCGGTCTCCGAAGCTCCCCCGCAATCCTAACTAGGAGGTTTGTGATCTACTGACACTTGCTATAATCAGCTTTTGAACCAAGCTAAATGACAGGTAATTGAGTATGACACAATGGCAAGAGATTAGTGGTGGAATCACCGCACCAAAAGGATTTAAAGCAGCCGGAATAGCAGCTGGACTCAAACCATCAGGGAAGCCTGATCTAGCCTTAATTGTCTCAGAAAGCGAGGCGATCGCCGCTGGGGTTTTCACCACTTCTCAAGTAAGGGCTGCTTGTGTTGACTATTGCCGTCAACGTCTACAAAAAAAAGCCAATATTCGGGCTATTCTTGGCAATGCCGGACAAGCAAATGCGGCTACAGGGGAACAGGGCTGGCAAGATGCCCTAGATAGTGCTAAATGGGTCGCACAAGCCCTAAATATTGCCCCTGATGAGATACTTTTAGCTTCTACAGGAGTTATCGGTCAACGCATCAAAATGGAGGCGATGGAAAAGGGTATTCCTGAGTTGGTTAATGCTTTATCCCCAACCGCAGGAGAAGCGGCCGCCAATGCCATTATGACCACAGATCTAGTTCCTAAGTCCATCGCCCTAGAAACCTTGATTGATGGGCGACCTGTGCGTATTGGAGGTATTGCTAAGGGGTCGGGAATGATTCACCCTGATATGGCCACCATGTTAGCTTTTGTTACCTGTGATGGTTTGGTCGCTACACCTCTGTGGCAACAGATGCTAACTGAAGCTGCTAACCAAAGTTTTAATCAGATTACAGTTGACGGGGATACTAGTACCAATGATACTCTGATAGCCTTGGCTAATGGTCAGTCACGCACCCCAACTATTACTCAAATGAACAAGGATGGACAGAAGTTACAAGGGATGTTAACCGCAGTCTGTCAGCATTTAGCTAAGGCTATTGCTAGGGATGGAGAAGGAGCCACCTGTCTCATTGAAGTGCAAGTCTCAGGGACATCCGATGATCACGGGGCGCGGCGTATTGCTAAAACTATTGCCGGTTCATCTCTAGTTAAGTCTGCTATTTTTGGACGTGATCCCAATTGGGGCAGAATTGCTGGCGCTGCTGGAAGAGCAGGAGTTACTTTCCGTCAAGAAGATTTACAGATTAAATTAGGCGATTTTCTGATGATGGAAAATGGTCAACCTCTAGGTTTTGATCGAGATGCTGCTAGCAATTATCTCAAACAAGCAGCAGCAGGCGCTTATTTGAAGCAAGATACGGTATTAATTTCTGTACGCGTTGGCAATGGTTCGGGTCAGGGAGTGGCTTGGGGCTGTGATCTTAGTTATGATTACGTTAAAATTAACGCCGAATATACGACTTAAATCAATTAAGCTTGATGTTGTCTGTGACGACAATAGGCTCATTGGAAAGGCTTTGACTGGGGTTACTTAAAGTTTGTACTGCCCCGACAAAAAGCCTGACCCAGACAAAGAAAGTGGTAACAATAATAAGTAGTCTCAGTGATGTGTAACCCATAGCTATACTCAACTTCCTCGAGAATGAGCGACTTGTTCCCATTCAAACAAAAAGATTGTTAATTTACCTCACTAAAAAAGATGAAACTTTTTTCATTCATTTGGATGAAGTTAACCAAGTCACAAGTCAGAAGCTCACGGGGTGACAACAAGGTTAAAGTGTAGACTGGGTGTGGGGTGTGGGGTGTG
>DLXW01000021.1:25345-27766 GCA_003448685.1 Cyanothece sp. UBA12306
GGTGTGGGGTGTGGGGTGTGGGAAGCAGGGAGCTTCGGAGATCGGAGCAGGGAGTAGAAAAAGGTCCTAACCAAAATACGTACTGCTATAGAAGACAACTCGCTAATTCTATCCCAACTTTCATCTAATGGATTCTAACTGATGCTATTTAACCCCCAATCAAAGTTTGAGAACTGATCATAATTTTCACTACACCCTACACCCCAATACTGCGTAGGTTTTGCCAAAAACCCTCGTTGTGACTGCCGGGGAGCACCGGAGCACCGGAGCGGGGGAGAAAACTGAAAATCCCTCTCCCAAGCTCCGTTCTCCGAAGTCCCCTGCTTACCGTACCAAAAAGTCAAAATCCAAAACCTACGCAGTATTGCCCTACACCCCATCTACACTTTAACCCCCTTGTCACCCCGTGAGCTTGAAAACTGCTATCAATCCATTTAAGGCATCGAAAAAATGGTTAAATGATAGTGAGTCATGGAATATAAAGGAAGAAGTTGTGGACATTCGTTTACTGGTTCTCGATATTGATGGGACAATCGCTGGTCAATCTAATCAAGTCACTGAAACGGTGAAACAAGCCATCATTAATGTCCAAAATATGGGGATTAAAGTTGCTTTAGCTACGGGTAGAATGTATACTTCAGCTTTGCGTTTTCATCGTGCTATTGGTTCTAATTTGCCCATCATAGCTTACAATGGAGCTTGGATTCAATGCCCCGTCACGGGAACTCGTCACCAACATTTTCCCGTATCTAGTGCGATCGCTAGGGAATTATTAGACTATTTTGGACAAGCCCCATGGAAGCAAAAACTCGAAGTGCATTGTTACATTGATGACCGTTTATACGTGCAGCAAATAACTCCCCGTACCCAAGTTTATCAACAGCGATCAGGAATTGATCCGGTTTTAGTTGATGATTTACGCAGTATTATAGAGTTAGAAACCACAAAAGTTTTGGCAATTGGAGAAACTGCAATAATCAGTCAATTATTATTTGACTTACAACAACTCTACCATCGTGAGCAACTTTATCTTACCCAATCTACAGAAAACTATTTTGAAGTTACCCATCCTCAAGCAAGTAAGGGTTATGCTACTCGTTTTTTAGCTGAAGAATTATTGGGATTTAATGCTAGTCAAATTATGGCTATTGGCGATAATTTTAACGATGCTGAAATGTTAGAATATGTTGGTTTAAGTATCGCTATGGGAAATGCACCCTTAGCCTTAAAGAAGATGGCTCAATGGGTAGCACCTACAGTTGAAGAGGATGGAGTAGCTATAGCCATTGAAAAATTTTTATTAAATTAATATGATTATGTTAATTCAACATTAAGAATGAAAGCTAATTACTTAGTTATAGTTGTAAGATTTTAGAAGTCTCGATTACAATCAAAAGAAGGATTGAAGATAAAGTTTTCAAAATGGGGATTCTCTTGCCACTATTAGGGATTTGTTGTGACTAACAGAGATTTAGAAGTTGCCGAACTAATTGAAAAAGCCGCTCAAAGTAATGCCGAAACCCTTGATTTAACTTTTAAGCGACTCACTAGCTTGCCAACAGAAATAAAAAAACTAAAAAATCATCTAAAATTTCTAGATCTTAGAAACAATAAACTTAAAACTCTTCCCCCAGAAATTGGAGAATTGCAGAGTCTAAATGCTCTTTTTTTAACTACTAATGAATTAGAAGAGTTGCCGCCGGAAATTGGTAATCTTTCCACCCTACAAAGGTTGAATTTAACAGAAAATCATCTGACCAGGTTACCCCAAGAATTTGGCAATTTACGGGGGTTAACTGAACTCTATTTAGCCAATAATCAACTGCAAAGTTTACCCAATGAATTTGGCAATTTAATTGAATTAGAAAGGTTATCTTTGACCAACAATAAGTTAGAACAATTGCCGCTAAAATTTGGACAACTTGAAAAATTGATTTGGCTAGATCTTAACTCTAATAATCTTCATAATTTGACCTCAGCAATTAAAGGTCTTAAACAACTTTCTAAGCTTAATATTAGTTATAATAAGTTAACGGGTTGACCACCAGAAATTGAAGAAATTAGTAGTCTTATTGAGCTGAATGCTAGTTATAATCAAATCATCAGTTTGCCACCGGAAATTGGTAATTTATCCGATCTTGATTTATTATATTTAAGTCATAATAAAATCAAAAAATTGCCCCCTGAAATTGGCAAACTGAAAAATCTTAATTCTTTAAACTTAATTTATAATAATTTATCTTCTATTCCTCGGGATATAGGTCTTATTAAACAACTTATTGATTTGCGACTCACCAATAATTACCTAGAAAATATTCCTCTAGAAATTGAGAATCTCAAGAAACTTCAAACCCTTTATATTGGACGAAATAAGTTAACAAAATTACCCCCAAGTCTGATTCAATTAGTTCGCTTTGGCCA
>DLXW01000046.1:0-3397 GCA_003448685.1 Cyanothece sp. UBA12306
TTTAGATAGTATAGTATCAAGTCTCAGAGTAGGGAGCACGGAGCACGGAGCACGGAGAAAAACTTTACTCTACTAAAATAAGCGGATTTGGTATGATTTCTGCTATATCACCCCGTGAGGATTCAGCCAAAGAAATATTATAAAAATAAGTAATCTAAGAGACAATTTTTCCATTAGATTTGATTAATTCTGTAGCCAGAAGATCACAAACATCACCCCTTAACAACCAATTTTCGATCACTGACGGTTTTTGAACTTGCTTAAGTTGAATTTCAAGCTCTTCTCCTTCCAAAATTTCCTGTTCTAAAAGAGTTTTAGCAGTGGTTTCTAATAAAACTTGGTTTTGGGCCAAAATATTCAAAGCAATTCGATGAGAACCCTCAATTAAAGCCTTAACTTCCTTATCAATTTCTTCTGCGATTTTGGGACTAACTGCACGACGGGGATTAGTAAATCCTTCTAAAAATTGTTGTCGGCCCTTTTCAAAAGCGATCGGACCTAATTTATCACTCATCCCATAAATAGTTACAAACCTTTCTGCCAAATCTGTAGCCTTTTGAATATCATCACTGGCCCCAGTAGATACCCGACCAAAAATCAACTCTTCGGCAGCCCTTCCTCCTAATAAAGTGGCGATACGTCCACGAATTTCATCCTCTAACATCAAAAAGCGATCTTCTTCAGGCAATTGCAAAGTATAACCCAAGGCTCCTATACCTCGCGGCACAATAGAGATTTTTTCCACCTTACTGGTTCCTGGCATAATTGCCCCAATCAAAGCATGACCAACTTCATGGTAAGCCACCGTTTTCTTTTCTAATTCATTAAGAACCCGCGATCGCTTTTCTAAACCAGTTAAAATTCGCTCAATGGCCTCATTAAAATCCCCCATCATCACTGCATCACGATTATTACGAGCAGCTAAGAGGGCTGCTTCATTGATTAAATTAGCTAAATCTGCCCCAGCAAACCCTGGAGTCCTGGCGGCCAACTTAGCTAGGTCTACATCAGACCCTAACCTAACATCCTGGGCGTGTATCCTAAGAATGTCTTCCCGTCCGATTTTATCAGGACGATCAACCACAACTTGGCGATCAAAGCGACCAGGACGTAATAAAGCTGGATCGAGGACTTCGGGACGATTGGTAGCAGCTAGTAAAATAACTCCTGTATTGGGGTCAAAGCCATCCATTTCTGCTAATAATTGGTTTAAAGTTTGCTCTCTTTCATCATTACCCCCAACCATGCCTCCTAGATTAGCCCGAGACTTACCCAAAGCATCTAATTCATCAATAAATACAATACAAGGGGCCTGGGTTTTGGCTTGATCAAATAAATTTCGTACCCTTGAGGCTCCAATTCCGACGAATAATTCAATAAATTCTGACCCCGAAATACAAAAAAAAGGAACCCCTGCTTCTCCAGAGATCGCTTTAGCTAGTAAGGTTTTCCCTGTTCCTGGTGGTCCAACTAATAAAACTCCTTTGGGGATTTTTGCCCCTAAACGGGTATATTTATCGGCACTTTTCAAAAAATCAACAATTTCTTGCAGTTCAGTTTTAGCTTCATCAACTCCCGCTACATCTTCAAAAGTTACCCCTGTATCTCCCTGGGAATAAATCCGCGCATTACTTTTTCCCACATTAAGCATCCCAGGACTATTAATTTGGGAACGACTTAATAACCAGATCCAGATGCCAAAGAAAATCAAGGGAGGAACGATCCAACTAAGTAAATTGGAAATCCATCCATTTTGACCCGGTGGTATGGCTGAAAATTCTACATTATGGTCTTCTAAGCGTTGGGTTAGGTTATTATCCTGGGGAATAGGAACTGTAACTAAGATTTTTGGTTTATCTGTATCTGTGGCACCAATTTCGGGTTTTAAGGTATATTCAATGCGTTCCGTCCCAATATTGACTTGAGAAACCTTTTGGGCTTCTACTTGGTCAATAAATTGGCTATAGGGGACGAGTGTATCTTGGTCACTACGCATCAACAATAGGTTGAGGAATAACAGCCATAGTAGTAGGATAACGACCCTGCGTCCGATATTATTAGGTTCAGGGGTTTGATCAGAACGATTTATTTCTGGAGACATATTAGGGTTTAATCCTTTAATTAGAAGATTTAGAAAAGAGTGGTACAAAGACAAGAGGCTAGAAAATACTAAATTTTGACTTTTGTGCTTCCACTTCTGACTTCTTTGATCGCTTTAGCGAGTAAATAACGAACTTCGTCATCTGTAGTTTGGGAAAAATCCTCATACCAAATACTTATGGAATTAAGAGGTTCAGGAATACTTAAACAAATTACTTGATCTACTTCCTTGGCTAATTCTCGACAAACCACGTCAGAAGCAACGGGAACCGCTACAATAATTTTGTTAGGTTGTTGTTGTTTCAAAGCAGCGATGGCAGCTTTGATAGTTGATCCCGTAGCAATACCATCATCTACTAGAATAATGGTCTGATTTTTAATTAATGGTAAAGGTTTGTTACCTCGGTAAGCCCGATCTCGTCGTTCTAATTCTCTTTGTTCTTCGGCCGCTACTTCTTCAATGATCTCTGGTGAAATCTTTAACCAGTCCACCACTTCTTGATTAATTAATCTCACTCCTCCTGAAGCGATCGCACCCATGGCTAATTCTTTACGCTTTGGAACTCCTAGTTTTCTTACTAAACAGATATCTAAAGGAAGATTAAGTTTTTTGGCGATTTCAAAGGCAACAGGAACTCCTCCTCTAGGCAAGGCTAAAATAAGAACATCTGGACGGTTGCTATAGATAGCAAGTTTTTCTGCTAAGTATTGTCCTGCTTTTGTTCGATTATAAAAGATAATACTCATTGCCCTTTCCTCAATTCCTACTACATAATTTGTCTACTTTTCCCTTTTTCTATTGTTTTGCTCTTCTTTTTTTCAAGATGGGCAACATTTGAAGCTTTATACTTCTAGATTAACAATTTTTATTGTTACCCCGTCAGGTCAATTGCTGGCCTATTGTTGAGAGTGGGGTAGTTAATCAAGTCTATAAGATTACTTTCCCCAGAAGAGATTGCCCCTGAGAGATTAGATATATCTGCCCATTCTCCACTAGTAATTGATATTTGGCTTTTCTCAGCCTCTAAAAGTAAATTATCAAACTGTTCAGCATTAGAGTTAACTAAAGGTACATCAGAAAATATTAATTCTGAGTCCTCAGATATATTATCCAATTGTGGACTACCGACTAATATTTGGTTGCTTTTAGAATTTGGCAGTAAATTATCAAACTGCTCAGAGTCGATAAAGTTTTGAGAATTAACTTTAGAATTAATATAATCAAGACGAATGGCATCAGCAATCACATGGTTATCGGCATCATCCGACAGTGAGACCGTAATAGTATTGCCCGTAA
>DLXW01000046.1:3652-3871 GCA_003448685.1 Cyanothece sp. UBA12306
ATTGGTCTGAAAAGTCATTGGGTGCCTGTTCTTGGTTGATCTCCACCTCCAGGGGAATGACCCCTCCCTCAATGGTATAGGGTGCATTGGTGGCACGATTAACGTTTTCAGTCCAGGTAGCCGCTATTTGATAGGTTCCAGGAGCTAGTCCACTGAAGTTCCAGATGGCTTGATTGCTACCATTTCCAGGTTCGCTGTAGTGAACATCATCATCAAAAC
>DLXW01000046.1:4118-4686 GCA_003448685.1 Cyanothece sp. UBA12306
AAAATGTGTCCAGTTCCCTACTGTGCTGAACCCTAAGTCTCCGTTATCAATAATTTGAGGCGGTACTGATACTACTCGAATGGCATCAGCAATCACATGTTCATCGGCATCATCCGACAGCGATACTGTAATAGTATTACCCGTAATAGTTACTGTTCCCAGGTTCTCCCAAGTTCCCCATTGGTCTGAAAAGTCATTGGGTGCCTGTTCTTGGTTAATCTCTACCTCCAGGGGAATAACTCCCCCCTCAATGGTATAGGGTGCATTGGTGGCACGATTAACGTTTTCACTCCAGGTGGCAGCTATCTGATAGGTTCCAGGAACGAGTCCACTAAAGTTCCAGATGGCTTGATTGCTACCATTTCCAGGGTCTCTATAGTGAACATCATCATCAAAACCTTGACCCTGAAAATGTGTCCAGTTCCCTACCGTGCTGAACCCTGGGTCTCCGTTATCGATAATCTTAGGAACAGGGGGAGTCACTATTGGTGTCACTCGAATGGCATCAGCAATCACATGTTCATCGGCATCATCCGACAGTGAAACCGTGATAGTATTGCCCGTAATG
>DLXW01000046.1:4996-5247 GCA_003448685.1 Cyanothece sp. UBA12306
TCTCTACCTCCAGGGGAATGACCCCTCCCTCAATAGTATAGGGTGCATTGGTGGCACGATTAATGTTTTCACTCCAGGTGGCAGCTATCTGATAAGTTCCAGGAACGAGTCCACTAAAGTTCCAAATGGCCTGATTGCTACCATTTCCAGGGTCTCTATAGTGAACATCATCATCAAAACCTTGACCCATAAAATGTGTCCAGTTCCCTACTGTGCTGAACCCTGGGTCTCCGTTATCGATAATCTGAGGC
>DLXW01000046.1:5603-5745 GCA_003448685.1 Cyanothece sp. UBA12306
ATTGGTCTGAAAAGTCATTGGGCGCTTGTTGTTGGTTAATCTCCACCTCCAGGGGAATGACTCCTCCCTCGATGGTGTAGGGTGCATTGGTGGCACGATTAACGTTTTCACTCCAGGTGGCAGCTATTTGATAGGTTCCAGG
>DLXW01000073.1:0-10119 GCA_003448685.1 Cyanothece sp. UBA12306
TATGATTTCGTGTCTCAAGAATTACGGGCGGCTGAAGACCCCGAATTTGAAACCTTTTATACCAAGAACATCTTGTTAAACGAAGGTTTACGGGCTTGGATGGCTCCCCAAGACCAACCACACCAGAATTTTGTATTCCCTGAGGAGGTACTGCCCCGTGGTAACGCTCTCTAATATGTCCGTTGGCGGTGGACGTGACCTAGAATCAACTGGTTTTGCATGGTGGTCAGGCAATGCTCGTCTGATCAACCTCTCCGGTAAACTTCTTGGCGCTCACGTTGCTCACGCTGGTTTGATTGTTTTCTGGGCCGGGGCTATGACCCTATTTGAAACCGCCCACTTTATTCCCGAAAAGCCCATGTATGAACAGGGCTTAATTCTCCTACCCCACATTGCTACCCTTGGTTGGGGTGTGGGACCTGGAGGTGAAGTAATTGATACTTTTCCTTTCTTTGTTGCTGGTGTTTTACACCTAATTTCTTCTGCTGTTCTCGGTTTCGGGGGTATTTATCACGCCCTACGTGGTCCTGAAACTTTAGAAGAGTATTCCAGTTTCTTTGGTTATGACTGGAAAGACAAAAACCAGATGACCAATATCATCGGCTATCACTTGATTCTCTTGGGATGTGGTGCGCTGTTGTTGGTATTCAAAGCCATGTTCTTTGGTGGTGTTTATGACACCTGGGCGCCTGGTGGTGGAGATGTCCGTGTAATCACCAATCCAACTCTGAATCCGGCGGTTATCTTTGGCTATCTAGTCAAAGCTCCCTTTGGTGGTGAAGGTTGGATTATTAGTGTGAACAACATGGAAGATATCATTGGGGGTCACATTTGGATTGGCCTTATTTGTATCTTCGGTGGTATTTGGCACATCTTAACTAAACCTTTTGGATGGGCTCGTCGCGCCTTTATCTGGTCTGGAGAAGCTTATCTTTCCTACAGCTTAGGTGCTTTGTCCATGATGGGCTTCATTGCGGCTGTATATGTTTGGTTTAATAACACTGCTTATCCTAGTGAGTTTTATGGTCCTACTGGGATGGAAGCGTCTCAGTCTCAAGCCTTTACCTTTTTGGTTCGTGACCAACGTTTAGGAGCCAATATTGGATCTGCTCAAGGTCCTACTGGTTTAGGTAAGTACCTCATGCGTTCCCCCACTGGTGAAATCATCTTCGGTGGTGAAACCATGCGCTTCTGGGATTTCCGTGGCCCGTGGTTAGAACCTCTACGTGGTCCTAATGGTTTGGACTTAGACAAGTTAAGAAATGACGTTCAGCCTTGGCAAATTCGCCGCGCGGCTGAATATATGACCCACGCTCCTCTTGGTTCTTTGAACTCTGTGGGTGGGGTTATTACCGATGTTAACTCTTTCAACTACGTTTCTCCCCGTGCGTGGTTAGCAACTTCTCACTTTACCCTAGGTTTCTTCTTCCTAGTTGGTCACCTGTGGCACGCTGGACGTGCGCGGGCTGCTGCTGCTGGGTTTGAGAAAGGGATTGATCGTGAGACTGAACCCGTACTAGCTATGCCTGATATTGACTAAGATTTAGGCTAGAAAAATTTTAGGACTCCTGCTTTGATAGCAGGAGTTTTTTTAGTTCCAATTTTTGTAAGCACGCAGAGGACTTGAATTTTTGATGAAAATAAAATCTCCACCTGTTAAAGCTCCATCATAAGGTCGATAATGAAGGTCAACAAGATCATAAAGGCAATAGTCATTATCAAAAAAAATATCTAAAATTTCTCTGGGAGTTGCCCGATCTATATAGGCATCCAAACAACTAAACTCTACCATAAACATTTCGACTTTCTCTAGTAGAGAAGTTGCTCCTTTAAGGGCTTTTAATTCACTACCTTGGAGATCAAGTTTGACCAAATCTGGTTGAGTATTATATTCTTTGGCAATATTATCCAATGTATCAACTTGGATATTTACTTCAATGCTG
Organism: Cyanothece sp. UBA12306; assembly: GCA_003448685.1. Classification (GTDB taxonomy): domain Bacteria; phylum Cyanobacteriota; class Cyanobacteriia; order Cyanobacteriales; family Microcystaceae; genus Rippkaea. The sequence continues at coordinate 1,944 of DLXW01000073.1, forward strand.
GCTTCACCTTGGATATGGGACTGCATCGAAGCACTGGTTGCTGTTTTGGGATCTCCCCAAATATTGAATTGAGATTGACCAGGAGTTTCCCCTACTCCCCGTTGAACTATTATGGGATGGGGGGTTATTTTAGATATGGTTTTCCTTAATTCGGGTTCAATGTAAGGATTCGGTTCAATTGTTATTATTTGCGAACCTGGAAAAATATGGGAGACTGATCTTGTCCATAATCCTCTAAAAGCTCCAGCATCAATGATTTCTTTGGCTAAAAAACCGATGGATTGAGCATGACTTATTCTATCTTCCCATGTTGGCATCGGTTTAATAGAATTATCTTTTCGGATTATCTCTATGCCAAAACTTGCTAAAAAACTATTGGCTAAGTTAACTAATTTTCTTTTCATTTTTTCGAGAAGATTAACTAAATTTTTCCTCAGTATATATTGAAATTCACCAGCAGGAAAATTTGTTGTTAGAATAATCCAAATGCCTTCAGATGAGCAAGAAGTTCTTTAACTCTTTGATGATAGGTATGTTCTGTTAAAGTACGATGTTGAGCTTTTTTACCAATCTCTATGGCTTTTTGAGGATGATCTAACAAGTATTTAATCTTTTCAATACATTCTTCTAAACTAGAGTAAGTTACTATCTCCTCATCCGGTTTAAAAAGTTCACGATGATCATCAGTAGATTCAGTAATAACACAAGCTCCCATTCCTGTTGCTTCAAACAGCCTTTTGGCAGAAAACGAGCGACCAGCAACCCCAATATTTTTATGAATGACTAATAGATAGGAACCATAGATAGAATAAAGTTCTTCTCCCCAGACTGGATGATAATATCTCTGTCGTAAAGGACTATCCTCCGATAATAGATGAACTCCAGTTCCGTAAAAGTCTATCTCAACGTTACGGGATAAAGCATCTAATAACAAAATTCTTTCTAAATGTGCTTCGGATAGACTGCCAACAAATGCCAATTTGGGGATTTTTTCAGCAGAAGTTGGAACTTTTTCTAAGATTCTTTCATCAAAAGCATGGGGCATATGAGCAGCATTAAATCCTCGAACTCGAAAGTATTTAGCAATGTCAGGAATACCCGAAAGAATCAAATCAAATTTTCCATAGGGAAAACCAGGAGCTAAAGGACAAGCCCACCAAAGTAGGATTTTTTCTGTATAAGAACGCCAGATATCTAGTGTTTTCTTTGATACTGGAACTCCTGAAAAAACCCAAACTAATTTTGGTTGTAATTGTTTAATTTGTTCAGTAATAATTTTTTCTCTAGCCCAAGTTTCAGGATCAGTTTTAAGTAGGCGACGCCAATACCATTTAAATTTACCCTTTGAGAGCCATGTAGGAGGAACCCAAACTCTATTTTCTTCTGCCCATTTATATTGGAGAGGTAAGCAATCAGGAAGAACTTGATGAGCCTTAAATCCTTGTGAATTTAATTGGTTAATGTAGGCATCTCCATAGTAAATTAGCTGAGAAAAAAGCTCTTTACTACAGTCATTATAGGATAGTGATGCTATGGCTGAGTCTTTGTTGATCGCCTTAGTGTATGAACTTTGATAGTCTTCCATTAAAAGAAGAAAATCTAGTTTTTCTTGATTTAAGTTACTCATATAAAGGTAATTAATTTAATCAAATTTTTATACAATATTTATTCTTTTTTGATCGCTCTAATCCACATATCTCGATTAGGATGGTTAGGAAATAACTCTGTAAACAAGGAAGATTTTTGATGCGGCATTATCAATTTTAAGGTTTCTTCAGCCATGTTTTTAACTGTGGGAACCCTAAATTCTGAGAAGCGATACTTTTTGACTTCAATAATTTGAAATCCAAGATTTTTCAAGATATGTGTTAAGATTTCCTCTGAAACAAAACTAAGATGATCTGGAAGATAATAAGGTCTATGGTGATCTTTTTGATCAAGGTTTGCACTATCACCTGTTTGGATTAATAACTCACCTTTTTCAGTTAATAATCGAGTCCAATTTTCTAGTATTTTGATAGGATCTGGTAGATGAGAATAAACATTTAATAAAGATATAGAATTATATTTGGTTTCACATTTATCTAAATCAAAAAAACTAACATTTAACCCTTCTTTTTGAGCAGATTGTTGTTTATAGATATTTGGTTCTACTCCTTGAACATGACAATTTTCTTTAGTAAAAATTTCAAGAGCCTTGACAAATTCTCCATGACCACATCCAATATCTAACCATCGTTTTTGAGCTAAAAAATCTGGGTTTTCTCCATAAAAATCCTGTAAAATATCAAGATAATGTTCTACTTTTTCATGATTAAAATTGCCGGTTACATCAATAATTTCTTCCCCCCTGTGTTGTCCCACTTGATGAGCTTCCTTGATGTCATCCATTTGAGGTCTAGGGTTAACATATAAAAGTCCACATTGCTGACATTTAACTAAATTAAACCCATTTTCTGTGTCATAAAGTTCAAACTCAGATGAATGACAATAGTAACAAGTTACTTGTTCTGTTTTCATGGTGATTTTCCTATGTTTCCTTGAGACTATCTCCTAAGTTTGATGTCGGTTTTTATGCCAATGCCAAGCATGGGTCAAAATGTCTTCTAAAGTCGTATACTGAGGTTGCCATCCCAGAATTTTGCGGGCTTTTTCACTACTCCCAACCAAAATTGGCGGATCTCCTAAACGGCGATCGCTTTCTTTAACTAAAATTGGTTTTTTAGTGACTTTGAGAGCAGTATCAATTACCTGTTGAATGGAGAAACCGTTACCATTGCCCAGATTAAAGATATCAGAAGTTCCGTTGTCTAGTAAATACTCTAATCCTAAGAGATGAGCTTGGGCAATATCCATCACATGAAGATAATCGCGAATACAAGTTCCATCAGGAGTAGGATAGTCGGTGCCAAAAATTGAGATAAATTCTCGTTTTCCTAAAGCTGTTAACAGTACCAAAGGAATTAAATGGGGTTCGGGAGTATGATCTTCTCCTAATAACCCATCTGGATGGGCCCCAGCCGCATTAAAATAACGGAAACACACATAATTTAGGTCATAAGCTCGAGAAAAATCCTCTAAAATTCGTTCTACCATTAATTTACTGGCACCATAAGGATTAATTGGCTTTTGAGGGTGATCTTCGGTAATGGGAACAGATTGAGCTACCCCATAAGTAGCACAGGTAGAGGAAAAAACCAATTTATTGACAGAAGCATTTCTCATCGCTTCCAATAAAATTAAGGTATGGGCGATATTATTTCGGTAATATTTGTGAGGATATTTGATGGACTCACCCACATAAGCAAAGGCAGCAAAGTGCATTACTGCGTCAATGGAATATTGAGTAAAAAGGTTATCTAATAAAGAGCGATCTCCAATATCCCCTACCACTAACTCGACTTTTAAAATGTTTTCGACCAGATCTCGGTGTCCGTAGATTAAGTTATCTAGAATGATAACCTCGTAGCCCTCTTTCAAGAGAGCCCATACTACATGGGAACCAATATATCCTGCTCCCCCTGTCACTAAAATTTTTGCTTTTGTCTGGGACACTTTGTTAGCTTTAACCTCTTTTTAAATTTTTGATCAGTTTTAGTCTGAGTATTACTGTTATTATTTTTAATCGGAATCATTATGTCAATGTGTGAGATTCATAACTTCAAGTAAGCGTTTTTTTTCTAGTTCCCAACTGAAACATTCTTTAGCTCGTTGCCAACCGGCCAATCCCATTTGGATTCTCAAATCGTGATTTTGAGCAAGATTTATGATCTTCTGTGCCATCCCTTGACAGTCTCCTTCATCAACTAAAAATCCCGTTTCTTCTTCCAAGACTGATTCAGGAATTCCTGCGTGTCGGGTAGATACCACGGGTAAAGTAAATCCCATAGCTTCTAAAATTGCTACAGGTAAACCCTCTTCATCCCCACTATCTTGGTCTAGGATACTATGCTGAATAAAAATATCAGCTTCTTTCATTAATTGATGAACTATGTCATTTGGTTGTCCTCCATGAAGTGTAACCTGATCAGCAAGTCCCAAGGCTTCAATAAATTGCCTAACAGCTGGAAGTAATTCTCCTGCGCCAATGTAATCAAGTTGTAGATTTGGTAATACTAAAGCCGCTTGACGAAAGGCTTCTAATAAGAAAATGGGGGCTTTTTTAGCTACCATCCGTCCCACAGCTAGACAACGAATAGTTTCTTTTTCAGTCCTTTTTATGGGTTCAGAAGGTGATTTAATGCCATAGGGAATTACATGAATTTTGTCAGAATCTATCCCTAAATCGATTAGACGTTGCCGACTAATTTGATTCATGGTAATAATCCCAGCTGCTTGTTGATATTTTTGATAGTTTTTCTGCCATTTTTTCTGGTGTAAAACAACTGAAACATCATATCCATGAGCATGAGCAAAATAAGGAATTCCAAGCTCTTGAGCTATTTCAAAATAATGAAAAGAGTAGTTAAGATATTCTCCTAATATTACTTGGACATTATGAGTTTTTAAAAAACGTTTAATCTCTCTTTCAATTGATTCTTTGTTAGAGCGTTTAGCGAGTCTACGCGCTAGATAATCTTCTAACCCCAAATTAAGACCCCTGATTTCGATTTTGTCTTTGATTAACAAGGGACAATCTACAGTCCAATGACCAGAATAAGGTTTACTATTGGTATCAGCTAAAACAATAGTTTGGTTGGGAAGTAAATCTTCCATATGCCGCCTAATAAAAGTTTCGGATAAAGTACCAAGGTTAGGGGCGCAAATAGCTAATGGAGTAGACATAATTATTGTTGTTTATGATTGCCAGATTTATATAAAAATCAAAAATTAAATTGTGAAACACCAATTTTTAGAAAAAAGGTAACAGGTAAATTAATATAATTCCCCATGAATCATTATAATTGCTATTTTTCAGGTTTAATAGCAGTTCCTGAAAGACCAGTTATCATTAAACCTTCATTAAATTGTTCAGGTAGTTGATCTAACTTAATTAGAAGCCAAATAATAGGAAAAAGTAATCTTGATAAAATTGATCTAAGTAAACTCTGTTTACCGGAAAATTGAAATCTTCTTCTTACCCATAAGCCCAACATTTGAGCTAAGGCAGCATCCCAACCTCCAAGGGCTTGTATTTTTATAGACTTAAAGCCAGACTTACTTAAGTGTCTTTTAAGGGAAAAAGGAGTATAGCGATATTCATCGTAAGGGACAGCATGAAGATTCCAAAGAAAGGGTACAGAAAAAAAAATAATACCCCCTGGTTTGAGAACACGCCAGATTTCTTTCATAACTATTTCGGGTTCTGGACAATGTTCAAAAACTTCTGTAGCCATAGCACAATCTACTGAACAGTCTTCAAGGGGAATTGTTTTGCCATCCCAAACTAGATCGGGTTTTTGGTAGATATTATCCTCCAAATCTAAACCAATATAGTTTTTGACAGAACTTGGAGATTTTAAAATGAGCGATTTATAGGGCATATAGCCACAACCCACATCTAATAAAGTTTCAGAAAAGTAGGGTAAAGTTTCTTTTAATGCACTTAAGATGGTGGTTCGCGTCCAAAATATATCTAAAGTTTCTGGTGTCAATTTGGGTGATAAAAATTCGTCTTGGGAAGTCATATATACTCGCTTGAGAATTTTAAAGAAAGCAAACAGGAACTATATCATCATGTTTTTGTCCATAACAAGGCTGTCGTAAAGGGGAAGCTTCATTAGGATACTTGCTTCTGTCTTCATACAGAAAAGTTTGATATTTTTCAGGAAAATCAGAGGAGGAATATTGTTCAACCCGCGAAAAAAATTGACTATATCGCTCAAAATAATCTTTTCCTGGAGCTCTAACGTGATCTGTTTCTAATGGATTTGGCTCTGGGTATTCTATAGTTTTTTCGCTGACAATGGGAACGGGTAAAATAGCAATGCCATCAGGTGTCAGAATTCTTTTGATCTCGCAGAGGGCTTTTAAATCATCTTGAACGTGTTCCAAGACATGGGAACCATAGACAAAGTTGAATTCTCCATCCCTAAAAGGTAAGTCTGTTATATCACATTGAACATCAACATTTGGCATACACAGATCAGCGCTGATATATTCGTGAAATCTCTGTTTAAAATAGTTACTAAAAAAAGCTTCAGGAGCAAAATGTAAGATTTTTGATTGAGAAGGGTTATAGGTATTAAAAAGTTGATCTAAGACTAATTTTTGAATACGATGCCTCTCTCCTAAACCGCATTGGGGACATCGGGCAAATTTTCTGACTCCAGTTATGGGGGAAACATCAAGAAATGCACCATGGTAACCACAAATCGGACATTGAAATTTTGGCTGTCCAATGTTTTTTAAGGTTTGATAAAGTTGTTTGATAGAGGATTTAATTTGACTACGCATTTGACTACATATTTTAATGGATTTAAGATGTTTTTATTTGATTAAAAATTTGACTGGTTTTTTTTCTTAAGCGATTTACCAATGAAGGATAACGCTGATCCTCTCTAACTAAACCTGAATGAATTGGGGGAAGTGAGAGAAAGGGCGGTATTTTTATTTTTCCATGAGATTGACTGTTTTCATGTAATTCCTGAATAAATTTCGCCCACAGATCAGCACCCACTTCACTAGAATATTCTGCTTCAATTTTACCGCGAGTTCCTTGGGAAAGTTTTTCCCATAATGTTAGATCTTCACGTAAACGTCGGATAGCTTCCACAAATTTATCACCACGATCGTCAACTAATAATCCAGTGACTCCATCCTCAATCAATTCAGGAATACCACTACGAATCCTTAAGCAGACGGGGACAACTCCACAGGCCATTGCTTCCATTAAAGCAATTGGTAAACCTTCATAATCAGATAATAAAACAATCACATGACATTGCAATAAATACTCTTGAATTTTATCACTATCTATTCTTCCGGCTAACTCAATAGGTAAATTTTCTCCTTGTTCAGCAATAATTTTTTCAACTGTTGAACTGGCCGAACCATTACCATAAAAAACTGCTTCTGTCTTGGGAATTTCCTTAACTACTCGACAGAAAGCTTTGGCAACTTCAGAGATGCGTTTTTGTTCTTCTTTGAGACTCCCAACATAAGCAATTCTCAAGTTATCAGGAGGTTTTTGAGTTGTTGATGGGGGTAAAGGTGCGCCATAAGGAATACATCGGATAACTGTCGAAGTAGACCCCATTTTTTTGACAGTTTGTTCTAGAAAATGGGAGACACAAACAAATCCAGATAGTTGATATTGTGGTGAACCAAAGACAAATTGATCTAACAAACCATAGTGAAAATCGTCGTCTGAGTGCATTACTCCAATAGTAGGAATACCGGCTTTTTTAAGCCAACGACTAGCATAAAAAGCTGGAACCATCAGATTAGGAATAAAAACATCTGGTGGATCTTCTTTGAGTTGTTCTAAAATCCAACGAACTCTTTGCTCTGTATAAGTATGCCATACTTGTACTTTATGCTCAAACCCTAATTGTTTAACAAGTTGAATTGATTGACACTTTTCTATCTCTCCTGTTGTTAAAAATAAGACTTTTGACTCAATTCCTCGTTTCTTTAAACCTGGAAGTAGACGAGGTAGCCAGGAAGAAGGACCTCCAACTCGGTTAGGGAAATCGTAAGCACAAAAGGTGACTTTCATAAGAATTTTATTATTAATCAATATTTTTTTATTTAGCTGATAAAATTGTAAATTACTTTTACATTTGTTGAGAATTTTTTTTTCCTTTATTAGTATTAGTTGTGCGAAGAGGAATTTCTAAATTGATTTTTAAAAACTCACGGATAGCTTGACTAAAATTCTGATTTAAATCTTCTAATCTGAGAATTAAATTGATAAACTGTCATAGAGCCAACTTTCCCCATTGTATAAATCAAAATAGGCGGTTTTTTATCCCAGTTTTTTAGATGAATTTTGAGGCTTTCAAAATCTTCCCATGAAAGAATTTTTTGAGCTATTTTTATGGTTAAATTTTTGATACTTTTGAGAGATTTCATCTTTAGAGACTGTTTTAGTTTAGTTTTTTAAGTTAATTATTTAATGGGTTAATTTTAATATCATAGCAGTAAATCATCTAAAATTGGTCAAAGCGGAAGTTTCTTGATGGTATCCTTAAAAATTTGGCGTGATCGCCCTATTAAACGATTATAAAGGGCA
>DLXW01000073.1:10289-18013 GCA_003448685.1 Cyanothece sp. UBA12306
TAAACGATTATAAAGGGCAGGTCGACGAGGATCGCGCGGAAAAGCAGGATGAGGTTGAGGAAGCCAGAGAAAATCAAGGGACAGAAACCAAGGAATTTTTATACTCTGATGATCTTGAGAATTTTCATGTAATTCCTTAAGTAAGACTATCCAGCTATTGACGGCTACTTTATTGGAATATTCAGCTTCAATTTTAGCTCGCGCACCTCTCGATAGTCTTTGCCATAGTCCAGGTTCTTCCCTTAAGCGTCGAATCGCATTGACGAAATCATCACCGCGATCATCGACTAACAGTCCTGTAACCCCATCTTCGATCAATTCAGGAATGCCACTGCGAATCCGTAAACAGACGGGGACAACACCACAAGCCATTGCTTCCATTAAGGAAATGGGTAATCCTTCATAATCAGATAAAAGAACGATAACATGACATTCCAAGAGATACTCTTGAACCTGATCGCTGTTGATGCTCCCACCCAATTTAACCGGTAATCCTTGACCCTGTTCGGCTAAAATTTTGACAACAGATGATTCGGCTGATCCCGACCCATAAATAATGGCTTCTGTGTTAGTTACTTCTTTCACAGCGCGACAAAAAGCTTTTGCTACCTGAGAGATTTGCTTTTGCTCTTCAACTAGGCGACCTAAATAAGCGATTTTTAAACTTTGTCCCGAAAATTCACTGGTCAATTTAGGAACAGGTACGCCACAGGGAATAGATCGAATCACTGACTTAGTCGCTCCTCGTTCTAGAACATATTGCTCTAAAAAACGAGAGACACAAACTAAGGCAGATAACTGATACTTAGGCAACCCAAAAACAAATTGATCAAGAATCCCGTGATAAAAAGGATCATCAGAGTGCATGATCCCAACAGTTGGGATTTTGGCTTTTTTTAACCAGTAACTGCTATAGAAACCAGAAAGAATCAGATTAGGGATAAAGATATCTGGAGTGTCTTTCCTTAATTGTTCTAAAACCCAACGAACTCTTTGGTCTGTATACTGATCATAATTAGAGATAGAATGTTTGATTTTTTGTTGTTTAATCAGTTGAATTGAACGACATTGTTCGAGTTCTTCTGGGGTTGAGGCTGAGGTGAAAAATAGGACTTGCGGTTCAATTCCATGATCTTGTAAATCACCAAGCAAACGAGGTAACCAAGCTGCCGGCCCGCCAACAAAGTTAGGAAAGTCAGATGCACAAAATGTAACTTTCATATAAGATTCAACTTAAATATTTTGCAAAATAATGCTACAATTTAATGTTTTTTTTCAAGATAATTCATTCGTTTATCTCCAAGATATCGACCAAATCAAGACTAAATATTATTTAATTCATAATGGGAACATAATCACACAATCCTTGAGTCACCACCAAACTATTAGGATTACAACAGAGTAATTTATTGCCCCGTTGAGCCAGTTCTTGTTGGATTAAAGGAAATCTATCTAAGACCGTTCCTTCCTTGGTTTCCACTACTGTATCATGTTTTTCTGCTTTTCTCGCGCGCTCATAATAGTAGGTATCAATTAAATCTGTTCTGGCTTTTAATTCTTCCTCATAAAATGATTCTGGATAACTTAAATCAATACCAATTAACTTAATATCACAATCAGGATAAATAATATATGCTAAATTTAAGGCCGTTGATAAAGATCCTCGTTGAAAAAAAAGTTGTTCATCAAGACTTTTTCCCCAGATAAATTCTCTGCCACTTCTTCCTTCAGCCTTAAAGAATGCTAAATTAGGATAATTCACATAAAGAGGGGGTAAGTAATTATATTTTGTGTAAAGTTGATAGCGATTTTCTAGGTTCCAACCGAGATATTTTAAGGGTTGACTAAAAAGCTTTTTATAGTATTGATCAACATAATAAGTTGGTTTAGTATTTAATTGACTGGCATTTTGAATTGTTTCTAAAAAAACTTTGTGAGCAGGAAAGTGAAAGTCTCCTAAAAATAAAGCTTTGGGAATGATTCCTATCTTCTCATAAAAAAGAAGATATTTGTTCATAGCTAAGGTGTTAGGATGACTGTTGAGATAATTCTTCTCTGCTTCACTTAAATTGAGTAGGGATCTACCAGAACCAATAATAAAACATTCTTTAGCAATAAAATTCATTTTTTGACTTATGGGACTAAATAAATATTTAGTATAATTATAGGGTATCTCAACACTCACTATGATTTTATTTGAAGTAGACTCTTAATTTTTTAGTATTGTTCTAATTGAGACCAAAGAAATAAATCTAAGTAAAAACAGCTAAAAACTTAACAATTACTAAATTCTGTATCTCATGAGAATTATCAAAGTCATTATTGATGATATTCTACCTCTAAATACCATATAACCACTGAATTAGAAAGGGTACAACAATTACCATTAACAAATTCAATGGTGCGCCTATGCGCATAAAGTCTAAAAACCGATAGCCTCCTGGACTGTAAACCATGGTATTAGTTTGATATCCAATGGGAGTCATAAAACTATTGGAAGCAGCAAAGGTGACAGCAAACATAAAGGAATAGGGATTTAGCTGAAGTATTTGGGCAACTTTAATGGCAATAGGAAGCATTAAAACAACTGAGGCATTATTAGATAGAATTTCTGTCAGTAATGAAGTCATTAAAAAGAAAAAACTGAGCACCCAATACCCTGGTAAATTTCCTCCTAATTGGATCAAATTATTGGCTAACCATTGAGTTGCTCCTGACTTGTCCATAGCTGTTCCTAAGGGAATTAATCCTGCTAAGAGAAAGATTACATCCCAACGCACTGAACCGTAGATTTCTCCGGGTTTGAGACAACGGGTAAGTATCATGGCAACTACCCCTAGTAAACTACTAACTAAAATTGGTAGTAAGTTAGTAGCAGCTAGGCCAATTACTCCCGCTATAATAGTCATAGAGATCCAGGCTTTATCCTGTCTGAGGGTTCCTAAATCTCTTTCTTCCAAAACTAGCATTTCTCGCGTGGTTTGTAAACCAATAAAGCTTTGTTTTGGGCCCTGGACTAATAATAAATCGCCGAACTTTAAGGGGACTTTTCCTAGGCGTTCTCTAACTAATTCTTGTCCTCGACGAATGGCTAGAACTGTTGCATTATAACGTTGTCGGAATCTTAATTCCTTTAAGCTTGAGCCAATTAATCGGGAATTAGAAAGAATTAAAATTTCTGCGGCTTTTTCTTCTCCGCTAATCATTTCTTTTTCAAAATCTTGGGTGCCAAATTTAACATCTGGTAAGATTTCAATCCCTTGTTCATCTTTTATACTGAGTAAATCTTGTCGTTTTCCTCTAACTAATAAGATATCGCCTACTGAGAGAATTTTGTCCGCTAAGGGTTGGGGAAAATGGGTATCATTATGAATTATTTCTAGGATATCTAAATCAAATTTACGTTGAATTTCACTTTGACGAAGAGTTTTACCCACTAAGCTTGAACGAGGGGTAATAATCACTTCACTTACATAGTCTTTGAGTTCATAATCTTGACTAATTAAACTACTTGTAGTCGGTTTACGATTAGGGAGAAGATAAGGACCAATAATTCCTAAATAGACTAACCCAATAGTAAAGGTAAGTATGCCTAATTTAGTAAACTCGAATAAGCTAAATTCTTGATATCCCAATTGTTTAGATAGTCCACTAGCTAAGACACTGGTTGAAGTCCCGACTACTGTCATCATTCCACCTAAAATTGTGGAATATGATAGGGGTATTAGTAACTTGGAAGATGATATATTTTGCTTTTTACTCCACTCTTCAACCATGGGTAAAAACATAGCAACTACCGCAGTATTGTTAATCACTGATGTAATTGGTCCCACAATCATTCCCATGACAAAAATTTGTTGATGGGGGTTTTTCCCACCCCATTTTACTAGCCAATCTTTTACCATTTGCAGAGCGCCTGAACGGGTAATTCCTGCACTCAGAATAAACATAGCCATAACCGTTATAGTAGCAGAATTTCCAAATCCAGCAATTCCTTCATCAGGGGTAACTAAACCCAATAACATCAGAGTAACAGCAACAATAATCGCTGTTGTATCTGGCGGTAAAATTTCTCCTATAAATAAGATTAAAGCAACAAGAATAACACCTAATGTAAGAAAAATTTGCATAATTTTTATGAGCAATCTTAGCTTTGATCTTTTCTGTAATTAATTGAATTATTTAGGTTCTTATCTTTATCGAAAAATCAATAGCCATTCATCATATCACATCAAGAACAAACTTAATTATATTAAGAATTATAAACTTTTAATTAAAAGTTGTTGATTAAATCATCAAATCCTGACATTTTTCTGATCTTTTATCTATCATAGAAGAGAAACCGAAAAACAGGAGTTTTTTCTACTTTTTCAGGGGAGGTGGTGAAATTGGCTGATTTTAGTAGCTATCGCCTGATCAATCTTGACTTGAATCAATGCTTATGGGATCGTTTTTTCTGTGTTTCTCCTCTAGTTATAATTGGCACAAAAGAGGTTGACGGCGGCTACGATCTTGCACCTAAACATCTAGCTATGCCCTTAGGCTGGGAAAATTACTTTGGGTTTATCTGCACTCCTCGCCATCATACTTATCAAAATATTCAGCGAGAAGGGGTATTTACTGTTAGTTTTCCCCAACCAGATCAGATACTCTTAGCCAGCTTAGCAGCAACCCCTCGCTGTGACAACGAAACTAAACCCGCCTTAGCTGCTTTACCGACTTTGAAAGCGTCAGTAATTGATGGGGTATTGTTGCAACAGGGTTATTTGTTTTTTGAATGCCAATTAGATCGTATTATCGATGGCTTTGGAGAAAATAGTTTGATTGTAGGTCAAATTATAGCAGCACAAGTTTTAGAATCAGCCTTAAGACGTAGCGATCGCGACGATCAAGATATTCTCTTAGAAGTGCCCTTACTGGTGTATCTTAATCCAGGACGCTACACCATAGTTGAGCAGAATTTTTCCTTTCCTTTTCCTACAGGATTTAAACGTTAAATAATTAATCAGTTCACAATTAACACTCATAACTGATAGTTAATAACTATTAGTTGCCTGTCATTTTGATCATGTCTTCTTCAATCTTAACCCCTAAAATAGCTCAACGACTACGGGATTATCTCCATAGTCGTCAGGGGGAGATGATGGAAATGTTAGAACAATTAGTCAAGTGTGAATCTCCTTCCACGGTTCCTCAAGCTCAAACAGAGGTTTTATCCCTGCTGAAACAGTCTCTAGAACAGCGTAATTATAGTGTACGCCATTTACCAGGTAATCAGACTGGAGGCCATTTATTAGGAATTCCTCGCGATCGCCTGAAAACCCAACCGAAACAACTCCTTTTAGGTCATTGTGACACCGTCTGGCCCCTAGGAACTCTCCAAACCATGCCCCTAGTACGTAAACAGGACAAACTCTATGGCCCTGGAACCTATGACATGAAAGCGGGACTGGTACAGAGTATTTTTGCGCTAGAAACCTTACAAGCACAGGATTTAACCCCCACCGTTACGCCAATTTTTTTGATCAATTCCGATGAAGAAATTGGCAGTCATGAGTCAACACCCCACATTCGGAAACTGGCTCAAAATTGCGATCGCGTCTTTGTTATGGAACCTTCTTTAGGTTCAACAGGACGACTAAAAACCCAACGCAAAGGAGTTGGCCGTTTTACCATCCGTATCTTAGGGAAAGCTGCCCATGCAGGGTTAGAACCAGAAAAAGGAGCAAGTGCCATTCTGGAACTATCCTTTGTCATTCAACAGTTATTTGCCCTAAACGACGCTAAACGAGGCATTACAGTTAATGTAGGCACAATTGATGGAGGAATTAGATCAAATGTGGTAGCCCCTGAAAGTCAAGCAGTAGTTGATGTACGGGTATTACATCAAGAAGATGTGCGAGCGATCGAAACAGCCATTTTTGCTTTAAAATCGACAACTCCTGGCACTGAACTGATCATTGAAGGAGGTATTGGCCGGCCACCCATGGAAAAAACTCCAGCCAGCGAACAACTATGGCAAAAAGCCCGTCAAGCTGGGTCAGAATTGGGCTTAGAACTTGAAGAAGCAACGGCAGGGGGGGGATCGGATGGTAATCTGACAAACCTCTACGCGCCCACCCTAGATGGCTTAGGGGCGATCGGCGATGCAGCCCATTCTCCTGGTGAATTTATCTATCTTGACAGCTTAGTTGAACGATCAGCTTTACTCGCACGGTTATTAATTGAACCTTCTTTGAAGGAAGAGGTGGAGTGTGGGGAAAAATTAACTATCAACTATCAACCATCAACTATTAACTATTAACTATTAACTATTAACTATGAACTATGAACTATCAACTTTTAACACCTCATTATTTTTTTAGCTCTTTAACTCGCATTTCTGACCTGAAACCTGATACTTTTACCCTATCTAGTTTGCCACGGGAAAAATGGGCAACAGGAGATTATGTCGCTGCTGAAGTGCTAAACCCTGTCCCTTTGAGCGCTAAAGTAGAACTCCCTGATGGACGGTTGGCTAACTTACTTCCAGGAGATTACATTGTAGGGGCATTTGGGGTACGACGGGCAACTTTAGAAGCTGTGGGAGATTGGCAATCTATTGGAGATGATGGAATAATGCAGAATATGACCTACGCGGGTTTATTTGGCAAAGTTACTTCTCAATCTTATTTATTACCTGTCCTCACATCCCTAGTTTATCGTGGTCATGTCATGCGCAATCAGCAAAAAGTCTGTATGTCTGATTTTGTGCGTCATTTCCCAGAAATTCCTTATCAATGTCCCACTATTATGATTATTGGCACTTCCATGTCTGCTGGGAAAACCACAGCAGCGCGTGTCATTATCCATTTACTCAAACAATGGGGGCTAAAAGTCATTGGCGCTAAATTTACGGGTGCTGGACGCTATCGGGATGTTTTGGCGATGAAAGATGCAGGGGCCGATCGCATTTTTGATTTTGTGGATGTGGGACTTCCTTCGTCGGTGGTTCCCCCAGAAAAATTTCGGGTCTTAGTTCGTCAATTGTTAACTATAATTTCCTTAGAAAAGCCCGATGTAGCAGTAATTGAAGCGGGTGCTTCTCCCTTAGAACCCTATAATGGTTCGGTGGTTTTAGAAGAACTCAAAGACCAAATTTGTTGTACGGTTTTGTGTGCTTCTGATCCTTATTCGGTAACGGGAGTAAGTGAGAGTTTTGCTATGGTTCCCGATTTAATTACTGGTATCGCCACCAGTACGTCATCTGGGGTGGAATTGGTGAAAAAACTCACCGGAATTGAAGCATTAACCTTGTCTGAACCGAGTGCTTTACCTGCTTTAAGTCGTTTACTTCAAGAAAAATTGGGAAAACTGATTTTGCACAAGGAACTTGTCCTAGTGTAGGTACTATAGCTAAGTCTGAAACTTTTTATCGGTTTTTAAAAACTAAAGCTAGTTTTTAAAAACCTTTTGGGGGCTTAATTTTTATGGCGTTGGTTAGACAGTTTTGAGCGTAAAGGCAAGACTCCTAATGAAGAATGAAGAATGAAGAATGAAGAATGAAGAATGGAGAATTAACTATTAACTATTAACTATTAACTATTTTGGTGATTGCCAAAAATTTGTTTGAGGGGATCAATCCGAAATCCTGGGGCTGTATAATCTTTGGGTAAGTAATCTTCAGGAATAGTATTTTGATTACCATCGCGTAGCGCGCCATAATGGGGGGATAAAATTTCAAT
>DLXW01000071.1 GCA_003448685.1 Cyanothece sp. UBA12306
TCCCAAATGGGTTCTATAGAATTAAATATTTTTAAGGATAAATATATTAATTTTATTGAACATTACGTATTTGCATTACAAGAAATATTAATCAAAGAATTATTACCATTTGAAGTTCAAAAAAATGGAATAAACTTAGGTAAAGCAAGACAAATAATTAATAATTCAATTATTTGTCTTGAAGTTAATACAATCATTAAAATTAATGATAGGATTGTATCATATAATTCTAATGATAATACTTATGATCAAGGAAAAATAGTTACTATTCAAATTAATAATCAAGAAATTGATTTAGTCAGTCAAGATAAACTACCTCAAAAGATTGGAATAAAAGTTGATTTCAAAGTAAAAGATAATCAAAAATTTTATTTGATTTCGATGTAAATAGGGAAATAATAATAATTAAAATTTTAGAATATCTTAAAAACTATTCCTATGTGCATTAACAATAGTTTAATGCACCTTAATTGATATATTATAGCCATTGTTTTAAATATTAACTAATCCTACTTGTGTTAAAGGTTCAGGTATTTTCTCACCCCTTTCTTCTAAAACCTCTAAATAAAGTGCGATCGCTTCTTTGATATTTTCTTGTACTTCTTCTAAAGAATCTCCAATACTAACACATCCTGGCAAATCAGGAACAATTGCACCCCAATTTGTTTCACCTTTTTCATAAATCACTGCATACTGTTTCATTTTTACTCTCCTAATTTTGCTTGTTTCCAAATAGCTGATAAAGTCCCTATAGGAATATCATTACTTAATTTTCCTGGAACGACAAGAATACCCGATTTTTGAGGATGGGCTAAAATTCGATGACTTCCTCTCATTCTAACTTGATACCATCCATCTGCTTTTAGTCGCTTTAGAACGTCTTTAACTTTCATATTAGAATGTTTTGGTTGAATGGAGATTATTAATTTTGTTTGGGGACTTAATGAAATTCAACTGATATATTAGATATATTATAGAGATTTACCAAATAGTCAAAAAAATTAATGAATACTTATCCCACTTTCCAGGAAGCGATAGACACTGTAGAAGCGCTTCCCCTTGAGCAACAAATAATGTTAATTGAAATTATACAAAATCGCCTCAGAGAACGCAAGCGAACTCAGCTATTAGAAAATGTTGAACAAGCAGAACAAGATTATCATCAGGGTAACATTAATCGGGGTTCTGTAGCTAATTTAATGGCGGAGTTAGATGAATGAGAGAATTAGTCTGGAGTCCCGCATTCACCCGTCAACTTAAACGCTTAATTCGTCAAAATCCGCAGATGAGAAAGGTAGTTGAAGAAACCCTACAACAATTAACTGATGACCTCTTTTATTCTATCTTACGGACTCACAAACTTAAAGGACAACTTGAGGGTAAATGGTCATGTTCAATTGATTATAGCTATCGCATTGTTTTTAAGCTTATTGAAAATAATGTTTAAATTATCTCTCTTATTACGAGTATGAGAACTGCTATAATTAAACTTCCAATTTAATCTCTCTTTTACTAAAAGGTAAATCTTGATTAATAGCATCAATTTCTTGCTGTTCCATTTCGTTAACTTCCCCAATATAATGTCGCATAATTTGACTCATTTTCTGATCATAAAAGCGATGTAAACTATGGTTAGGAGTAGCAGGAAATCCCCGACGTTTTTTATGTCTTCCTCCTGCACCTGGATCAAAAGTGGAAATCCCTTGATCAATTGCCCATTGAATCGGTTGATAGTAACAAGCTTCAAAATGTAAGGAATCATATTCTTCAAAAGATCCCCAATATCTGCCATATAAATTATTACCTTTTCGCAAACAAAATGACATTCCAACTGGGTGCTGATCATCATTTTCTGTATAGGCGGCAACTAAGACAACTCGATGACGATAATCAGGATAAAGCTGTTGAAAAAACTTACGAGTTAGATATTGACTTCCCCAATAAAACTTCTCACAAGTGCTACTATAAAAGCGATAAATTAAAGGAAATAAATGATGGGGTATTTCTTCTCCTACTAAAGTTCTAATTTGTAATCCTGCTTTGATAACTGCTTTACGTTCTCGCTTAATATTACGCCGTTGATTAGCATTAAAAACTGCTAAGTAATCATCGAAACTTTTAAAGCCTTTATTTGACCAAATATAGCTATGATGTAACCAACTACTAAACCCATTACGTTCCATAACTTCTCGCCAATTAGGATCGACAAATAAGAAATGACAACCAGATATTTGATGGCGATCGCAAAAATGATCAATTGCTGCTATCATTAACTGAGTAATTTGGTCTTCATCTTCTCCTGGTGCGATCAAAAATCGATAACCTTCTGCTGGAGTAAAAGGGGTCATTCCTAACAATTTAGGGTAGTAAGAAATACCTAAACGATGAGATAAGTCTGCCCATTGATGATCAAAGACAAATTCTCCGTAACTATGCCCTTTAATATACAATGGGGCTGCTGCAATTAATTGTCGATCTTTCCATATTGTTAAATGAATGGGTTGCCATCCTGTTTTTGGCATGGCACTTTTAGAAGTTTCAATATTATTAAGCCATTCCCACTCTAAAAATGGTGTTTCTAGAGGTTCAGCTAGTTCATCCCATACAGATTTGGGAATTTCGGCCATTTTCTCGATCCAAGCTATGGAATATTGGGGTTTAATTTGTTCAACCATGAGCGATCGCTTAAGAATAATAGAGGAACTTTACTTTCTAGGGTAATCAATATTTCCTAAGAATGCAGCCGATAATGGAGAAAAATTTCTTGATCAATCTGTTTGACATTCAATAATTCTAACTTTTTGCTTTCATTACTAGCAAAACCTATTCCTTGAACAGGAGTAACAGACGTAGAACCTCCAAGAATCAAAGGACAGATAGTTAGCCAAAATTCATCGATTAAATTGTTTTCTAGAAGAGAAGCAACTAATTTTCCACCACCGAGAATTGCTAATTTATTTATTCCTAAAGCTTTTAATTTTTCAAAAGCTTGAATAAAATCGATTTTTTGAGGGATTTTATTGTCATAAATCATCAGTTTTTCAAATCCTTGGTTATCAATATTTTTCCAGTTATGATATCCTTGAGTAGTAGTTAGTAACCAGCGGGGAATTGATTGAGAAAAAAATCTTAAATTAGGATTAATTTTACCTGAAGCAGAGACAACAATATGAATCGGTTGTAAAGGTTTATTTTGCTGTTGACGATCAGCTAATAATTGGGAATTAGTAATAGACAAAGTAGTTCCATAGGAATGTACAGTACCTGAGCCAAAAAGTACACCATCTACTAAAGAAATTTGTCTTTCTAAATGTTCTTGATCGGTTTGAGAACCAAATCTAGCTGGGTTACTTTTAAAATCAGCTATTTTCCCATCTGCTGTCATCGCTAAAATAACCGTACTGTGGGGTCGTTTTTTAGTCATTATTACGGTTTAAAGATCCTTTAATAAAATTGAACTTATGTGCAATCGCGCCGCAACTCAGCAAGGAACTTCTGACTTCTGACTTCTGACTTCATTTAATTCCCGATGAAATAAACTCATCAAAACTTATAAATCCATCATGATTAAGATCAAACTTTTGAAAAACTGATTCTACGGCCGCATCTAAATCTAAATCTAGATTTTCTCTTGTTCCCCAAATTTCTTCTAATAATTGCTTTAACTCAATTTTACTAATTTGCCCATTACCATCTTGATCAACTTCCTTGAAAAATTTTTTAAGGTCTTCTATTTGCTGATCATTTAAGAATTGTTTCATAAGAGTCATACCATTTAATTGTATTGATAATAGTTCTAAATAATTTTACCATTGAGAATAATCTTGATTAAACCGTTCTAAAGATAATAAGTTAATACCTGGTTTATTTTGAGCTATATTGCGATTTTTCTGCGTATTGTAGCCCCAATCTGCTAAAAATAATTTTACTTCTTGTAAATCAGGTTGCTGTTGAATTTTTTCTAAAGTTTTAAGTAAATCTTCAACAAACCATAACTCAGAAGGAACTTGATTATGCTTTGGTAATAATTGACGTAGGGTTTCATATTTTGGTTGTTTAACTTCCTTCCCTAAAATATTTTCCTTGGGTAATTCCACTCCTTTTTGCTGTAGTAATTGTTGAACAAAACGACCTTCTTTGGTGGTAACAATATACAAAAGTGTTGAAGAATTGATAATTGTATTTAATTTTTGTAAAATGCCTGGATAAAATCGATGTAATTGCAGCCAACCATCTAAATCATTATTAATCCAATTATCCCTAACCCCGTCGAGTTTAGCCATCATCTCTTGTTGGTTAAGGTTATCTTCGGTCACAATTTCCTGACAAATCTTAGGCCAATTCAGTTCAATTTTCATCTTGTCATAACCAAGTATCAAAGCTCTTAACAAAATGGGCATTTCCCAACCAGTTTCGATCACTGGACGTAATTGATAAAAGCTTTCTGCCATATCCCCTAGTAGAGAAACAGAGGTATCTGTCCAAATTTGAGCATAAGTGCGTTGAGTAGTCTGGAAATATTCGAGCAAACCATCACAAATAACTCCATCGAAATCTAGGGCTAAAATTTGAGGTTTAATAGACATAAAGATTTCTTAATTTTGAATTTTCAGTAGCAAAAATTTACCTTTGATTGTAACTTTCAGTAGATTTTAACGAAGATATTGTCTAAAATTAAAGTGAATTCACTTAGAAGTAATAATCTAAATAACTCCCACCATGAGAATTTATTCCGTAATTTCCCTGGCTTCCCTACTAAGCCTAGGACTAGCTGTTTTTACCCCCAAAGAAATTAACGCCCAGATTAGCGTTGGACCTAACATTAGGGTAAGTCCTCGCAACTGTTTGAATGAAGGCAGAGACTGTCAAGCAGAACGCTTTAGAGAAAATACCCGATATAATCGCCAAATCTACTTTCAGACCCCCGAGAAGATTCTACAACATTTCCATCGAGAAAGATCCCAAAGAGCTTGTTTAGAGAGAACTGTAACCAGTCCTCCCCCAGCAATTCCGAGCAATTGTGACCAATTATTGCCGCAAATTGAATCCCTCAATCAAAAAAGTCCTGTACTTGGACTGCAAGAATTACAGCAACGACAGATAGATAATCTTTATCCCAACGTCCCTAAATGAAACAAAATGGGGTTAGAATTATATATTTAATTGTCGTTCAGGGAATGGAATGCTTAAGCCAATCAAAAACAAAAGCTCACTGATAGTGGGTTCGGGACTCCTAGGACTTGTATTGATCGGAACAATTCCCTTCGCCCCCAAAGCGATAGAATTGATCGGGCAAAGACAACAAGCTCGAATTGAGCAGACATTGCAAGAAGATCGTGGTAAACCTTCGGTAGTGCTGACTTTAGCTGAAATTCCCCCAGAACAAAGACAACAAAAACTCCAAGAAATTGCTAGTTCTGATACCATCTCCCTAGAGCGTAGTCGCGCCCGCTATTTGTTGGCGGCTGATTTACTCAAGAAATACGAAGGTGGACCGGCTTTAAGACAGTTGGAAGGTTTAGAAAATGAATATCCAGATCTAGCCCCCTTGGTTCTTCTCAAACGGGGCCGAGGCTATGAGTTAACGAATGAAAAAACTAAAGCTCAAAAAACTTGGCAAGAATTAGTCGAAAATTATCCCGACTCTTTAATTGCGGCCCAAGCTTTATATAAGTTAAATCAATATGATTCCCAATACGGGGAGCAAGCTATTAGCAAATTTCCCCAACATCCCAACACTCAAGAGATTATTCGTAAGCGTCTCCAAGATAATCCCCAACAACCTGAATTATTGCTCTTGTTAGCTAGATACGATGCCAACAATCGAGAAACTAACGGGATACGCGATCGCCTGGTTAAAGAATACTCAAGCAAGTTAACCCCAGAAGATTGGCAAGCGATCGCCGATGGTTATTGGGCAACCAAAGAATATCATCAAGCTGCCCTAGCTTATCAAAAAGCTCCCCGCCAGCCGCAAAATCTCTATCGCATCGCTAGAGGACAACAAATTCAGCCCAAAGGCAATAATAAATCCATTGTACAGGCTGCTTACCAAAAAATATTAGTCGAATTTCCCCAAACTCCTGAAGCAGCTTTGGCTTTGCAGCGACTAGCTAAAATATCCCAACCGGAAACTGCTATTAGTTATCTCGACCAACTTATTAAGAAATTTCCCGATGAGGCAGCAAATGCCTTAGCACAAAAGGCTAAATTACTCAATCAACTCGGTCGTCAAGGGGAAGCTGCCAAAATTAGGCAAACTTTATTATCTAAATATCCAACATCCGATGCTACGGCTAAATATCGTTGGTCTATTGCCAAAACCGCAGCAGAACGGGGAGATGCCTTAAAAGCTTGGACTTGGGCCCAACCCATTACCACCAATAACCCAGATAGTTCTTTAGCACCAAAAGCAGCTTTTTGGGTCGGCAAATGGGCGCAAAAATTGGGAAGATTAGATGATGCTGATGCTGCCTTTAAGCACGCAGTTACCCGTCATCCCCAATCTTATTACGCTTGGCGATCCGCCGTACAATTGGGCTGGAATGTGGGTAATTTTAATAATATACGCCAAACTTTGCCCCAAGTTGTTAAACCGACTACCCGTTCTCTTCCTCCTGCTGGGTCAGATATATTTAAGGAACTTTATCGCTTGGGAGAAGATGGAGAAGCTATTACCTTATTTCAGGCAGAAATGGGCGATCGCACAGAATTTGATGTCAACGAATCGTTTACCGATGCTTTACTTAAACTGATACAAGGAAAGAATCTTCAGGGAATTAATCAAGTTTGGTATCTCCAGAAAAAAGATGATCCTGAGTCCCAAGAACAATGGAAAAAATTAAGAGAAACACCAGAATATTGGCACGCTTTATTCCCCTTTCCTTTTTATGAAACCATTACTAAATGGACACAACAAAGACAATTAAATCCTTTGTTAGTAACTTCTTTAATGCGTCAAGAATCCCGTTTTGAACCGGAAATTGCT
This sequence comes from Cyanothece sp. UBA12306, assembly GCA_003448685.1. GTDB lineage: Bacteria > Cyanobacteriota > Cyanobacteriia > Cyanobacteriales > Microcystaceae > Rippkaea. The sequence goes on from DLXW01000071.1 coordinate 6,989, forward strand.
TCTCCGGTGGGGGCAAAAGGATTAATGCAAGTCATGCCAGCAACTGGGGAATGGGTAGCCAATAAAATTCAACTCAAAAATTATTCTTTAAGTAATCCTAATGACAATGTAAATTTAGGAACTTGGTATTTAAACTATACCCATGATACTTACAGCAATAATTCTTTATTAGCCGTTGCTAGTTACAATGCCGGACCAGGAAACGTCTCAAAATGGGTTAAACGATATCAGACAAGTGATCCTGATGTTTTTGTTGAGAAAATACCATTTCGGGAAACTAAAGGTTATGTAGAATCTGTCTTTGGTAACTATTGGAATTATTTGCGGATTTATAACCCTGAAATTGGTAAATTATTGGAAAAAGCAACTCAGTAAAGTCTATAACAACTATTAACACCATTTTGTTAATGTAACATTATTTAAGCAACTACTCACTAAAGGCAATAATTTTGAGATAATCAAAAACAGCTTGAAGCAATGTCATTATCAAATTTTAGTCAATAGATATGGGAGAACTCTATGAAACTCGCTTACTGGATGTATGCTGGACCGGCACACATTGGAACCTTGAGAATTGCTAGTTCCTTCAAAAACGTCCATGCGATTATGCACGCGCCCCTAGGCGATGACTATTTTAACGTAATGCGCTCCATGTTGGAACGGGAAAGAGACTTTACCCCTGTTACTGCTAGTATTGTAGACCGCAACGTTTTGGCAAGGGGTTCTCAAGAAAAAGTAGTAGATAATATTGTTCGTAAAGATGGGGAAGAACAACCAGATTTAATCGTTTTAACCCCCACTTGTACCTCTAGTATTCTACAAGAAGATTTGTCCAATTTTGTAGACCGCGCTCAAATGGATGCCAAAGGTGATGTCATGTTAGCTGATGTTAATCATTATCGCTTTAATGAACTCCAAGCAGCAGACCGAACTTTACACCAAATTGTCAAATTTTACTTGGAAAAAGCCCAGAAAAAAGGACAATTACCTACAGGAAAAACCGAGAAACCTTCTGTTAATATTATTGGCATTTCTACCCTCGGTTTTCATAATCAACATGACTGTACTGAATTGAAACGGTTAATGGCAGATTTGGGAATTGAAGTCAATGAAGTTATTCCCGAAAGTGCGTCGGTTCATAATCTAAAAAATCTGACCCAAGCGTGGTTTAATTTAGTTCCTTATCGAGAATTAGGATTAGCAACAGCACGTTATTTAGAGGAACAATTTGGAACCCCTTATGTGGATATTACTCCAATGGGAGTAGTAGAAACTGCGCGGTGTATTCGCCAGATTCAACAGATAATTAATTCCCAAGGTGCAGAAGTTGATTACGAGGAATTTATCAAAGAACAAACCCTCTATGTTTCCCAAGCTGCTTGGTTTTCTCGTTCCATTGACTGCCAGAATTTAACAGGTAAGAAAGCGGTGGTTTTTGGGGATAATACCCATGCGGCAGCTATGACTAAAATTTTAGCGCGGGAGATGGGAATTCGTGTGGTTTTAGCCGGTACTTATTGTAAGTATGATGGGGAATGGTTTACCGAACAAGTCAGCGAATATTGCGATGAAGTTCTCATTAGTGATGACAACGCGCAAATTGGAGACGCGATCGCTCGTCTTGAACCTTCTGCTATTTTTGGAACCCAAATGGAACGCCATGTAGGTAAGCGTTTGGATATCCCCTGTGGGGTAATTGCTTCTCCTATTCATATCCAAAATTTCCCGATTGGTTACAAACCTTTCTGTGGTTATGAAGGGACAAATCAGATTACAGATTTGATCTATAATTCCTTTACTTTGGGAATGGAAGATCATCTGTTAGAAATCTTTGGCGGACATGATACCAAAGAAGTAATTACTAAAGGAATTTCAGCCGATTCTGATTTGAATTGGAATAAAGAAGCACAAACCGAATTGAATAAAGTTCCTGGTTTTGTCCGGGGTAAAGTGAAGCGTAATACCGAAAAATTTGCCCGTGAAAGGGGCTTTTCTGAGATTACCCTTGAGGTGATGTATGCTGCTAAAGAAGCGGTAGGTGCTTAATAGCGAGGTTCAATTGGATGGGAAAAATTTTGACTTTGAGGTTAACTTCATCCAAGATAAAAACTACTTTTTGCATTCAATGAACTACTCCGACTTTTAAAAAATTGGGGTAGTTCATTATCCGTAAGAAAGAAAACTGCTGTGATCAAGAAACTGGTAAAATCAGAGAATTAACCTGATTAAGATAATGTTCTACTATGGCCAAGTTCGATAATTTATGGTTATCTTTAAACAAAGAAAAAATTCATCTTTTTGATTCTAAAACTGAAAGCTCTATCTTTCCAGTACCAATGATTATGAACAATTAACTTATTTAATTAATATTTATGGTTAAATTTAAACAATTTAAACAGATAGGATTTAACCTTTTATTGGGGTTAGGCGGAATTAGTTTTGCTTTAGTAATTACTGAAATTGCTTTAAGGATATTGGGTATTTCCTATCCGAGTTTTTATCAAGTAGATGAATATCGTGGACACGCTCTTATTCCAGGCATTTCAGGGTGGTGGACTCATGAAGGTAAGGGATGGGTTGAAGTTAACCGAGATGGGTTAAGGGACAAAGAATATACTAAAAATAAGCCCGAAAATACTCTGAGAATTGCTATTTTAGGTGACTCTTTTGCCGAAGCAATTCAAGTTAACCAAGCAGAAACTTTTTGGTCATTAATTGAACAACAATTGCCTAACTGTAAAAGAGTTAATGAACAACAGGTTGAGGTAATTAATTTTGGGGTAGGAGACTATGGAACTGCACAGGAATTAATGACCTTAAAACATCGAGTTTGGGACTATTCACCAGATCTAGTTATTCTGGCTATTTTTACAGGTAATGATATTATTAATAATTCAAAAGTATTGAGTCCTGATGACAGATTTAGTCCTTTTTTAATAGAGCAAAAGGGTGAATTTATTATGGATTTATCCTTTCTAGAAACAGAAACCTATCAATGGCGTAATAGCTTACAAAGAAAAGTAATTTTTTCTATTGTTAATAATTCCCGACTGCTTCAATTAATTAATGAAGCTAGAATAGCTTTTAAAAATCGTCGCAATTTATTGGGTGTTCAGCAACAAAATAATCAGCCAACAGAAATTGTTAAATATCTTGACTTAACACCAGAACTTTATCTAAAAGATTCTAATAAAGATTGGCAACAAGCATGGACAATAACAGAAGAGTTAGTTAAATTAATCAACCAAGAAATTCAGCAAAAAAAAGCTAGATTTCTCGCAGTTACCCTCAGCAACCCCGCTCAAGTTTATCCCGATGCCTCAGAACGCCAAAAATACTTAACACAAGTCGGAATTACTAATGAATTCTATCCCGAGCAACGCCTCAACAAATTAGGAGAAAAAGAGGGTTTTGAGGTCTTTAATTTAGCCCCTCAATTTCAAGATTATGCCGATCAAAATAACGTCCATTTACACGGTTTTGAAAATACCGTCTTAGGAAGTGGACACTGGAATCAAGCAGGACATAAATTGGCAGGAGAATTAATTACAAAAAAAATCTGTAAAATTCTCTGATTTTCAGAGCATAGTTTACAATTATTGATGAGATACAAGTAATTTAGATCATTAAAATAGGAAAAATATGCAACAGGCTAATATTCCTCTGCCCTACTTTGATATTCTGCTCGAGCAACTCAGTTTGGGGGATGCGGCGGTACAACAAGCTTTTGGTCGTCATGTTCACTGGGGATATTGGCCTAATTGGAATCAAGCTGATGGCTCTATTGGAGATTTTGCTAGCGCTGCGGAAATTCTCTGCCAGCGTGTATATAAAGCAGCAGGAGTTAGAGAAGGCGATATTTTGCTAGATACAGGCTGTGGTTTTGGTGGCACCATAGCCAGTCTCAATGAACAATTCCAAAATCTAGAGATGACAGGTCTTAATATTGATCCCCGTCAACTGGCTAGAGCAAAAGAAAAAGTTAAACCCCTAGCTAACAATAAAATTGCTTTTGTTGAAGGAGATGCCTGTAAGATGCCCTTTCCCGATAATTCTATGGATGTGGTATTGGCGGTAGAGTGTATTTTCCATTTTCCCAGTCGAGCAGCCTTTTTTCAGGAAGCAAGACGGGTGTTACGACCTGGTGGACGTTTAGGCGTTTGTGATTTTGTCCCTGCATCTATCTTTCGACTATTCCAGAAATTACTGGCCAAAATGGATATCTCGATGATTACTAGTACCTATGGTCGGGTAGATAGTTATTTTACCGTGTCGGACTACCAAAAACTCGCCAAAGAAACAGGTTTTAATGTGACTTCTATCGAAGATATCACCAGCAATACCCTACCGACTTACCCAGTGGTGCGCCAAATTTTTGATCACGCAGGAAATTCTGATGCGGTGAAGGCAACTGCTGCAGTTGAAATGCTAGCTAAACTGGGTCTTCTGCGCTACGTAATTTTCAGTTTTACAGTATAAGGAATTATCTTGAAACTCTCCCGATTTTAGCTTAGCAGAATCGGGAAATTCTTCGTTCTACGAACTAATATAGCGCTACGCGCAATTAAGAACGGGCCAATGGGCGAATGTAGCAATTTTGCTACGACTCGATTTCAAGCTTGATAAATGTCCTAAGCTTGATGCGTAGCGCTATACCTCTCTTCTGACACTAATACTAAATAAGGCTTAAAGAATTTAAAATGAAATTAAATAGAAGGATGTTAATTATGTTCTTAACAACCGGAGGTTTTTCTTTATGGTTAAGTCGTTATCGACCCTTAAAAGCACAAACTTCTATTGATTTAGTTCAGCTAAACAGTATGCCAGATAAGTCAAAAACTTTTACTAAATTTCTTAATTTAGCTCAGGAACAAGCTCAAAAAAATCCATACAAAGATAAAAAACATCCTCCTTTCTTATATTGGGGACTTACCCATAACTCTTTTTACCAATTAGAAATTCCTAATTATCCTAATCGTTTAAGAGTTAAACCTCAGGGAGAAAATCAGCTATCTGTCTTTGAATCAGATAAAAATTTTGCAGATTATCCAGCAAGAGGTGTAATTCCTGAAATTCATGCAAAAGAACTAAAATTTTTACATGAAGATATCAAAGAAGCTTGTATCTGTTTGGCTCAATTTCAAGCAGGAAAACTGGTTACTAAGTGGTTAGGAAGGAATGCTTTAAATGATGGAGAATTTTGGAGTGGCACTAAAATTATTCCTTTAACTTACATACTCCATGCTAGTAATCAAAATAATCCTGTTGCCAATCCTCAACAATATACAATTCAAGGATTAACTGAGCAAAAAACAGAAGTTAATTTACCCTTTGATAAAATTGCTCAAGATATTGTCAGCTATCAAAATGATCATTTAGAAAATGAGCAATATTCTTCTAATTCATTAACAGGGATGTTGAAGCGATTTGTCCCTCAAGAGAAACTGGAAGCTTGGTTCAAAGATATCACCGGAAATCAAAATTTAACATTTCGAGGAAGATATGGGGAAAATCCTCTGACCGATCAACCACAATTAATTGATTCATCTACTGAAAAAGTTATTCTTTGTGCTGATCCGAAATTACCAAATTTTTGTGACTGCAATAGTGTCTCAGCTTATGATTTAACTCGGATGATTTCCTTAATAGGATGGCATCAATATCTGGCAAAAGAAGCCCAAATCGAGGGAATTAAAGCTGAAAGCTTAGACATTTTGCTCAAAGCATTAGGTAATGATCCGGCCCGGTTAACTGACTTAGCAATTGAAGAATTAGGCATGCAAGATCAACTAAAAAATGTTGTAATTCTCTCCAAATTAGGTAATGGTGTAACATCAATCAGACAGAGAACAGAAGCTGTATATGTTGCTTTAATCCAAGGAATTGATACTCGAACTCAACCAGCAAAACAGATTATGCTAAGTATGGCATTACGGGGAGGATTAGCATTAGAAAATAGAGTTAATGATCAAGGAGAAAAAAATCCAGAAGTTTTAGAACGAGAACGAATTGAATTAGATGCACGGATGGCAACAGAAGTGACTGAAATTCTGGGACGATCTTTAAATTATGCTCTCGATTTTAGTTAGATGGGGATGAATCCTGACAAAATTATTTAAAGTGAGATTTTTGGCAAAAATCAAGTTTTAGAAAAAGAATTAGAATCAGATTTTTCGGCGTTGCATCCCGGCGGGATG
>DLXW01000072.1:0-6602 GCA_003448685.1 Cyanothece sp. UBA12306
CATAATAAGTCCTGTAGAACCAATATAATTGATGGCTGATAATGGGTTGATTATGGAAATCAATAAAGATCAATTATCCTGGTCTAATGTAGCAGAAGATGTCAAACAATTATTAGTTTTAGCCTCTGATAATTGGGAAAATACAGATCTAGCAGAACAATATATTAACGAAGCTTTAGCTAAAGGAAAGGATAATCTTGATGTATTAGTAGGATCATACCGCTTCTTCTTTTATAAAAATAAACCCCAAATTGTCCTGACAATTGCTAAGAAAGTCTTAAATATTATCACAGAAACCGAGAACCTACCGCTAGAATGGGAACAACTTAAACCCATTTTAGTCAGTCGTCAGCAGGAAGAGTCAATCCGACTTTATCTCAATGCTTATGCTGCGCAAGGTTTTGTTCTAGCTAAAATTGGCCAACTCGAAGAAGCAAAACTAATCACTGAAAGGGTTAAAGAAATCGATACAAATCGAGAATCTTGTGCCACAACAGTCTTTGAAGTTTTAACCCAATCATCTTCAGAAGAAGATGAGTAAATTATTCACAATTCACCCTAAAGAAAAATCATGACAGAATCACGTCAAGAACAATATTATCAACTAATAGAAGAATTAATCCGTTGTCCCAATGGACAAGAACCCGATGTCTTAGAAGCTAGAATGGATTTAGTTGACGAAAAATTTATTCGAACTCTAATGGAAGTTGCCACTGCACAAGCTCATCAAGGTAATCAAGATGGAGCTAAATTCTTAATCTTTATTGCTCGCGAATTAGCCAAACAATTAGGATTATATCCTGAAACTGCTACAGCAACCAGCAGTTAGTAATCATTCAATAATTGATAGTGAATAAAGTGAATAATGAGTCCACAAAACCCCATAATTATTCGCTATTAACTATTCACTATTAACTATTAACTATTCATTCTCTACAGTTACTGGTTGACCCTTTGTCAGCCGTACCCATTGCTCAATCTGTTCTTTTGGACAAAGAATAGCTCTGGTTTTGACCAAAAAAGTTTTTATTTCTCTATCGTAGTAAAATTTTTTAAAAAATTCTACATTTGGTTTAGCAGAAATAGCATGATCTCGGTCACTCGAATCTAATTGAGAAATTCTGGTTAATTCTGCAACTAGAGTTAGATCTTCCACAAGAGCATAATAAAGTTCTGGGAAACGCATTTGAATCAGCAAAATCTTAGCTAAGTTTCTTTTTTCATCTATGTTTAGCTCTGATTGTCGTGAGTAGTTAGCAATTTCGCAAAGCACACAAAAAGCATTAATGAACCGCTTAATTCGACGTGGGTTACATTTTGTGCCTTCAACAATTAGTGTGCGAATATCAGGATCATCTCGGTATAATCCAGTTTTTACGTAAGGTTCGAGCAATGAGAGCGCATTGTCTCTATCAATACCTCGCATGATAAATGGCAATTGAATAATTTTTTCGAGATACTCCTTAGCAGAAAGACGTGGATTATCTTTATATCGGTGTCTGATTCCTTCTTCAATAATGCTGCTTTCTGTTCCAATAACAAATATACAGTTGGAGCGATCCAAATATAGTTTGAGTGCTTCCATAACTTCGATCGCATTTTCAGGTAAACAGCGATCTAAATCATCGATGAAAACTACTAAATATTTATTTTGATGACCAAGATAATCTGTAACCAAGTTGTTAAAATTTTCTTCAAATTTATTAATAAATTCAAACTGTTGTTCATTTTTAGCACTCAGAGGTCCAAAAGCTTTAATCAAATTATCTATATCTTCCTCTTGTACAAAATTACCTGGAATGAAACGAGTACCTACCTTCGCTGCATATAGTGCTAGTTGAGCAGCAGTTTCATTAATTCTGTCCCTGAGTTTTCGACCTTGTTCAGTTTCTCTGAGTTCTGGATCTTCCTCGATCTCTTTTTTGATTGTATAGAATATTTCTTGAATTAAAGCATTCCAAATTACCTCTTTTCTATCATATTTCCAAGCATTAAACCAGACTGTTTTTACTTGATCATTTTTTAATCTATCTTGAATCATTTTCATCAAAGATGTTTTACCACAACCCCACTCACCAAAAATTCCAATAGTAAATGGTGGTTTACGAATATCGCGAATAACAGTATGAATGATATCGGCCATTCCTTCAAAACCTAGTTGATCAACTAGGGTTGAATTGTCACTAAGTAATTCCATGATTATTAATTAGTAATTTAATCAAACCATATATATTTTATAATGGTATTGATTCGTGTACTTTATTAATTATACCAATTTCCTAAAGTCTGGCTACACATTGTCGTAGGGGTCAACGGCTGTTGACCCCTACAATATAGACATCTGTAGTCTAAGTTGATGAAAATGGTATTATTTGACCGACGACTTAGAAGGCATATTATGTGTATTATTGTTATTTTTTTCAAACAATCTAGGATATATTTGTGAGAACATTACTATAATTGTTATTAGAGAAAAAAGAGAGATTAGAAAATATATACTATACTTGTAAGCTTGATATATTTGTCGTTGTCTCCATTTTCTCTCTAAATGTTTGTCTTCTCGCTCTTGTTCCCAACGTAATCGTTGAAATTCTAACTCTTTTTCCCTTACTGTTTCTTGATATTTCAGAAAGTCTTGAATTTGCAACTGCTGCATTCCCTCTTGCCTTTGGCGTTCTTCCAAAACTTGTTGCAAATAACCACGAATACTTAATATTTCTTGTTGCAGCTTGTCCATTTCAAAATTGTTTGATTGGGATAATTTTTCTTGATGTTCATCTCTTTGTGATTTAATGGATATTATAATTTGAGAAAAATCTTTTTTAAATTTGTTTTTCTCCAAAGTATATACTAAATAATGATTAAATATATTTCCTTGTAATTTCTGTTGTACTTCGGAACTTAAATAACCAGTAATAATTAAAACTAACTGTGTGTTAGGAAAATTTTTACGCAGAACTTCCGCATATTCAAGGGAACGGATAGCTTGGGAAGCTTCATCTTCACCAAAGATTGCTTCTGAAACTTCAATGAAAGCTAGGGGATTTTTTTGATCGGGAATTGCTATATTCAATTGTACATTTTCTGGCAATTGGGGTTGCTCAACAAATGAAAGATTCGCTTCACGCAAAAAAGTTTTGATTTCTTCAAGAACTGTCTTTTCATCAAAATATTCTTTTAAAGAGCGCGACACTTTTTTAACATCTTCTGGTGTAATAATAGAATTACTTGGAGCAGACTCTTCAAAGGTTCTGTAACATAAACGCAGAATACTACGGATATTACCATGGCTAATGCGCACTATCTCACGTACTGCGGCTTTAGTATAAGGGTAAATTTCTGTCTCACAAGTGTAGGGTTTGAACTCAATTGAAACTGAAGAGGAAATATATTTTTTGACAAAATCGAGATATATCTTGATAAGATTAAGAGTTTGTTCTAACGAGAGACTAGGAAGCTCTATAGGTGGTAAAGTAAGACGGTCTAAGAAATCCTTAGGCAGTTCATCCCAAGCATCTGTAACGCCAGCCAAACAGAGAACACTTTGTTCCCGTACAAATAGCTCCATCAAGGAATGTAATATACCTCTATTTTTTTCTTTAATCTCCACATCTGTATTCAATAATAAACGTTCAATTTGATCAATGTATAGTAGTAGTGGCTGTTGAACTTCCTTAAAAATGGTTACGATAAATTTTAGAGCAATTGCCGCCATTTCGGAATTTTGAATTGGTCGACTAATACCAAGTTTACTCAAAGTATTGGACGATAATTCTTTACCGAGAAACCAATCATAGGCATCCCGTCCTAACAGGGGATCATTAAGATAAGAAACCCCATGGAGAAACTCTTGATAATTACTAATATTTTGAACCCATTTTAAACTACGACCTTTGACTTCTGTGGGAGAAAGAACACATTGATTAAGATATTCATATACGCTGTTGGGGTCTTGTTTTAATCTGCTGACAGCTGGCTTTGTTATTTCATGCTTTTCTGCTTCAATCTGCGCACTTAGACTGAGCCATTTAGTATTTACTTCTTGTATAAGCTCATACTCAATCTGGCGTATAATTCGGCGATAGAGTGCTAGAAAATCACTCGACTCAACCTTAACATATATTTGTTTTAGGGAGAAATTTTGTTCATCTATATAGTGAATTAGGTATTTCAAAAAGTGAGTCTTGCCAGAACCAAAATCTCCTTTAACTCCTAAAACTAACCCTTCTTTAAGGTTATCAATATTTTTGTCAAACAAATAATAATTTAACTTTTTCTTTGCTTCAATAAAGGGAGAATATTCATAGGTAATAAACCTATCTTTACTAACAAAATTAGAGTTAATTTCGTCAACTAAACTTACCACTGGATTGTTAGGAAAAGGTTGACGAGATGGATATTCTTCTTTAGAAATTTTTTGATTCATGAGTTTAATTAATATCTCCTTATACCTAATTTATTAAATATTTAGATTGTTCATATACTTAGCGAATTCACTAACTATTTCTTCCTGTTTAATTTCCTTTTCGTACTCTTTAATTTCTTGCTGTCCATTTATAGTGAACTGATTGAGATGAGATATAAGTATTTGATCGAAAAAAATTACTATAAATTTAAAAGGCCATGTGGTTTTTTCAAAAATTACTTTTAGTCCTTTATGGTCAAAAGGATGATTTTTTTTGTGATCAATATCTAAGCCAATATTCCAACAGTGATCAAGAAATTGTTGAACATCTTCTAATGACAACCGACTTAGCTTAACTGAGAAACCATGAATTTCAGAAAATGATTTTTCTTGTTCAAAACTATCATATATTTTTTGACCAGAAGTAGTATAAACTAATAAAGGAGCTTTTTCAAATACCTGATTTGCATAAATAATTTGTGGATAATTATTGACTTTATCCAAGATTATTAAAGTTAACCGCTTTCGCTCTATTAGAATATCATTGATTTGTTCAAAGATATCTTTAGCTAGTCCATATTTAATTTCTTCTGTATATTCCGTAGAAGAGAGGTTTTTTAGTAAGTCAGAATAATCATCATACAAATATTTATATTCTGTTCGTAATTGTTCACCTAAGCATTTTCTTAGATGTTTAAATAACTCCATTAAGGCAAGTTGAATAGGTTCTATACTATCTTCATTCTTAATCTCAACTTTGACTAGAAGAATCTTAATCTCCCCAGATGACAACTTTTTAGCTTTAGAGAATTGCCAAACAATGTAATTAGCAACGGAACTTCTCCCTGATCCTTGTGGCCCATAAACTAAAATACGAGGAGGTTTAGCCAAATTTCTAGCTGTTTTGAACCATTGCTCAATAAATGGTTCCTGTAGACCAAAACCTTCTACCTTAGAATAATGTTCTTCCAATTGGTCATTTATCACGGGATTAAGTTCTGTTCCTAAAAGAGAATCAAATGGATATCTATTTAAACCATATACTTTCTGTAAAAGTTGTAAAATCTCTTCATCATACATGATCTTAGTCAAATTATAACTTAACTCAAGGTTAACATTTTTTCCTTTATACTTGTTACGTGATCATACTTGAAAATGCCTATTTTGTCAATTGTTTCTTTGAAAAAAAGAATTAACAAAATAGATATGTACAATTCATTAGTAGATTGAAAGTCGTTATTAGTAAAGGAAAGTAACAAGGATTGATACTAAGTTTATTGATTTGTTAACATTTTTTAAGTATTATTACTTTTTTTTCTACTTTTTTCTACATATTTGTTGCCTATTACCATTCTTAATTCTTAATTTTTAATTCTTAATTCTTAATTCTCTAAATTATGGGACTGACATCTACTCGTCAAGTTTCATATAATCAAAATAGAAAAAAATTGAGGATGAAGACAAATGTGGAACCAAAATCAAGTCAGAAATCCTAGGGAAAAAAGATTACAGCTTTTGACAGCCATTAAAACTGTTTCTCCTCGTCAAAAACAAGATTTGTATCCCTTAAGTTTTGGTAATTTTTTTGGACTAAAAAAGCAAAAAAATGCTTTAATATCCCCTCCAAAAAATAAAACCAAGAAGAAAGATGGGATCACTATTATTATCGAAAATAGCAGCTTACAAAAACTCAATTTTAAAACTAGCAAATCTTGGACTGGAAAAATAGGAATTTATCAAATTCCAAAAAGTATTAATCCAGGAGAATTAGTAGCTTTTGATTTTCACAAAGCATCTGTTCAAGGTAATCAAGGATTTGTGGTTTATCAAATAATAGATACTAACCCCCATGAAAAAGATTATATCTTAATTATGGGTTGGTCAAAACCAAATAATCTTGAAACATTAAATCAAGCTTTTGTTAAAATTATATCTCTAGAAGATTATGAGAATACAAATCTCTAACAAATTCAAAATTGGCTTGCTAAAAGTGGCAATCAATCTCAATCGATAGCTAATGGTTACTCAGCTTGTGCTAAAGCCATAACGAAGGGAAGTTTACCCCTTTGGGTAAATTGCCTCAATAGTCATTTATAGTTCAGATTTTTAGGGATTTATAAATTTCAAAATCTTTAATTTGTTCTAAAATAGTTCACATAATCTCCCCGCAAATAATGATTACTGGTATTTTTTAGGA
>DLXW01000072.1:6792-7283 GCA_003448685.1 Cyanothece sp. UBA12306
TGATTACTGGTATTTTTTAGGATTCAGAAAAATGTTCAACGCAAACTAAATCTTACAGGCATACGATCGCGGGGAAAAATTGTGAGATTTTGGTCTAATTCTGTCAAGGATTTGTTGCCATTAACCAATTCCCAGTTAAATTGTTTTAGGAGCAAAGCTAACATTACCGTCGCTTCTAACAGGGCTAAATGATTACCAACACAACTGTGGGCCCCCAAAGAAAATCCCAACATCAAAGGCTGTTCTTGTCGGGGAGTTAACCAACGTTCGGGTTTAAACTGATTAGGGTTGGGGTACATTTGGCTATTGCGCCCTGCTGCTAAGAAAAAAAGGTCTAAACCAGTTCCTTGAGGGATTTCGAGACCATCTATCTCAGTTTCACGAGTGGTGATCAAAGGAATAGCCGCGGCAACCGGATGAAGGCGCATAGTTTCTTTGATGATAGCTGTTAAATAAGTTAATTGATCCAAACTATCTACCCTTAACCCTCT
>DLXW01000072.1:7514-8062 GCA_003448685.1 Cyanothece sp. UBA12306
TCCCGTAGCTTGCCATACTTGATCTACTTCCATCTGTGCTTTTGCTAGAATTTGGGGATTCATGCCTAATTCCCCGATCATAAAAGAGAGGGTATGAGCTGTGGTATCATGACCTGCAAAGATGGCAGCCATGGATTCAGCCAAGAGACTTTCATGGGTATATTTAGGGGATTTAGCTAATTGTACGAGAATTGATTGTTTGACTAAGGGATCTGCCTGTTTTGCTGCTTCAGTTTCTGGTTGACGCGCAATGGTTAACGCTAAGGCAACTTGAGGATTGAGAAAGTCTTGGATCTCTTGCCAAGATTCGTCAAAATCAGGGAGTTTGCGGGCAAAAAGTCTTTTGATAATTTTATTAGAGCTAGTTGCTTCCAATAATACCTGTCTTTCTAAGATACCTAATGCTTTGTAAAGCTTAGTTGGATTAAAAGTAGGGTTAGTAAAGGTTTGATCGGGTTTTTTGGCAATTCCCAACAAGAAGTAGGAAATAACCCCCATGGTTAAATCGATAAATAAGGGGTCAACTTTTATAGAACCCATTTGGGATC
>DLXW01000360.1:0-1066 GCA_003448685.1 Cyanothece sp. UBA12306
CACAGTGCCAGTTGTCCACCGAGAGAATAGCCAGTAAACCAAAATGGGGCCTGACAACCCATTTTCTTGGACCCAGCAGCAATACAAATAAAATCTGCCCCCTCGTACAAACCATCAGAAGTTAAAGCGGGGGACAATTCAGCCGTTTTACCATGGGCGCGCCAGTCAAACAGAACCACCCCATAACCACGGCTAAATGCCTTGCGTCCTAGCAGTCTGAGAAACCATTGGTTATCGAGATCGCCCACAATACCATAGGTTCCAACAATGGTGCCACGGGGATGTTCGGGGATGGCAACAAGACCAAAAATTGGGACTCCTCCCGCACCCATAAAGATTTTTTCTTGGTAAGGAGGTTCAGGTTCACTAATGGTCTTTTCCCAATGGCGACCTGCTCTTAAACCACTGTAGGCCGTCATTTTCCAGCCGTCTTTCAGTAATCGAGGTGGTTGGTAAGAGTAGGAAAGGGGATTGAGGTTAAAAAGATTGGGGCGATCGCGTAACAAATTTAAGATGTCGACCTTGTATTGTTTGAGTTGGGCAATAAGATCGGGGGTCAATACTTCCTGGGAACCTCCAGTGCGTAGTCGTCCATCTTTAACCCATAACTTGATCCCTTTTCGAGAAAGGTCTTGTAAAAATTCAATTAAATTCAAAGTTCTACCTCAATATAGTCACTATTTTTGCTCTCATTTGAGAGATTTGGTTTGTTATTTTCTGGTTCAATTCCTTGAGTTTGCTCAAGTTGGTTTACTTGTCCATTTACTTCAGATAAATTTCTAGCCAAAGATTCTATGGTATTGAAATCAAACATAATAGTCGGTTCAATTTCTTGTCCCAACCACTCTTCCAAATCAGCCATCATACTTATACCTGTCGAAGAGTCCAAACCATAGCGGTCAAATGCTGCGCTAACATCTATTTCTGAAGGCTCAATTTCCAACAATTCTGCTAAATAAGATACTAGCCAAGCTTGGATTTTTTCGGTTGATTGAGTAGTTTGAATTTCCATTTTTTTACCTTGTTTTCAAATTAAATTAATACTATATAGCAGTCCTATTTCAGT
>DLXW01000360.1:1302-2505 GCA_003448685.1 Cyanothece sp. UBA12306
CTCACTGAGCAACTTTTTTCGCCTCAATCATTTCTGCTGTTGGAGCCTTAACATCCCAAGCTAAGCCAAGCAGTTGCAGAACGCGGATCACTAAGTAACCTAGGTCAACTTGCCACCATTGCAACCCAAACTTCGCTGAATTTGGGAAAGCATGATGGTTGTTGTGCCAAGCTTCACCAACTGTGGGGATGGCTAACCAAAGATTATTGGTACTGTTTTCACGGGTATCAAAGGAACGACTTCCATAGATGTGACAAATGGAATTAATACTAAAAGTTGTTTGTTGCGCTAGAAAGATTCGTGCTAGCCCTCCCCACAGAAATCCTGAAAAAGCTCCTAACCAGCTTGCTGTCAACACTCCGCCTAAAACGGTGGGAATCAGTAAACCAATCAAGACCCAGACAAAATATAGCTGACTAACCTTATAAATTAGGGGATCTTGAATTAAATCTCTGGCAAATAGGGTTGTATTCGTGGCTTCGGGTACTAATACCCAACCGACATGACCATGCCATAAACCTTCGAGTTGTCCCAATAGTTTCCCTTGATGGATGTGAGGAGAATGAGGATCTCCATCAAGATCACTGTAAGCATGGTGCCGTCGATGTTGAGCTACCCAATAGACAAGGGGTGACTGAGCGGCCATAGCTCCGAGAATAGCGAGGATGACTTTGATAACTTGATTTGTCTCGAAAGCTCCGTGGGAAAAGTGCCGATGAAAGCCTACAGTGATGCCGAAGAGACTCAGGGTGTACATCCCAATTAACAGTGCAATGTCTAACCCATGAATGCCATTTTGCCAGATTAATCCTAGGAGAACTAGAAACCCTAACAAAGGAATCACGTTAGTCAACCAAAGGTGACGCAATTGCATCTTGACTAAATAATCATTCTTAATGGTGATGTTCTTTTTTTTTAGTGAACCGAGGGAAGGTTCTTTTTTTCGAGTCAACTGCATTAAAATACTCCTAATTTGGTAGATTGACAACCAGTCTATAAACACCGAAAGTTAGCTTTTGCCAGAGATTTCTGACTCCAATTACCAACTACATCTAAACTGTTTGTTAAAAATTCAGTCCGACAAGCATAACGCTGAATCTTACCACTGGAAGTTTTGGGAATACTCCCAGTTTTGACTAAGACAATAGCATCAACCTGTAGAGAATGTTCTGCTGTCACTGCCTAGCATTGACGATGGAGTTG
>DLXW01000360.1:2758-8572 GCA_003448685.1 Cyanothece sp. UBA12306
GGATATCTCCTACTATCTCATCTAGATCTAGCTTTTGCAGGTAACTTCGCTCTACCTCTTGAACGATAATCAGTCGTTGTGAGCCATTCAACTCCATCGTCAATGCTGCCCCACAATTAGGTCGCAATGCTTGATGGCTGTTTTCGACGGTTAATTCAATGTCTTGGGGATAATAGTTTTGTCCTCGGATAATAATCAGATCCTTGACTCTTCCTGTCACGAAAAGCTCTCCGTTAAGCTTAAATCCAAGATCTCCTGTCCGTAAGAAGGGCCCCTCTTCCGTGTCCGCTACATAAGCTTGAAAGGTTTCTTGGGTTGCTTGGGGACGATTCCAATATCCAGCAGCAATACTTTGCCCAGATACCCAAATTTCTCCAATTTCTCCTTGTTTACACCGAGTTAACGAGTCAGTATTAACAATTGCTACTTTTTTGCCCAATCTGTAAGGACGACCACAACCGACTAATTCCCGACTTCCTGGCCAGGAAATCTCACTTTCTACTACTGAATTCCTCTCTAATACTGTCGCTTTCACACCCCGAATCACTGGTTTGAGAGCTTTAACCCCACCTGTAGCCAACAGGGTAGTTTCTGCCATGCCATAACAAGGATAAAAGGCACTGTAGTTAAAACCACAGGGGGCAAATTTGTTAGCAAATTCTTTTAAAGTTTTGGCCCGGATCGGTTCGGCCCCACTGTAAGCTAAATCCCAACTGCTTAAGTCAAGATTGGCCAACTGTTCTGGTTTGATTTTTTTGTCACTAATACAGAGATCGTAAGCAAAATTTGGTCCGCCGCTGGTAGTCGCTCTATATTTAGAGATCGCTTTTAACCAACGAATTGGCTTCATCATAAACGCTAATGGCGGCATCAGAATATTAACAGATCCGGCATAAATAGGTTGCAAAACATGACCAATCAAACCCATATCATGGAATAAAGGCAACCAACTAACACCAATACTTTGCTCGCTATGGCCGAAAGCTTGTTGAATCAACTGCTGGTTGTGGATAATATTGCCATGAGTCACCATCACTCCTTTGGGTGTTCCTGTAGAACCAGATGTATATTGCAAGAAAGCTAAACTATCTGGTTTTACTGATTGAGGGACAAAATCTTGACCATTAGCTTTGATGGTATCTGTTGCTATCCACTTTAACTGGGTTAACTCTGCTTCCTCTTGCCATCGATTCTTAATGTCAGTCAGTATGGAGGTTGTTGTCAGTGCTACTTTAGCTTGGGCATTATCAACGATAGAAAGTAACCGAGATAATTTTTGATTGCGTCTGGGAGGATAAACCGGAACCGCCACTACTCCAGCATACAAACAGCCAAAGAATGCCGTAATAAATTCTAGTCCAGAAGGATATAGCAATAAAATTCGTTCTCCTGGCCAATACTGAAGATAAGCCCCTATCGCCCTTGCTTGTCTGTCTAACTCCCCATAAGTAAGACTCGCTGATTCTGTTTCTCCGTTTTGGAGAAAGATATAGGCTTGGCGTTCGGGGTGGTTTTGAGTCCTTTGTCGTAAAATATCAACTAATGAATCACTTGTTTTGGGACTGTCCATTTTTATGGTTTTAAGCCAGATTTATAATTTTTTTGGACAACCTTAACACTCTTTTAAGATTTTTGTCAAATTTAAGAGATAAATATATCCCTTCTTGACTTTTTAAAGCCAAAGAAATTAAGATTAAGTGGAATCCTCGATCGCACCAATCATGTACAGTGCATTTTCAGGGAAATCAGAAAACTCATCATTGAGAATGCGATCGCAACCATCTAAAGCATCTTCGAGTTCCACAAACTTTCCTGATAGTCCAGTAAACTGTTCTGTGGAGAAAAAAGGCTGGGTCAAAAATTTTTCTAAACGCCTAGCACGATAGACAATTTGGCGATCGCCCCCAGAAAGTTCTTCTAACCCCAACATAGCAATAATATCCTTGAGTTCTTCATAATTAGCTAGAGTTTGGCGTACTGCTTGAGCAATGCGATAATGGCGTTCTCCCACAATATTAGGCATCAACATCTTTGAGCTAGACTCAAGTAAATCAACCGCAGGATAGAATCCCTCACTAGCCCGTTTGCGAGAAAGTACAATTGAGGCAGATAAATGGGAAAAAGTATGAACAGCAGCAGGATCAGTAAAATCATCAGCAGGAACATAAACCGCTTGAATTGAAGTAATTGAGCCTGTATTGGTGTTACAGATTCGTTCCTCCAATTCTGACAATTCCGTCGCTAAAGTAGGTTGATAGCCTACTCGAGAGGGTAGCTGGCCCATCAATCCTGAAACTTCTGCCCCCGCTTGGATAAAACGAAAAATATTATCAATTAATAATAAAACGTCTTGTTTGGCTGAATCTCGAAAATATTCTGCCATTGTCAGTGCTGCCTGTCCCACACGAAATCTAGCCCCTGGGGGTTCGTTCATCTGTCCAAAGACCATAACTGTATTATTTAGGACTCCAGTTGTTTGCATTTCCTGATAGAGTTCTTGAGCTTCCCGACACCGTTCTCCAATACCACAAAAAAGGCTAACTCCTTGATACTGTTTGACCATATTGTGAATGGTTTCCGTAATCAATATAGTTTTCCCCACCCCTGCTCCCCCCAAAAGTCCGGCTTTTCCCCCTCTTTCAAGGGGTGCTAGAATATCAATCGCCTTAATTCCGGTTCTGAGAATTTCTGAATTAGTAGCTCTTTCGATGAGTGGAATTGGATGACCATGAATGGAGCGCATTTCTAGACCCATAATCGGTGCTTGCCCATCAATTACCTCACCAAAAAGGTTGAACATCCGACCGAGTAAACCGTCCCCCACAGGCACTTGTAGGGGATGTCCCGTATCATCAACAGTTGTCCCTCTTGCTAATCCTGCAGTGGCAGTTAAGGCAATACTTCTGACCAAATGGGAGTTAAGATGAGAAACAACTTCTAATTTTACCTTTCCCTTTTCTCCAGCTTGGAGTTGACTGTGAATATCTGGTAACTTTTTGGGGAAGTAAACATCTACTACACTTCCTCGGACGGAAACGACTCTACCTTGATCGAATCGATTATTGTCCTGATTAAACTGCATAGTCCAAAAATTGAGATTTTTTAAGAGAAATGCTGCAAGAAGTTCTTGCCTAAACCTACTATACAAAAATTTATTGATAATGGTGCAAGATTTTACAAGAGAAGGAAGAGTCTCTGTTAAAATAGATATATTGGGCTAGTTATGACTTTAAATTCAAACTCTATTGTGTTACAACTACTATACAATTTAATCCAAATTATACAACCAATTCTAGTTCCCCTCTGTTTTATTGCGGCCTGGGGATTCATCTTAATACTAGGTTGGTCTTTATGGAATGCTCTTGTGGATACTACCAATCGTGCTAAAACCATGCACCAAATTCCTTGTAGTAACTGCCAATTTTTCACCAATGATTATCGCCTCAAATGTCCGGTTAATCCTTTAAGTGCTAATACGGAACAAGCGATTGACTGTCCTGACTATCGTTCAGTAGTGAATTATTGATGGAAGTAGGAATTATTGGATTAGGATTAATTGGGGGATCTTTAGGACTTGATTTAGGCGATCGCGGTTTCACTGTTTTAGGGGTTTCCCGTCGAGAAAGTACCTGCCAACGTGCTATAGAAAAAGGTATAGTTGATCGAGCGAATATTAATTTAAGTTTACTTAGTAACGCAGACATCGTAATAATTTGTACACCAATTGGATTAATAGTACCAACTTTGAAGGAATTAATTCCTCATTTATCTAAGAAAACTATTGTCACAGATGTAGGTTCAGTCAAAACCCCAATTGTTGAGAAATGTTCAAAATTATGGGACAAATTCATCGGTGGACATCCCATGGCAGGAACCGCTGAACAGGGAGTAGAAGCAGCACAAAGAGACTTATTTAAGGATGCACCTTATGTAATTACACCAAGGGCAAATACTCCTAAAGATAGCGTTAAATTACTTGAAGAGATAGCTATAAGATTAGGAGCAAAAGTGTATCAATGCACACCAGAAGATCACGATCGCGCAGTGGCATTGATTTCCCATTTACCAGTGATGGTGAGTGCGAATTTAATTAAAACTTGTTTAGGAGAAGAAGACCCCCTAATTTTAAAATTAGCCCAAAATTTAGCCAGTTCAGGATTTAGAGATACCAGTCGAGTTGGGGGAGGAAATCCAGAATTAGGGGTAATGATGTCTCAATATAATCAAAAAGCCTTGTTGCGATCGCTGCTAGAATATCGTCAACAATTAGATCAAATTATTGAACAAATTGAACAGGAAAATTGGCAAGATTTAAAACAAATTTTAGAGATAACAAAATCAGGAAGAGTTCCATTTTTATAAAGAATAAAAACAAAAATATTTATGCCTACTGAATTTTTTGATGAATATTTCTGAGGAACTTTTGGAACAAATTGAATTTCTAGGTTGATAGGAGTTATCCATTGACAGATAACCCAAAATGTGATACATCTGAGATCGAGAGGCGATCATTCTCAACAAAAAGTAGAAAACTGATAAATATAGAGCAGATTATTCAGGATTGAAGGTAGCTATCCTAACTCTAACGAAGAAATCAAGGTTTGAACCCCTATCCTCTTCTCAATAAACTCTGCTTGATAACAATGGCTAACAGTAGAATAAGGCATTGGGAATTCGGAAATTTAGCGGTCGCACTGACGAAAAAATATTCCCTAAAAAGTCAGTTTCTGCCCCTTGTTGTGTCCCTCATGAGTTCGAGAAACGCTATATTGAGTTTATGGAGTTTCTGAGATCGAGAATCCCACACCAATTTTTAAATAAATCAATTCTTCCAGTTTCAATTATAGATTAGTAAGACCTATGGACATCCTTAAGGATAAACTTAAAAAATTATTCCGTCAAATATTATCCAGATTTTCTGCCTACGGCTATGGTTACAAAATATCTACTGAGGTATGGAATCTTGAATATGAATCGGGTAGATGGGAATATTTATCGACAATCCATCAAATGGCTCATTACATGATCATTGTAGGATATATTTATCATGTAAGAGATGAATTATTAAAAAACAACCTTTCATTGCTTGATGTAGGTTGTGGTCAAGGGGTTATCTTGCGTTATTTAGAAGCTGGTCAATTTTCAAATTATTTAGGTATAGATATTTCAAGTGAAGCTATAAAACAAGCTCAATCATATTCTGGTTCTAATATTCAATTTGTTGAAGCTAATTTTGAGGAGTATGAAGCTGAACAAAAATTTGATTTAATCATTTTTAACGAAACAATTTATTACGCCAATTCTCCCGTTCAAACTCTATTAAGATATCAAAAATTTTTAAAGCCTCATGGATTATTCATTGTGTCAATATACATTCAAAGAAATTCACTTGACTACATCAAAAAAATTAATAATTTTTTTGATGTAGTTAGCTCTATCAAAGTAGAAAACGATAAGAGAAAAAAATGGACTATTGAGTTGCTCAAGCCCCGAAAGCTGTCCCAGGCTTAGGGTTAGAATTACTTGGTTGCAGATTAGGGGCAGGTTTCCCCAGGGCAATCGCATTTAATTTCGGCAAAAGAAGACTGTGCCTAGTTTTCAACTGTCTCAGGAAAGTTTTTCAAGACAGCGATCACTCAAAATACAAGGCGGTCACGCTTCGCGTGTGCGGCTGCACCGCTAATCAATGAATTTTCCAGTCACTTCTGGTTATTTTTTAACAAAAGAATCCCTCAAACTTAAAGAGTTTGATATTAACAAAAAGATATTTTGTTGTCTAATATAAAACTGATTAACCTGCATTATTCATGAAGA
>DLXW01000228.1 GCA_003448685.1 Cyanothece sp. UBA12306
TATTTAAAGCCAAAATATTCTACCCATTGTCTAAAAGTTGACCAAGCAGCATCATTAATACTTTTAGCTAGACGTTGATTTTTTACCATACCTTTAATATTTAAGTCTTCATAGGCTACCAAATCGTTAGATTGGATTACGCGCAATGCCTCTGTTTCGACAAAGCCCCTACGTTGCCTACTTACTCTTAAATGTTTTAAAGCATATTTCTTCCTCGCTTTTTTATAGTTGTTTGATGGCGTGGTTCCCTTTTTAAACTTCTTGGATTTATATCGATTAAGACGTTTTAAACGCTTTTCTGCCTTACGATAATATTGAGGTATTTCCACTGTTTTCCCGTCACTATCGCCATAGAAAACTTTAAGCCCTACATCAATTCCTGTACAGTGTTTAGTTGGTTCTAAGGGTTTAGCATAGTCCCAAATATCAACACTAATACACAATTGAATATAGTACCCGTCGGCGCGTCGTACAATCCTAACTCGTTTAATCTGGTCAACAGGGTAAAAGTTTAAGTCTCTAGTCCCTTTTAGTTTAACTGTTCCGATGGCTTTTTTATCGGTAAAAGTTATCTTCTTTTTATCATCAGATAGCTTCCATCCTGATTGTTTATACTCAACAGAACGGTTATTCTTTTGGAATTTAGGATAGCCTTTTTTACCTTTTATCCCTTTTTTACAATTGTCATAGAAACGAGAGATAGCTGACCAAGCCCTTTCCGATGATGCTTGTCTTGCTGTTGAGTTTAATTCATCAGCAAACTTATATTCTTTAGCTAGAATACGACAGTATTTATTGAGAGCATATTTATCGATTTTGTCTTCTCGACTAGCATCCATCCAAAGTTTTAATGCTTTGTTGCGGATGAACTGTACTGTCCTAATAGCATCGTCAATAGCATTGGCTTGACCTGGCCCCGGCACCGCTTTCATTTCTAAGACAATCATTGTTTAAAGGCCTCAAACAACTATTTTTTTATGATACTACTTACAGCGCAAAATATCCAGAGGAATATGGACGCTACGCGGTTTGTTTGCTGGTCCGGCTTTCATCTCACCGTTAAGGGTTCGGGCGCGACGGGCTATGCCCGTCTTAAGTCGCCCTTACCTATAACGGGAGTCTTCAGCCCGACATTGTAAGATAAACTATACAATTGAGCTTGAAAAAGAAAACGATGGACGCTCAATTGCTGAAGTAATAGATTTACCAGGTGTTATAGTTGATGATCGAACTGTCGAAGAAACCATAACAAAAGTCCAAACACTAGCATTACGAGTTGTAGCAGATGATCTTTGAAGTAAAATGAGTCATTGAGCTAAAATTTTCACGGGGTGACAAGCAGGTTAAAGTGATGACAGAAGAATATTGACATTTTAATGTCATAAGAGTGACACAATTTTGTAATATCAGGAGTTTATATTAAAAATGTCAGCTCAAGCCGTTTTCCTTAATAGCTCCTCACTTTGGGCTGACTTTTCTCAAATTTAATGAATCATCGTTATTAAGGGTAAACTATAATGAAAGACAATCAACTTAACCTCAATTATTCTCAATCTTCTTCTTGGAAAAAACCAATTACTTATTTATCTTTAATACTATTAGGTATGGGTTTAGGTGTTGGAGGTGCTTATACTTTAAGTCATTCTTATTTATTAGCAGAAACCAGTGAAATTATTGGCTCTTCTGGGAAGAATAATAAACAAGAACAATTAGTTTTTGCTCCTACTACGGGGAATTTTGTAACTGATGTTGTTACTAAAGTCGGCCCTGCAGTCGTCAGAATTGATGCTTCTAGGACAGTGAAAACCGAGGTTCCTCCTATTTTTGACGATCCCTTTTTCCGTCGCTTTTTTGGTTCCCAAATACCTGAAGTTCCCGATGAACAAATTCAACGGGGAACAGGATCAGGATTTATCTTGAGTAATGATGGTAAAATTCTGACTAATGCTCATGTTGTTGATGGTGCATCTGAAGTTACTGTGACTCTTAAAGATGGCCGCAATTTTACCGGTAAGGTATTAGGGACTGATAGTTTAACAGATGTAGCAGTTATTAAGATTGAAGCTAATAATTTACCCACGGTTAAACAAGGTAATTCGGATGATCTAAAGGTAGGAGAATGGGCGATCGCGATCGGTAATCCTTTAGGATTAGATAGTACGGTAACTACCGGAATTATTAGTGCTACAGGACGCTTAAGTTCTGAAGTTGGAGTAGGGGATAAACGGGTTGAATTTATTCAAACTGATGCAGCAATTAATCCAGGTAATTCTGGTGGCCCTTTGCTAAATGCGAATGGAGAAGTTATTGGAATGAATACTGCTATCATCCAAAATGCTCAAGGAATTGGTTTTGCTATTCCTATTAATAAGGCAGAAAAAATTGCAGACCAATTAATCACTAAAGGGAAAGTTGAACACCCATTTCTAGGTATTCAAATGGTAGCAATTACTCCAGAAATTAAACAAAAATTAGCAGAAAGTAAAGGATTAAATATTACTAATGATCAAGGAGTATTAATTGTCAAAGTAATGCCTAATTCCCCAGCAGATAGAGCAGGATTAAAAGCAGGAGATGTGATTCAATCAATTGATAATCAAACCTTAAAAAATCCTGGTGAAGTGCAGCAAGCAGTTGAAAAAACTTCCGTTGGTAAAATGTTACCTTTACAAGTTGAACGTAATGAAAAATTACTCGATCTCAATATTAAAGTAGGGGTTTTACCTAATTAGCTCACGGGGTGACAACAAGGTTAAAGTGTAGATGGGGATTGGGCGTTAAAATTTTCCCCCAACCTCCAACCCCTAAAACTTAACCCCCGTCTAAACGAATGCGCGTCAGTCCCCACCCTCAGCGATAGCGGGGTGGGGAAGGAAAGCGCGGCGATTGAGGGGTTCGATACCCCGAAAATCGCCAACTAACTTTTGGGAGCATCTTGATTTTTGATATATTCTTTCAGTTTTTCAATAGGTGCGCCGCCAGATGAGGCGACATAATAAGAATTAGACCAAAAAGAAACCTTATCCTTGTAAAATTTAGTAACTTGCTCAGAAAAGTCTTTTTTCATGACCCTAGCGGTGGAACTTTTAAGGCATCCTGCAACAGCAGAAATAGAGTTTTTGGGATGGAAATCTAACAAAATATGTACATGATCCATTTCCCCCGAAAACTCTATTAACTCGCAATCCATTTTTCTTGATACCTGCCAAACCATTTCTCTTAACCGCTCTAGCATTGGGGCAGTTATTACTTTTCTACGATAGTGAGTAACAAAAACAAAATGTAACCGCACGCTAAAAACACTATGTGACCCTTTCCTTGCTTTCATCTTGACACCCTACAGGTCGTTAGACTAAAATTATCATATCAGTTTGTTGAGGTCGGCAACATGACTATCAAAAGAATTACATTCAGGCTATACCCTAATCAAAAGCAAAACGAGAAATTACACTATTGGCGTAGGCTACATAAAGATTTATACAACGCTTGTGTGATTAATCGCAAAACTCAATATCAAAAGTTTGGTAAATCTGTTGATTATTTTGAGCAACAAAATTGTTTGCCCAGCTTTAAAGAGGTCTGGCCAGAGTATAAAGAATTAGGTAGCCATGCCCTTCAAGCGACTGTAAAAAGAGTTGATTTTGCCTTCCAAAGATTCTTTAAACTTAAGTCAGGATATCCCAAGCTTAAGTCATCGAGATTATATAAAGGATGGACTTATCCTTGTCAATCAGGATGGAAAATAGACAGTAACGGACAGCATGGACGATTGCTCTTAAGCAATTTAGGAACAATTAAAATCAGAGGGAAAGCAAGAGATTGGGGAACCCCAAAAACTTGTACCATTATCTTTAAACAAGGGAAATGGTATGCCTCAATAACCGTTGATTGTCTTCCCATTCGGAATACGGGACAGGGTTCTATTGGTATCGATTTTGGCACTCATCATGCGATTGCTTTTGATGATGGAACTGTTATTGATAATCCTAGATTTCTCAAACAATGTCAGGAGAAAATCAATAAGACCGCTAAAAAAGCAAGGCGTAAACGTAACCCCAGAAAAGGAGTCAAGGCATCAAGAAGATGGAAAAAGGCTGCCAGAAACGCTGGTAAAATTCAGTCGTCAGTGGCTAGAAAAAGACAAGATTGGCATCATCAAGTTGACCCACTGATAATTAGCCGTAATAGCCTGGTGGCAACCGAGAAATTAAACCTGAAAGGAATGACCAAAAAGGCTAAAAAAGATAGCAAAAGAAAACGTCAAAAGACAGGTTTAAATCGTTCAATCCTTGACGTTGGAATCGGTAATTTAAAATCATTAATTAAAAGTAAAGTTACCGAAGCAGGTGGTTTTTATATTGAGGTTCCTACCCGAAAACTTAAGCCATCTCAAACCTGCCCTAATTGTGGTCATCAAAGGAAAAAAAGCTTGGCAGAACGAATACATAATTGCGAAAAATGTGGCTATTCCTGTGACCGTGATGTAGCCGCAGCCAAGGTTATGCTTAATTACGCAAGGGGTATGGAACGTGCCTCTTTAGATGCAGAGCCGCCTAGCTCTATCGAATGCGGAAGCATGAGACAACTAGGGGTGAAGAAGCGTCAGAAACGTCTAGCTCAGCGAAGCGGCTAGACGTAGTTCAT
>DLXW01000290.1:0-395 GCA_003448685.1 Cyanothece sp. UBA12306
AGTATTTATTCAGTAAGCCCTACCTAAATATCTCAAAACATTAACTTTTAGTCCTACTGAGTACACTTTAATAACTACTCTCGCTATTTCCATCTAGATTATGAGATTCATTACCCTTTAATGGAGGAGAAAAAACACAAACTAAGCGCATAGTTGTCTTGGCACGTAAATAATGTTTATCATGTTTATCTAGAGCATACATTGTCCCAATTTCAATGGGATAGATGACTCCATCCATATCTTCAATTTCTCCTTCACCTTGAATACAATAGCAAGTTTCAAGATGATTGTTATATTGCAACAGTGATTCACTGCCAGCATTAATGACCGTATCTGTCAAACTATAACCCATGCCGTCACTTTCAACTAAAAATCTGCGGCTTTGACCATTGCCC
>DLXW01000290.1:609-1579 GCA_003448685.1 Cyanothece sp. UBA12306
TCTGCGGCTTTGACCATTGCCCCAAGCTATATCTCGCTCAGTTTCTACTAACTGATCTAAATTGCGTATTATCATGAATCCTCGTGATTTAACTGATTTATTCCCATGGACTTCCGTAAAGGAGCCAAAATTGCGATCGCAGTCCCTATTAATATTAGCATTGAACCGATCACACCACGAAATCCAAAGACTTCACCAAGAACTACAAAGGAAATAACTGTGCCGAAAATTGGCTCTAACCCCTGAATTAGGGAAGCTTCGACAGCAGGCAAAGTTTGCAGGGCAAAAATGACTAACCAAGTTGTTGCTGCTGTGGCAGCACCTAAGTAAAATAGGGGAACCCAATGGGATTGAATGATCAATAGCTGGTCTGAAAAATGGTTGAGACCAAAACCTAAAGCTAATATAGCTGCGACTCCTAATCTAACGAGGGACAAATCCAAGGGATCATGATTAGAGGAAATGTCTTCAAGTATAATTAGCATGGTAGCTTCGCAAGCAACAGCCCCCAAAATCCAGAGGGTTCCGATTAGGGGTTCACTGTTTTGCTCCCATGACATCAAAGCACTTCCACTAAAAGCTAAAATTGTTGCTAATAATACTTTCAAGGAAAAACGCTTGCGATAAAGTAGATCCAGGAGAGCAACAAAAATGACACATAGACCAAACAAGAAAGATGTTCGGTTAGCAGAAATCGTCTGCACTCCAAAACTTAAACCTAGATGAATGCCGAAAGTGAGGCATCCTAGAATCAAACCGTCCCGTAATAATTTACTATTGGCTGGTAAATTATTCCTAGTCAGACTGATGGGTAATATCCCTGATAAATTAGATAGGGCAAAAGTATTAATAGCGATGTCTGATTCTATGGCGTTTTTTACCCTTGGCACAAGTCCGATATCAAAAACGATTTTTGTGATTGACGGAATAAAGAATAATACGGCAATCAGATAGCGTATAGCTAATTGCA
>DLXW01000290.1:1800-4258 GCA_003448685.1 Cyanothece sp. UBA12306
ATAGCGTATAGCTAATTGCACAGGAGGAGTTAAGTAATAAACGACTTGTTTTGTCACAGCAGGGAGGGAACCTAATAAGATGGCAACTATCAGAAATGCTATGACGCTTTGCCAATACTTAATAGATAAATTTTGGTCAGTTGGTGTTTTTTTGACTTTATTTAAGATAATTGAATCCATACAGCAAATTACCAAGGTTGTCCTGATGACAAACTTGGTTCCTTTAGATCTTGATATGAAAGATTGTACTCCTAATCGTGTACTACTTTAATATTTTTTGCCACAATTAAATTTTCCATCAATACTTTACTTTAAATCTCCTGTGAATTACTTCATCGATCGCATTGATCAAATTTTTTCTAGCTTTGTTACTCTCTTAGAACAGATACTATTATTTGATGTGGGAGGATTGCCCCTAATCATACTTTGGTTACTCTTCGGGGCAATTTTCCTCACCCTCAAAATGGGGTTCATTAATCTTCGGGGTTTACCCCACGCCATCAAAATTGCCCTAGGACAAGAAAATCAAGATCAAGACGATTCTAAGGGAGAAGTGACCCCGTTTCAAGCCCTAGCAACGGCTTTATCTGGCAGTATTGGACTGGGAAATATTGCGGGGGTGGCCATTGCCATTTCCATCGGTGGGCCTGGAACTGTCTTGTGGATGACAGTCTATGCTCTGTTGGCAATGTCAAGTAAATTTGTAGCCTGTACCTTGGGGGTGAAATATCGCCGTCTTCTCCCTGATGGAACTGTGACCGGTGGACCAATGTATTATCTACGGGATGGTTTAGATAAAATTGGACGAGCTAAATTAGGGCAAATATTGCCTATTATCTATAGTTTAGCTGGAATTGGGGCAGCCATGGGGGGAGGCAATATGTTCCAGGCCAATCAATCTTTTGCTGCTGTAGTGACAGTGATTCCTACCTTGAAAAATTATGATTGGGCCTATGGACTAATTTTAGCAGGATTCGTCGGACTGGTCATTATTGGGGGCATTAGCCGTATTAGCATCGTTACCAGCCGTCTAATTCCGGTGATGGTATCCCTCTACATTTTAGGGTGTTTATGGGTCTTAGCGGTCAATTTTACCGCCATTCCCGGGGCTTTTACCGTCATAGTTCGAGAAGCATTTTCCCCCCAGGCAGTAGAAGGGGGTATAGTAGGAGTTTTTGTCCAGGGAATTAGACGGAGTATTTTCTCTAATATCTCAGGTTTGGGCTTATCTGCGATGGCCCATGCGGTAAGTAAGACTAAAGAACCTATTCAAGAAGGCATGGTAGCAATGTTAGAACCTTTGATTGATACGGTTTTGGTCTGTAATCTCACCGCTTTAGTAATTATCACCACAGGAACCTATAGGGAAGTTTTGGGGGACGGTATTAGTGGTTCGTCTTTAGTAGCTATGGCCTTTGGCAGTGTTATTGATTGGTTTCCTTTGGTATTAGTGGTTATCATCTGTCTGTTTACTTTTTCCACCATTACTACTTGCTGCTACTATGGCGAAATTTGTTGGGCTTATATTTTAGGAGATCCCAGTCGTATTGTCTTTAAAATCATATTTTTAACTTTTATTTTTATCGGGTCAATTGTTAATTTGGGAGCCGTCGTTAATTTCAGTGATATGATGTACCTAATTTTGGCAATTCCTAACTTGTTAGGATGTATTTTATTGTCGGGACAAGTATCTCATGATTTAAAGAAATATTGGGAACAGCTTAGAGAGCAAGAATCTTCTCGACTAAATATAGCAATCAGCAATGATTAATGCGATCTTCTTCCTCAATAGGTCTTGAAAAATTAGAAAAAGCTTTGAACCATTAATTAAAGGGATTTCCTGAGCGATCGTAGATCATAATATCCCATTGACCATCTTGAGCAATTTCAAATGCAATGCGATCGCCATCAGCATTAATCATGGGGTTCCTTACTTCTGCTGCTAGATTATCTGTCAGACTGCGTTTTTGTTGGGTTTGGCGATCATAGAGATAAATATTTGATTTTCCTTGACGATTAGCACTAAAAACAAGATAGCGACCATCTTCGGAAATAGAAGGATGAGAAGCAACTTCATCAAGGGAATTAAGACCAGGTAAAGCTATTAATTGACGTTTTTGAGCATCAAATAAATAAACATCCTGGGAACCATTGCGATCAGAAACAAAAACGATATACGAAGATGTCACTTGGGGGGTTACTTCCGAAGAAGAACTATTTAGACCTCGTCCTCCTCGGTCAAATGGAAAGTTCAACAAACGGGGATAACCGCGACAACTGGTCAAAAAAATAGTCACAATGGCTATTAAAATGCGCTTAGCTGTCATTAAAACCAGTCCCTATAGAAAAACTTGCAATTTTTTATTATAATTAAGTTTGTTGCACCGCGATCGCAAAACCCGCCCACAGCATCATAATAGCAATTTTTATCTCAATTTGAGTCTAGTTGTCACCCCGT
>DLXW01000290.1:4387-4890 GCA_003448685.1 Cyanothece sp. UBA12306
TTGAGTCTAGTTGTCACCCCGTTAGTACTCAACTAAAAAAATATTGTCAATAGGGGAACTTATGGGAATTGCTAGTAGTCTAATCCTTGAGGTAAATATGATCAATTTACAGTTAAATTTATTTTTGACTTATAATTAACTTGAATAATTGGATAAATAACAATTAATTTAACTTAAAAATATTGAATGTCATTAAATAGTATGATCACGGATAGTCAAGAATCAAAAGCAAATTTGCTGCGCTATGTAATACCGATTTTTGATCCCGATGTTCAACATTGGTCAGGAGAAGCTCGTTTTTTACGTTGGTTAACCTTTTTGTGGATATCTATTGGTTTAATTTCTCTTTTCTCTGCTTCCTATGCAGTTGCTGAAGCAGAAACGGGCAACGGCTGGTATTATATGATCCGACAATTGATCTGGATCTGGATGGGATTACAAGGTTTTAATTGGATTGTGCGATCGCCTCTAGAATATCCATTAAAACTCTCCCCCTTGTGTAT
>DLXW01000290.1:5053-11622 GCA_003448685.1 Cyanothece sp. UBA12306
GTATATGTCTGGTTTTAGGATTAATTATATGTACCTTAATTCCTGGATTGGGAGAAAATATTAATGGGGCAACTCGTTGGATTAAATTGGGGCCTATTTTAATTCAACCTTCGGAATTAATGAAACCCTTTTTAGTGCTACAAAGTGCTTTAGTTTTTGGTAGATGGGAGCGATTACTATGGGTAATCCGCTTACAATGGTTAGGAGTTTTTACTATAATTTTAGCCTGTATTTTATTACAACCAAATTTAAGTACAACTGCTCTTTGTGGGATGAGTCTGTGGTTAGTTGCAGTTGCTTCGGGAATACCAGCTATGTATTTAACTTCAACTGCTTTAGGAGGAGCATTAACTGCTTTTATTAGTATTAGTTTACGGGAATATCAAAGAAAAAGAGTAACAGCTTTTCTTGATCCTTGGGCTGATCCTTTAGGCAATGGCTATCAATTGGTACAAAGCTTAATGGCTGTTGGTTCAGGCGGTATTTTTGGTACAGGATATGGTATGTCTCAACAAAAACTTTTCTATTTACCCATCCAATATACTGACTTTATTTTCTCAGTTTTTGCTGAAGAGTTTGGCTTTATTGGAGGTATTATCTTACTATTCTTGTTATTAACTTATGCAACTTTTGCCCTTCGAGTAGCCATGAAATGTACTCATCGGGTGAAAAGATTAATCGCTATTGGTGTTATGGTGATTATGGTAGGACAATCCTTATTGAATATTGGTGTAGCAACAGGGGCCTTACCAACAACTGGTTTACCTTTTCCCTTGTTTAGTTATGGAGGAAGTTCCACTTTAGCGAGTTTAACCCTAGCTGCTTTATTAATTCGGGTAGCAAGAGAAAGTAATGAAGCAGAGATACTTCATTTGAGAAAAGGATAAATAAATGAGTTCAGAGTTCAGAGTTCGAGGTTAAAAATTTTTTAACAATCATAAACTATCAATTATAATTTGACTAAAACCTCTTTCTAGGTCGATAATTTGCTACGGATTCTACTAATCCTAAAGCAATAAAATTAGTCAATAGGGCTGATCTACCATAACTTAACCAAGGTAGAGGAATACCAGTAATAGGCGCTAAACCAACCGTCATACAGATGTTAACAATAACCTGAAAAGCAATCATTGATAACATTCCAATAGCTAATAAAGAACCAAAATTTTCCTTAGCTTGACAGGCAATAATAATTAAACGCCAAAAAATCAACCAAAAACTTAATAAAACAGCAATACTCCCGACAAAACCCAACTGTTCTCCCACTGCCGAAAAAATAAAATCTGTGTGTTGTTCAGGAATAAAATTCAAATTGGTTTGGGTTCCGTGATTTAGTCCCCTTCCCCATAATTCCCCTGAACCAATGGCAATACGAGATTGAATCAACTGATAACCACCACCTAGAGGATTTTTTTCGGGTTCTAAGAACAAAGTCAAGCGATCTTTTTGATAATCTTTGAGTAGTCCCCACAATAGGCCACTTAACTCACCAGCAGTTATGTTAACAGCGATCGCCCCCATAGTCGCAATAAAGCGTAAAGGTAGGGTCAACCAAGCAATAACACCCATGATAACAGCCCAAACAATCCAGCCAATAGGCAAGACATTGAACAAAATAGCAGAAACCAGAGGAGATAAGATTAAAATTAGCCATCCTAGGGGCATATTGGACCAATAAAGCATCCCTAATGTAATTGCCCCAAAAACTAAACCCGTTCCTAAATCAGGTTGTAACATAATCAGCACCCAGGGGACGGCAGTTACTCCAAAAATTCGGAGGACAATAGGAATAGTGATGGCTTCTTTTTTGTGCAACAAAGCCGCTAAAGTGATAATTAGTCCTACTTTGGCAAATTCTGAAGGTTGAATATTAAAACCACCGATATTAATCCAACTTTGCGCCCCATTAGCTGCTACACCGATGATAATTACAGCAATTAAGAAAAGATTGGTAATACCATAGGTTAACCAATGCCATTGCATTAGATTCTCATAACGCCATTGAGCTAATATTAAGACTAAACCTAGTCCAATTGCCCCAAATAGCCAGTGTTGCCACCAATCTACCGAACCTTCTAAAAGTTCCGTACTGCGGATCATTAATCCGCCTAAACTGGTTAACCCGATTATCAAAAATAATAACAGCCAATCTACCTGGGATAAGGAAGATAACCATAAGGGTAAATATCGTCTTTTTACAGCTTTTAGAATCATGTTATGGAAATTGAATTTTCTATAAGTATATTGCTTAATAACAAGCAATTGTCATTCTAGTCATGAATTGTACTCGATCATTCTACAATTTTTCATAATAGACCAAGCATAAATCATCTCAATATTTTAGGCTATTAAATCTTGATCATTAGTTTGTTGGCCGAATTTTTAGCTGTTGTGATCAAAGTGTTGTTAAACTATCTAAATAATAGGATATTTATGGTATGATAAGAACAAAGAAAATAAATGTCTAGAAATAGCCATCATTCAAGTTTTTGAGGAAATATCTAACTACCTCTATCCACAAGGAATTTACTAACATGACCCAAATACAGCAATATTGTGGTTATAAACTTAAGCTTATTTTGATACTTTATGGTTGCTAATAATTCTCTACCACCTCAAAATATTGAAGCTGAAGAATCAATTTTAGGAGGAATTTTACTCGACCGCGAAGCTATGGGAAGGGTGGTAGATTTAATTACTCCAGATGCTTTTTATGTTCAGATACATAAAGAAATTTATCAAGCCGCCCTCAAACTTCATGCCCAGGGAAAACCCACAGATTTTTTAACAGTAAAAACTGTCCTTGAAGATCAAGGTCTTCTCGAAAGAATTGGCGGACTAGATAAATTAAGTCAATTATTAGATAGTACGGTCTCAGCAGTTAATATTGACCGTTATGCCCTATTAGTGATGGACAAATACTTACGCCGTCAATTAATTGCAGCCGGTCATGAAATTACGGAATTAGGATTTGAAACTACTAAGGAATTAGAACAAGTTTTAGATGAGTCAGAAAAGAAAATTTTTGCCCTTACTCAAAAGCGTCCCCAGGAGGGATTAATTCATCTTTCTGAAACCTTAGTTCAAACTTTTTCTGAATTAGAAAAACGCCATGAAAAAACCTCTTTACCTGGTATTCAAACCAATTTTTATGATCTAGATGCGGTAACAGGAGGACTCCAACGTTCCGATTTAATTATTATTGCTGGAAGGCCTTCAATGGGCAAAACTGCTTTTGGTTTAGCAGTGGCATCTAATATTGCCAAAAAAAGTCAGTTACCTGTCGCTATTTTTAGCTTAGAAATGTCGAAAGAACAGTTATCTTTAAGATTATTGGCTGCCGAGTCTAAAATTGAAGGAAACCGTCTCAGGACAGGGAGATTTGTCCAGAGTGAATATGAAAAATTAAATATGGCTATGGCAACACTATCAGAGATGCCTATTTATATTGATGATGCTGCTAATACAAGCGTCATGCAAATTCGCTCCCAAGTACGACGTTTACAGGCAGAAAAAAAGGGAGAATTAGGCTTAGTTTTGATTGATTATTTACAATTAATGGAAGGAAGTGGCAGTGATAATCGTAATCAAGAACTCTCTAAAATTACCCGTTCTTTGAAAGGATTAGCTCGTGAAACTAATGTTCCTATAATTGCTTTATCTCAATTAAGTCGCGCAGTTGAAACAAGAAACAATAAGCGTCCTATGATGTCAGATTTAAGAGAAAGTGGGGCAATTGAACAGGATGCAGATTTAATTATGATGCTATATCGTGATGAATATTATAACCCTGATAGTGTGGATAGAGGAATTGCAGAAATCATGATCACTAAACATAGAAATGGACCCACTGGAGTCATTAAACTGATATTTCAACCTGAATTTACCCATTTCCTTAATATGCAAAATAAATCCAGTTACTAAATTTTTTTTAAAGCAATTACTTACATTAAATGTTCTTTATTTTCCTCGATTATGTTCTATATTAACGGCTAAAAAATTAATTGTATTTTTGTAAACAAATATTAATACCTGTAAAAAAATATTCACAAAAATTTAGAATAATTATTTGATTTGGAAGTAAAGATTAAGAAACTAATTAAACAACAAAATTGTGATCTATCTTGATGGTATAGATTGAATGCTAATGGTTGTGGAATGATTTTAATCTAATAAATTATTTCTAGAAACTAGCATTAGTCTAGCAAAAAAATAGTGAATTAGCTCGAAAGAAAAACTCAAAGTTATAAGTGAGAGACTGCTAAATGAATTATCTATCTCGAATATTCGTAGGAACTAGTCTAATTTTAGGGACTTTATTGGTTGCTTCAACTGAAGTTAAATCTGTAAACTTATACAACGACTATGATGAGGAAGCTTTAACAGAAATCAGCACAGCAGAAGAAGTAGCTAAAGTGGGTGGATTTAGTTCGGATGCCTACCAGATTCTCCGAGAATCCCCTAGAAGACAAGTTAAAAGCCAAAAAATGGCTGACTTTGTTTCCCCAGGAGAATATGCTATTTTCCTAGGTTGTGATCAAGAATGTAAAGGAGTTAAAATTACCGTAGTTGATGCTGCTGGAAACAAGTTAGCTTCTGATAAAGGGAAAAGATCTGCCTATGTTATGGTTGACGAAGTTGCAACTGGTGGAATGCCCTACAAAATTCAAATGCAAGTCAAATGTAATACCGGTGGAAAACTTAGCAAAGTTGGACTTCATGAAAGAAAAGTAGAATCTTGTTATTCTTATTCAACTATTTGGGAAAAGCAATAAGCTAATCATTCCTTTTTAACTTGACAATTGCTCCAGAGTTTAACTCATAATGAGGAAACCTGGAGCTAATATTTTTGAGAGCAATTCGATATTAATTACATTTAGGTTTAGAATTGATTGAGTTTATCAGATTAATCTAAAAACATGGCAAAACAACCAATTAAACCGTTTTATTTTGATATTACAGATGATGAAATTGAATATTTCGCAGAGCAATCAAAAAATATTCTCAAATCCGGTAGACTGATCTTAGGGGAGAATACTACTGCCTTTGAGAAAGCTTTTGCTGAATACGTAGGAACAAAATACGCGATCGCAGTTAATAGTGGTTCATCAGGACTTGAAATTATTTTACGCCTCAAAAAAGCCGAAGGAACCACAGTATTAGTCCCCACTAATACCAATTTTGCCACTGTAGCGGCGGTTTTGCGAGTGGGAGCCCAGGTGCAATACTTAGATATGGACGAAACCACTTTTGCCCCATCCTTAGCCATGGTACAAGAAGCTGTGGCTAAAGGAGCCACTCCGCCGATTTCGGGGGTGCTATGGGTGCATATTGGAGGAGTTATCTCGCCAGAATTCCCCCAAGTTGTGGAATATTGCCATCAACAAGGTTTATTTGTCCTTGAGGATACAGCCCATGCCCACGGTAGTCAAATTAAAGGAGTACAGGCCGGAAATTTGGGAGATGGGGCGGCTTTTTCTTTCTTTCCTACCAAGGTTATGACCACTTTTGAGGGAGGAATGATCACCCTTAATGATGAACAAGAAGATTATATTGCGCGATCGCTGAGAAACCAAGGGAAGCGAGGGATGGATTTTGGGGGATTACACACAGATTTTGGGAATAGCACCCGCATCAGCGAAATTCACGCTGTTTTAGGGTTAATTCAATTGGCTAAACTCCCACAAATGTTAGACAGACGACAAAAATGCTATCAATTAATCACTGCACCTTTACGGGAAGCAGGGATTAGTTTTGTCTCTACAGATCATCAAGATCATGCCAGTCAGTATAAATTGATTGTTCATGTTCCCCAAGGAAAAAAAGCTCAAGACATTAAGAGTGCCTTAGCTGAAGAAAATATCTTTTTGGGGGGAACAGTTTACGAAATTCCCTGTCATCAACAACCTGTTTTTGAGGGAATTTGTGAAGGACAAAGTTTTCCTCGCGCCGAACATTGGTGTCCTAATCATATTTGTCCACCTTTAACTTCAGGGATGACAGAAGAAGAGGCTAAAAGAGTTGGGGAAGCTTTAGTGAGACATTTATAGCAGAAGTCAGAAGTCAGAAGTCAGAAGTCACAATTAAAACGCCGCTTCTTAAGAAACCTAAAGTTTTTGGAGCGAGTCTTAAATCTCCTTTACAAAAACTACTTCTGACTTGAAGACTTTGTTAACCCCTAAAACCTAACTCCTAAAATACTTTTTCAGCAAACTCTATTGAGGATTAAGGTTAATCAACGGTAATCCAGAATTTAGAATGCAGACAAAACTTCTATTTTTTTCCATTTATTTCGTTTTTTTTCCATTTAGCCTCTCGCTAGAACTTCTTAAATTACACTTATTTTGGGACTGACATGTTAGTTCCTAATCAGTGATTATTGGCTTATAAGCAATAAAAAACTTAAGGAGGAAATAGATGAGTATTCATTTAGCGAAACTTGGCATAACTATTGCTATTGTAAGTCTGTCGCTTTTTTCCACAGTAAATGCCAAAGCTTTAAGCACTTTAAGTCTTTCCTTATCTGAACATCAATCTGTCACCAAAAGTATAGCAACCGCCAGGGCGGT
>DLXW01000003.1 GCA_003448685.1 Cyanothece sp. UBA12306
CCGCCCTGGCGGTTGCTATAATTGTAGTGAGGAGACGTTATTGATTCTTCCTGAAGCAAAACGACTGACTACGAGTATTCGTTATTGGTTACCTGAGTTCGATATAAGATAATCGGCTATAATTTAGTCACTGAGAAGATTACAGGCATTTTATGTTATTTCATTTTTCTCAATTACTGTTGATTAATGAGAATGAAATGAATTGGAAACACAATCAAGGTAGAATGTTGATTATGTGACTAATTCATCTTAGAGAGAAGGGTGGCTATGAATCAGGAGAAGAATAGAAGTCCCAACTGGGGAGGTGCGAGAGAGAATGCTGGAAGAAAATCGATCTGGAACCATACAGAAACCTGTACGATCAGAATTCCTACAGTATTCGCTCCAAAATTACATGAAATTCACAAAAATGGGATAAAGACCCCTCACTTGAATTTGAGATTAATTCAAAATCTACCCCAGATGAATATGTGACTAATTCAAGTAACCAGCAAGTTGAAAATGGCACAGAATCAAGTCAGCTAAATTTTGATTCTGTGACAAAAACAAGTCAAGACTTATCCCAAGCCATAGATTTAGCCAAACAAATTCTGAGACATAAAAAATCATCCAGAATATCTCTAGCTAAACTTCTCTCTAAATTATATAATTCTCCTGTTAAAGTAGAAGATTTACACTGATGGAAATAGAAACCTTATTTTGTAAAATTGATGATTTTTGCCAAGCCTTTGCTCCAATTTTTGAGTCTCATCTTCTCCCCAAAAAGGTTGTTAAAAGAAAAAGAAAATGTCGATTATGTTTGAGTGAAATCGCTACAATAGTTGTCTATTTCCATTCTTCAGGTTATCGAAACTTTAAAAAGTATTACATTAACCACATTTTCAATCATTGTCGATCAGAATTTCCCAATTTAGTCAGTTATAATAGGTTTGTAGAATTAATACCATCAGTTTTAATGCCTCTTATTCTCTACCTTAATACAAGAAAAGGTGAGGTTACAGGAATTAGTTTTATTGATTCCACAAGACTTCCGATTTGTTCTAACTTTAGAGCAACGAAAAACCAAGTTTTTGAAGGATTAGCTAACTGGGGAAAAAGCTCAATTGGATGGTTTTTCGGGTTTAAACTTCATTTGATTATTAATGATAAAGGTGAACTTTTATCTTTCCAAGTAACTCCAGGTAATGTAGATGATCGAGTTCCTGTTAAGGATTTAGTTCAGGAACTTTTTGGAAAACTATATGGTGATAAAGGTTACATTTCTTCTCCTTTATTCGAGGAGCTTTTTGATAAAGGAATTAAGTTCATTACGCCTTTCAGAAAAAATATGAAAAATCGTTTGCTGCCTATGATTGATAAAATCATGTTGAGAAAACGCTCTTTAATTGAAACTGTTAATGATCAGTTAAAAAATATTTCTCAAATTTCTCATTCAAGACATAGAAGTGTTGTGAACTTTATGGTTAATATAATTGCTGGTTTAATCGCTTATACACATCAAGAGAAAAAGCCATCTCTTAATTTATTTGATGATGAATATTCTTTACTTCCTAGTAATTTAATTCCTTCTGAAAGTTTCCTGTTTTGAAATAATCACTTAATCAAATAGATTGGTTTTAGCCAGTATTTTAAAATACTAACTGGTTGGACTTGCTATGTTTGTTTTTCTTAAGATGCTCCTTTGTTTTTTAGGAATTTATTGCTTTTGCTTACATCGAACTCAGGTTGGTTAGAAGATTTAATGGCCATGGGGGTAACATTGGTTTGTTTAGCTGCTGCTAACCCGGGTAAGGATATTTTCCTGGAGATGAGTGAGGTTGAATTAGAGTTGCCAAGCGATCGCCAGATTAGAGAGGTGATGGAAGATGAAGCGAAAAAAGCGGGTTTAAACCTTACCAATTCTCAATTAGCTGCTTTACAACCGTTAGCAGGGAGAAATCCTATGTTAGCGAGAAAAGTGATTAGAAATGAGAAACATGGGTTAAACAAAATGCCTGAACATACTCAATATGTTGTCATTATGCCTGTGATTATCGCTGCTTTATTTGCCTTCGCTGTTGTGCGTTTTGTTGGTATGGGAACGGGTAATAAAGGACTTTATATTACCGGTGGTGTAGCTTTAGTTTCTGCGATGGCCTTGAAACAATTAGGGTCAGTTCGTGGTGCTAGAAAACGTTTAGGCGGTTGATAGTAAATCTTTCAACTATTAACCATTCACTATTAACTATTAACTCTTAAAAATGTCTGCATTATTAACTATTGTCTCTCTGTTTTTCGTTCCTGCTTTGTACTTTATTTGGCAGGATATTAAAACTCGTAGTCCAACCAGTAAGAAGATTGTAACTAATAATAAAGTTCCTCAAGCATTACCTATTAAACCTACCATTAAAATCCAAAATCCAAAATCCAAAATCCAAAATCCAATCTACCAAGGAGATATCTTAGAAGAGTTAGCTAAAACTAATTTACATATTCTATTTGGGGTAATGTCTGGGAGGGGTAAATCGACTTCTATGAAGGTTATTATCAAGAAGATACATCAATTAAAACCTGAAGCTAAGTTTTATATTGTAGATCCGAAAACAACTGATTGGTTAGGGTTACAATTATATGATGATACTGTCTTCTATTTATCAGGGGAAGTTTTAGACCAATTAATTGAACTAAAAACTGTTACTGAAAGAATCTTTAATCTGCTTGATAATAGAATTAAGTCTTGTCAGAAGTTATTACTTTCTGGTGAACAGTTACCTGAACCAGAGAATCATGTTTATTTGATTATTGATGAATGGTATAGTCTGTATGATTCCCTCAAGAAGTTACCGCCTAAATTAAAAGCAGAATATGATTTACAGTCGATTAGTTTACATATTAATACCATTGTTGCCAAGGGAAGGGAGCATAATGTTCATGTCTTTTTAGTTTCTCAAACTCACTTGGCGACTGAAACAGGAATTAGTACCGCAATGAGACGTTCTATTGCTTTGGTGGGACAGGGAAGATTAACTGCTGAAGG
>DLXW01000128.1 GCA_003448685.1 Cyanothece sp. UBA12306
ATCCCAAATGGGTTCTATAGAGTGATGCCGATTAGAAAATTTTTTGCGAAGATAAAGCCTGGTAAAAGTAATTATCTGTATTCTCAAGAGATTTTCCGCAAAAATAGCCTAGATTACTCTTTCTTCTCATTATAATAATTTCGGTAAGTTTTTGAAAAAAATTTTTCTAGCTTTGTTCATTTTTCTTAAAATATAAGTAAGTCCTTAGTCATACTTAAAACAGAAAACAGAAACGAGTTCCAGTCTTCTTGATATTTCTTAATATAAAATTACTTAATTTCATAGCAGCTTGGTGGTTGCTATCAATCTAATAATAACCCCAACTCAAATCTATTTGAGTTGGGGTTATTGAGGAAAAATCCACTACCATCAAATTAATAGAGAAAATCAATTGAGCAGTAGCTTAATATTAGAAAACTCAAATTGCTTAGTTATTTTTTGTCCCTCCGCCTCAGTCTCGATCTTACGACTACTTAGGATATAATAATCCCCAACTTTGGTATAGTTATCCTCAAAATCGCTTTTCGGTGTTTTAACTTCCCCAGTTTTGGGATCATGATAGATTGAGTCATAGCGATGGGAAAGATATCCTTGGCCAGTATCATGACTACTAAAGGTATCAATACTTACTACAACTCCGTGAATGTGACGATGAACGTGGCAGACTTCATTGTTACGCAGTTTGTAGCTATCCCCTTCCGATTTACCCCCAAGCAAAATTTCTACTGCACCAGTTTCGTCAGTGTTGCCATAGCGAAAGGTATTTTCTGCGTGGGTATCTTCAAAAGACCGACGAATACGATGAATCCCTATTTCCCACAACTGTCCATGGATCTCCTTTTTAACTTGGGGATCATCAATATTAAAGACTTCAGCACTAAGATCTTGGTTAATCTTTACCTGTCCGGTAAATACCTGATCCCCTCGCTGATAGGTAATATCAGCTTCGTACCCTGGAAAATTTCGATCCCAAGTGTAGCGATTTTCATAAGCCGAACGAAATAGTTCTTGAGCTTCCATTGTTTCGATCATCTGATCTGGTTAACCTCTGATTACAACTTTTTGGGGTCTAATTTAAACTATAGCGTTTGTAGGCAAGATTTTAGATAAACTGCTATTTTTCTCCTAAGCATCGATTAGAGTAGCTTAAAACCGTATTCTGTAATAACATCGCCACTGTCATCGGTCCGATACCCCCAGGAACCGGAGTAATAAATTGAGCAACTTGAGCCACCTGATTAAAATCCACATCTCCCACCAGTTGAGATACTCCATCAGAGCGAATAATGCGATTAATCCCCACATCAATGACCACTGCTCCTGGTTTGACCATCTGTGCTGTGATAAATTCAGGTTTACCCACTGCAGCTACCAAAATATCACCTTGACGGGTAACAGTGGCTAAATCCTTGGTGCGAGAATGGGCGATCGCCACCGTAGCATTTTGTTCAAGTAACATCAAAGCCAAAGGTTTACCTACTAAGATACTACGACCTACTACCACTGCTTGTTTGCCACTCACCTCAATTTGATATTCTGCCAATAAACGCATTATCCCAGCAGGAGTACAACTACGTAGTCGAGATTCTCCCCGCACTAAATGTCCTAAATTCATGGGATGTAGACCATCAACATCCTTATCAGGAGCAATTTTGTACAACAACCCCACAGAATCTAAATGGGACGGTAAAGGTAACTGAACTAAAATTCCATCCACTCGAGAATCTTGATTAAGTTGTTCGATAACAGTTTCTAGGGTTTCTTGAGAAGTTTGCCCAGGAAAATGATGGCCAAAAGACTCGATACCAACCTTAGCGCAAGTCCGTTCCTTGTTGCGAACATAAACTGCACTAGCGGGGTCATCTCCCACCATCAAAACCGCTAACCCAGGAGGCCGACCAATTTGAGGTTGTAAGCGCTGAATCGATTCTTGCAGTTCAATCTGAATTTTTTTAGCTAACGCTTTACCATTTAATAAAGAACTATTTTCAGAAGCCATAGAAGCTGGTGGATGAATGATCAATTTGGAACTAGCAAAATTTTAGAATGTCCTATAGCTTAAGATATCTCAGTGAGATGAAATTACTCACCTTAGCCATGAAAGTTTTAAACATTAGGATTTGGACTGGTGGTTTGTTTTCCTTATTAATGTTAGGAGTCATCGGTTGTACTCCTGTTAATTACCTGGGTTTAGCTCAACCACCAGTCACCCCCATTAGGGAACTACTCGAAGACGAGAAAACCGAAGATGAAGCCATTTATCTACAGGGAACGGTAGTTGATCGCGCTCCTTTTATGGACAATGGCTCCTATCAACTGCAAGATGAAACAGGGACAGTTTGGGTGCTGACTAATGGAGTGCTTCCCCAAACTGGAGATCAGATTATGATCAAAGGACAAATACAATATCAAGCTATAGATCTTGGAGGTCAGGATTTAGGAGAGTTGTATATTGTAGAGGTAGAACAACTCGACAATCAACCAAAAAATCCTAATCAACAAGGTCAACCTGTATCTACATCCGAATCTAAACCCGAATCTAAACCTGAACTCGATATCAATGAACTTCTCCTCCCCCACAAAAGCAACTCTAAATAGTTCTACCCTTCGGGTTGCTCTGGCTATTATTTATCAAGAGGATAGATTTTTGATGCAATTACGAGATGATCTTCCCCACATTGCCTTTCCTGGCCATTGGGGACTGTTTGGTGGTCATCTAGAATCGGGGGAAACACCAGAAGAAGGATTTAAAAGGGAGTTAATCGAAGAAATTAACTATCAAGTCCCTAATCCCGTTTTATTTCGTATTCAACAAGAACCTGAAATAATTCGTTATTTTTATCATAGTCCACTAACAGTTCCTTTAGAACAATTGGAATTACAAGAGGGGATGGACTTAGGATTAGTTCCTCTTGATGCAATTGAACAGGGAAAATACTACTCACAGAAAATCCAACAAGTTCGTCCCCTTGGCTCAGTTCATCGGACAATATTGTTAGATTTTTTCGAGTCGTACTTACAATAGACAGACTAAGATAATGTTGTACCCAATAATAA
This sequence comes from Cyanothece sp. UBA12306, assembly GCA_003448685.1. Taxonomy (GTDB): domain Bacteria; phylum Cyanobacteriota; class Cyanobacteriia; order Cyanobacteriales; family Microcystaceae; genus Rippkaea. Next base: position 3,058 of record DLXW01000128.1, read on the forward strand.
ATCTATTTTAGAATGGGTAAACAGGACTATAGTTAAATTCATCTCCAAATTAAAAAGCCAGACAGACATCTTTAGTTCTAATATCTTCAAGGGTATCAATCAATAAGGCTTCGCTCACTAAAGGGCTACTCTAAAACCATTTTCCCTAATCTAAGCTCCATCAAGAGCAAAAATTATTAGACAAGTAGTACCTGAATAAACCTCCTGTTTTGTTATTACTCTAAAACCACTACCTATGAATCAACCTATAAAATCTCTTTCGTTTAATCGAGTTTTGCTCTGGAGTGGAGCAATAGCATCTATAACTCTCAATTCACTGATTGCTCCCGTTTTGAGCGCTCCTGAACCACAAATTTTAGAAGATAGCCCGAAAGCCATCATTGATGAAATGTGGCAAATTGTCAATAATGAGTTTGTCGACTATAAGTTTAATCGAGTTCATTGGCAAGAAAAAAGACAAGAATTACTAAGTCAAGATTACGCCAATAATAAGCAAGCTTACAAAGCTATTAATAAAGCTTTAAAAAATTTAGGTGATCCCTATACCCGTTTTCTGGCTCCCTCGGATTTTGCTACCCTCAATAGTCAAACTTCTGGAGAATTATCAGGAATAGGAGTCCGACTTATTCTAGATAAGCGAACTAGCCAATTATTTGTGGTAGAAGCCGTCAGAAATTCTCCGGCTGCTAAAGGGGGAATTAAAAGAGGCGATCGCATCATTCGCATTAATGGTAAACCTAGTGCTTTGATGAGTTTAGAACAAGCAAGAGATGAACTTCAAGGGGAACTAGGTACTGAGGTAAGCTTGCAACTATCGCGCAAAGATAAAGGAGTATTTCAAGTTACTTTAACCCGTTCGGAAATCGAAATTGCTTCGGTTAGTTACAACCTCAAAGAAGAAGGACAAATACGTGTCGGTTACATCAAACTTGAGGAATTTAGCTCCCATGCAGCTGAACAAATGAAACTGGCGATTAAAGATCTCGATCAAAAACAGGTATCAGGTTATGTTTTAGACTTACGGGGTAATCCAGGGGGGCTACTGTTTGCTAGTGTCGATATTGCCCGTCTGTGGTTAGAACAGGGAGAAATTGTCATGACCGTTGACCGACGTGGAGGCGATCGCCATTTTCGGGCTAATGGAACTTCTTTAACCAATTTACCTTTAGTCGTCCTAGTTGATCAAGGTTCAGCTAGTGCCAGTGAAATTTTGGCCGGAGCTCTTAAGGAAAATAAGCGAGCAACAGTGGTAGGAACCAACACCTATGGTAAAGGAACAGTTCAGTCCGTACACTCCCTATCGGATGGTTCTGGCTTAGCAGTTACTATTGCCCGTTATTATCCGCCGAGTGGTACCGATATTAATCATAAAGGGATTAATCCTGATATTTATTTAGATTTGAGCATGGAGCAACAGTTAAGATTAAAAAATGATCCTGAATTGATGGGAACCAATGCTGACCCTCAATACAAACAAGCTGTAGGAATCTTGAAAAAAAATTCTTCTGCCATCCCTGTTCCTACTACACCCAAACCTGTTGGTCTGCGCTGGGAAAATCTACGCGATGCCATAACAGATGATAATCCTCGTTGGCAAAGAATGACTCAATAACTAAGTAGTGAACTACCTTAACTAACCGCAAGCGGTATAGTTGGGGCTTCTAACTTCATTGGGGATTGCGTCTGACAAAACCGAAGTTTTTCCAGTCCGTCTGACATCCCCTCCATTAAGGGTTTTGAGCTTAACCGAGCAGTATTGCGCCAAGGCCCAAGTATCAGAACGCACCCTCAGAACAACCTTCAACGAGTATTTTGGTATCAGTCCGGCTAAATATCTTAAACTGAGGCAACTTTATCAAGTTTATCGTGCGCTAAGAGCAAAAGAGTCCAAAACAGTATTAATCAGTGATGTCATG
>DLXW01000181.1:0-4944 GCA_003448685.1 Cyanothece sp. UBA12306
GGAGTAGGACAAATACCTGAAAAATTAGTCGAAGGACTCAAAAAAGCAGGGGGAGAAATTCAATATAAAGCTAGAGTAACTAAAATTTTGTTAGAAAAAGGCCAGGCAGTAGGGGTGAAATTAGCCAACGGTCAAGAATATTATGCAAAACGCATTGTTTCTAATGCTACTCGTTGGGATACCTTCGAGAAATTATTACCCCCTGAAATGATGCCTAACTCGGAAAAAAGGTGGCAACAGCGTTATCAAAAATCTCCTAGTTTTCTCAGTTTACATTTAGGGGTTAAGGCAGATCTTTTGTCCCCCAAAACGGAATGTCATCACATTTTGCTCGAAGATTGGGACAAAATGGAGGATGAACAAGGTACAATTTTTGTCTCTATTCCCACTTTACTCGATCCAACCTTAGCACCTCGAGATCACCATATTATTCATACCTTTACTCCAAGTTGGATAGAACAATGGGAGGGACTTTCACCCCAAAACTATGAAAAGCGCAAAGAAGAAGCTGCTAATCGTCTCATAAAACGTTTAGAGAGTATTTTTCCTGGTTTGACTCAAGCTTTAGAATATCAAGAAGTGGGAACTCCTCGCACTCATCGAAGGTTTTTAGGACGGGATGATGGAACTTATGGGCCAATTCCTGGACGGAAGTTAGCGGGTTTGTTAGGAATGCCTTTTAACCGAACAGCGATCGCGGGACTTTATTGTGTAGGGGATAGTACCTTTCCAGGTCAAGGATTAAATGCAGTGGCATTTTCTGGATTTGCTTGTAGCCATCGAATCGCTGTTGATCTAAAATTTTGACAAAGATTTGTGTTTCTTGTTACCTGCTTTGTTGATATTATTGGACTTTAGAGGTATGTAATTTTGGGCTTATCCAAGAAAATATCTGTGAAGTTAACTCAAAATTCAACAGTTTAGTCTTGATTATGATTAAACTGGTGAAGTGAGTATTATCTAATACCTTGAGCCGCCTTTCATATTTAGCAGAACACCCCACTGATTCTAATGTCCGATCCCTCAAAATCCTATTATTTAGAACAACGTATTATTCAGGCAATTCAAACAATTCCTGATGAAAAAGCAATGTTATCGGATGTTGTTAGTATCTTGGGACAAGAGTTTTGTGTGGATACTTGTCTCATTGTTTCAGGTTTCAATGAACAACAACTTTTTGATTATGCTATTTGGACAGTAGATAATTCTTGCATATTATCCCAAGAAATAGTTGCTAATTTGCTTTCTCAACCCTGGCTTCAAGAGTTGGATAAAGATAATCAATTGTTAGCTATCTCCGATTTATCTAACACGCCTAACAAGAGAATTATTGATAGTTTTAATAACATTGATCTTGCTTCATTGTTAGCCATTAAGACACAATTTCACGGGGAATATAATGGAATTATTTTATTAGCAAATAACAATGCTTTTCAGTGGAGTAATACTCAGAAAAATATCTTAAAAAATGTCAGTAATTTGATAGGAATTGCCTGTTATTTGATGCAGCTTAAACTATCTGTTTCAGAGGATTTAACGTCTCAAGAATCTTCTAAAACTTCCTCTTTAACTGGTATTCCTAAAGTTCTAGAAGATAATCCCATCCTCAAACTTTGGTGGGGAGCAACCCGCAAACAACTTGATCAACAACTCGAATGGAATAAACAACTAATTAGTAATATTATTACCATCATGAGTGATCAAACTCGTAACCCTTTAGCCAGTATAAAAATGGGTATTACGATGTTGCGTAAAAAAGAATTTTCTCCTGAAGATTTACAAAAACGTTTAAATATTTTGGAGCAAGAGTGGCAGAAACTTAATGAAATTAATGAACAAATTCTTCAACTTAAAACAGTTAAGTATGAACAACTTACTTGCTATCCTACTCAGGTTGACATCAAGCATTTAATAGAAGAACTAGCGACTGACTATAAACAGAAATGGCAAGATAATAAAAGACAGATTTTAGATTTAGAAGTTAGTTTTGCTCAAGCTGATTCAAGTAACTGGAAAATTTATACAGATGTCAATCATGTCAAAAATATTTTAACTGAACTGCTTAATAATATTGGTAAGTTTTCTATCCCAAATTCAAAAGTATTTCTCAATATTAGTCAAGAAAATCTGCTTAATGATCCCCAAATTGTGATAACTCTTAAAAACGTAAGTAATCAGGTTAATCAAAAAAACTTAAGATACTTTTTCGAACCATTTTATCGAGAACAATGGGTTATTGATACTGCTATTCAAGGAATTGGTTTAGGATTAACTATTGTTAAAGAGTTAGTAGAACTACTTGGTGGTAAAATTGAAATTAATAAGGAATCAACAGATAATCCTGAACATTGTATCATTAAGGTACGACTAACTGTTTCTAACTCTCACTTTAGCAGTGGTTCTTAATTTTTATGCTCACCCACAGTGTAACTTCTAAATCCCTACGCTGGCAACGAGCAACCTCTTCTCCCTTAGTTCGTCAATGGGAAGTCTTCGGGATTACTTTGCAATTTATTTTGGCCTTGGGATGGGATAAACTAGTTGGTAACAATTCTTCTAGACGTAGACATGATCGCGCTCGATGGTTGGTCAGAAAATTGTTAGAATTGGGGCCGACATTTATTAAAATTGGCCAATCACTTTCCACTCGTGCTGATTTAATTCCATTAGAATATATTCAAGAATTAAGTCAACTCCAAGATCGGGTTCCTCCTTTTAATTCAAATGAAGCAGTTGCTGTTATAGAAACAGAATTTGGCAAGTCCATTGAGGAATTATTTAAAAATTTTGAAACAACTCCTTTAGCCTCAGCTAGTTTAGGGCAAGTCCACCGAGCTAGATTATATACAGGACAGGAGGTAGTTGTCAAAGTTCAACGTCCTGGTTTAGAAAGAATTTTTAATTTAGATTTTGAAGTTTTACACCAATTAACTCGTCTACTTAATCGCTATTTTGCTACTTTTAAAAAGTATGATTTAGAAGCAATTTATGAAGAATTTTTTGAGTTATTATTTCAAGAAATAGATTATATTCACGAAGGAAAAAATGCTGATCGCTTTCGAGTTAATTTTAAAAATTATTCACAAATTAAAGTACCTAAAGTTTATTGGAAATATACCACGAAAAAAGTTTTAACACTAGAATATTTACCAGGAATAAAAGTAGATGACAAGACAAGCCTAGAAGCTAATAAGATTAATTTAGATCGTATCATTCAACTGGGAATTTGTTCCTATTTAAAACAACTATTAATCGATGGCTTTTTTCAATCCGATCCCCATCCAGGAAATATGGCAGTAGGAAAAAGAGGAGAACTAATTTTTTATGATTTTGGCACCATGGCAGAAGTAAAAATTGTTGCTAAAGATCAGATGATTCAAACCTTTTTTGCTGTTTTGAAAAAAGATACAGATAAAGTGGTTGAAACTTTGGTTTATATGGGATTAATTGAACCCTTAAAAGATATGAGTTCAATTAAAAGAATTGTTGCTTTTCTCTTAGATAATTTTCGGGATAAACCCGTTGATATTAGAGCATTTGAAGCAATTAGTGATGAAGTCTATTTAATGTTTAAAGAACAACCCTTTCGTTTACCACCTCAAATGACTTTTATTATCAAATCTTTAACCACCCTTGATGGTATTGCTCGTGCCTTAGATCCCCAATACAATTTATTAGCAGCAAGTCAACCTTTTGTCAAGAGTTTAGTCCTCAATAATGCTCAAGGAAATAACTTTAGTTTCTTGGCTAAACAAGCAAGAGATTTAATTAAAGATGCTTGGAAGAAACCAAGTTATACGGTGCAATCAATTAAACATTTAGAGGATAGAATTGAACGAGGAGAGTTACAATTTAGGATTCGTTCCTTAGAAAGTGAAAGAATTTTAAAACGTATTAATTTAAGTATTAGAAGTTTAATTTATGCTTGTTTGACTGGTTTTAGTTTACTATCCGCTTCAGTATTACTGACAACAATTTATATTGAGTTTGCTTTGATTGGTTTCGGATTTTCGGGATTATTTAGCTTATTTTTAATTCGTTCTTTAGTTGTTCTAATACTTCAAGAAAAAGTAGACAAAGTTATTAAATAAATAAAAAATTAGCTAAATTATTTTTCATCTTCACAAAAACGATAAAATAAATAACTATCTTTAAAGGTATGTTGATCTAAAACATGATGAATAATTCCCCTTTCCACTAAAATTTGTCCCAGTTCAACTGCTTCTTCTCTAGAATAATCATGATGTTGAACAAGCCAATTAACTGCTTCGGAACCAACAAAACAGTCTGGATAAATATTAAGACGATAACGACGATCTTGAATAGATAGTCCTCGAGAAGATCGCATTTCTTTAACCAATGTTTTAATATCAGCATAAGTTAATCTATCTTCTAAGGGATCTAAATCATTATCTGAGTCAATGGTAAATTCTGAAACTTCTGGCAATTTTTCGGATGGTTCAGAATCGCTTATTTCTGTTGAATTTGAAATTTCTTGAATTAATTGTTTGAAGTCAGAAGATTTCAAATGAAGATCCCGTTGAGGAAAAGGAATTGTAATACCATAACGCTCGAAATTTTTTTCAATAGCATAATTAAGATCACTTTTGATGCGAAATTGAGCTCTAGGTTCCTTTAACCACACCCTTAATTCAAAGTTTAAAGAACTATCACCAAACTCTTGAAATAATACTTGGGGACGGGGAGCAACTAATATCTCCCGATGATTCCTAGCTGCTTCTAATAAAGCGAGTTTAACCCTTTTAATATCAGAACCATAAGCAACTCCAACAGGAATACGAATTGCAGAAGTTGCATCACTATGAGACCAATTAATTACTTCACTTTCCAAAAAACGGGAATTAGGAACAATAATCGATACCCCATCCCAGGTTTTAATTTGAGTGCTTCTCGCACCAATAATTTTAACTGTACCCACTAGGT
>DLXW01000181.1:5114-13538 GCA_003448685.1 Cyanothece sp. UBA12306
TAGGTCTCCTAACTTAACGAAATCTCCTACTTGAATGGGACGTTCCAAAGTAATAATTAAACCACTAATAAAATTATTAGCAATATTTTGTAATCCGAAACCAATCCCTACCCCTAAAACACTAGCTAAAATTGCCAAAGCACTGAGATCAAGTCCCCACAATTGTAATAAAATAATCAACCCTAAAAATAGCAAGATATATCGAGCTAAAACAGCTACTACATCCTGAACACTTTGGCTTGCTCCCAGGCGACTCAAGAGATAGGATCTCAAAAAAGTAACCAAACCTTTAACTAAAAACCAGAGTCCAACTGTTAGGGATAAAAGGAATAGTAATTGAATGGCAGAATAACTATTGTCTCCGAGGACAAAAATTCGTTGTCCTAAGATCATTATTATTTGATAAACTTGGCTTCTTGCTTGAGGTAAAAGATGGCAAATATAACCAATGACTATGAGCCAAATAACAATGGGACTTCCTAAAATAAAAATCCGCCATAGAGGTCGTAAAAATGGTTGCCAAGCATAACATGGAGAAGTAGGATATTTCCACGTGGGAAGCCATTTTTGATCGCCCCAAATTCTGAGGAATACTAACCCAATATTCACTGCTATTGCTACTAAAATAGCTCCTAAACTTAATAATCCAGCTTTACGTAAATATTGAGGAGTTCGCTCAAATTGACCTCTTTGTAGAGCTTTTTCTAGAATTTTTTTCCAAATAATAGCTTGTTCAAAAGTATCACTTCCTGAAATTACATCAGCTGGGGTAACACTAAGTAGATGACGTTTTGTAGTTAGGTTACGGATAACCGTTTGTTCGTTTTCCTCAAAGACAACCACTTCAACCGGTTGAGAAGTTCTTACTTCTTCAGCTAAGGTTTCATTAATAATATTAGCTCTTTGTTGCGCGCTAAAATTACTGATAGATCCTATCTCAAATAGCATTCTACCATCAACAATAATGGGAGCTTTTTCTGTCGAATTAATTAGGGGACTTTGCGCTGAAATTGCTCCAGGAAAAACCGTTAAAATTAGTGTCAATAAAGCTAATAGTATTAGTTTCCAGCGAACAAATAAGGGAGGCATAAGTTTAAAAATTAAAATAATATAGATAAAAAATCTAGGGTAGGCAATTTATGACTTAGTTTTAGATGATAATTGTGATCACGATTGCCAACTCCACCCCAATAATAATATAGAGACGCTCCAAAGAACGTCTCTACACAGTTATAAACTAAATTAGAAGTGACTAATTTTCACAAAAAACAAGAATTACTTAACGCTAACTTTAGCACCAGCTTCTTCGAGTTTTTTCTTGGTTTCTTCAGCATCATCCTTACCAGTGCCTTCCTTAATCGGTTTAGGCGCAGATTCGACAAGATCTTTAGCTTCCTTAAGTCCCAAACCAGTAATGGCACGAACCACCTTAAGAATGGCAATTTTCTTGTCAGAAGGAACTTCTTCGAGAACCACATCAAATTCAGTCTTCTCTTCTTCAGCTTCAGCAGGTGCGCCAGGAGCAGCAGCACCAGGGGCCATCATCATCATACCGCCGCCAGCAGGAGCAGCAGCACTTACGCCAAAGGCTTCTTCAATTTGTTTAACCAATTCAGAAGCTTCTAAAAGGCTGAGGGATTTTAGCTTTTCGAGAATTTCATCAGTTGCAGCAGACATAATTTAACTCCTTGAAAATGAATAAAAAAAGTGGATAATTGAACAAACACAGTTGAGAGAAGGGCAGATGTTTAAGCAGCATCGCCCTCTTCTTTGGCAGCGATCGCACCAACCACACGACCCACAGATGAGGGTACTTCGTTGATTCCCCGTGCCACAGATGAAGGCACTTCTTTGATCCCAACCGCCAATTTGGTGGCGATGGAGTTGAGTGCGCCAGCGACTTGAGCCATCAACTCTTCTTTGGACGGTAAATCAGCGATCGCTTTGACCTGTTCTTCGTTGAGGGCTTGACCTTGCATGACACCGCCGCGAAATTCGGTTTTTTTGGTGTCTTTTTTAAAGCCTTGGTAAGCCCTAACTGCTCCCCCTACGTCGTCTTTAACGAGGACAAAGGCTGATGAGCCTGTTAAAAAATTGGTCATGGGTTGCCAATTTTCATCCTCTTGTACGGCGATCTCCATAAAGGTATTTTTAGTAACCTTACAGATAGATCCCGTCGGACGTAGACGGTTACGCAGATCGCTGATTTGAGCCACTGATAGCCCTTTATAGTCGATGACAAAGGCCAGTTGAGTTTCACTCAAAATTTCCTTGAGATCGGCGATCACTGCCGCTTTGTTTTCTCGGGTTCTTCCCATTAATGTTTTCACCTCCTTGATTTTAGTAATTGTGACTAACTGGACAAAAAAATAACCCCTAGCGTTTTGCCGGGGCTGAGTTCGGGCCAACCAAGGGAAAAAAACAGATTAACTGTTATTTTTCTTCCTCTGGTTCACCTTCGATCAGGCCTCAACCTCGGCAGGACATTAAGCAAATTGCCCCTGCTATCTACGGCATAAGCCAAATAAGCATTTAATTGTGGTGGGTTATTTTCTCTCGATTTTTCCTCAGTTAAAGATTAATCAAGCCTCTGCCAATTTCAGATCCCTGAGGGCACTCACATCAACCGCAATTGATGGTCCCATGGAAGCTGAAACGAAAACACTACGCCAGTAACGCCCTTTGGCACCAGAAGGACGATTACGGTCAACGGTTTCCTGTAAGGCTTTGAGATTGGCCAGTAAGTCTTCGGGGGTAAAAGATGCCTTACCAAAGATAACATGAACAATCCCTGTTCTGTCAGCCCTAAATTCTAATTTCCCGGCCTTAAATTCGGTGATCGCATTGGTGAGATCCGCTGTTACCGTTCCCCCTTTGGGAGAGGGCATTAAGCCGCGAGGCCCAAGTAAACGACCTAATTTAGCCACTTTGGGCATCATGTCAGGGGTAGCAATCAAAACTTCGAAATCCATCATTCCCTTGAGAATTTCTTCAATCAATTCTTCTGAACCGGCCAGATCAGCCCCCGCATCGTTAGCTTCTTGGACTTTTTCCCCTCTGGCAATGACAGCTACTCGGATTTCTTGACCGGTTCCTTTGGGCAAGGATACCGTTGTCCGCAATTGTTGATCGGTGTATTTGGGATCAATTCCTAAACGAATGTGGGCTTCGGCCGATTCGTTAAATTTCGCCGTCGCTGTTTCTTTAAGCAGTTGTAGGGCTTCTAACGGCTCATAGGTTTTGTCTTGATCGACTTTTGCTAAGGCTTCTTTGAAGCGTTTTGAGAGTTTTTTGGACATAGTTTTCTCCTAGGGTCAATAACGAAGCAAAGCCTCTCCCCTAATCAATAATTCCTGTTTTTCTTAGTCTTTGATGGTAACACCCATGTTACGGGCAGTTCCTTCGACAATGTTCATGGCCGCATCAATATCATTGGCATTGAGATCGGGCATTTTGGTTTGGGCAATTTCTTTTAATTGATCGCGGGTGATGCTACCAACCTTGGTGTTATTGGGTTGGGCAGAACCCTTGTCTATTCCCGCAGCTTTACGGATTAAAACCGATGCTGGTGGGGTTTTTAGGACAAAGGTAAAGCTGCGATCTTCGTAGACGGAAATCTCTACGGGAATCACCATTCCTGCTTGATCTGCCGTTTTGCCGTTATATTCTTTGCAAAACGCCATGATATTGACTCCATGTTGACCCAAAGCTGGACCAACGGGGGGAGCAGGGTTCGCCTTCCCTGCGGGGAGGGCTAGTTTAATCATTGCCACAACTTTCTTGGCCATCGCTTAGTTTAGTTTTTCTATTTGGTTAAATTCGAGTTCAACTGGCGTGTCTCGCCCGAAGATAGAGAGTAGGGCTCTTAGTTTACCTTTTTCTGGGGTCACTTCCACCACTTCCCCTTCAAAATCTTTAAACGGTCCTGAGAGAACCATAATCTTGTCTCCAACCACCGTATCAATTTTGACTACTGGTTCTTGAATTTCTGATTGTTTAAAGATTCGTTCGATCTCCCCGGGACTCAAGGGAACGGGTTTAACGTGTCCTCTACCCCTACCTGTACTACGTTTCTGTTCTGCACCAACAAAATTGATGACGTGGGGCGTATTTTTCACTACTTGCCAAGCATCATCGTCCATAATCATTCTCACCAGTACATAGCCTGGGAAAACTTTTTCTTCTGATTGCTGACGAGAACCGTCTTTGCGGACTTTTATAGTAGCAATTTTGGGGATTTGAACTTGCAATATGCTATCAGCAACATCCAGGGTGTGAATACGTTGCTCTAAATTGGTTTTAACCCGCTTTTCACAGCCAGAAGCCACCTGCACAGCATACCAACGGGCAGTTCTTTTCGTTTGTTCGCTTTGTTCTAATTCAGGTGAGTGATCTTCGGCAAAACTCATTAGAATACCTTTCCTGCTCCCCATGTGAAGAGATTATCGACTAAATAGATAACCGTTGCTACTAGGCTAACCATCAATATAACGGCTACTGATTCACTAAGTAGTTGTTGTCTAGAAGGCCAGACTACTTTCCCTAGTTCTTCTTTAGTCTCACCAATAAAGTTGGCTTTCTTCTCCTCACTATTAGTTGGGTTGACTTCCTTTTTATTGATTTTTGATTCTTCTTTTTTAACCACGGTGACCTCTATCCAACATAGCAGTTAGCAATCACTAGAATTATCCACTTTGATTATGAATAACCTTAATTTTCCCTCGAATGAATATTCCCAGGATTTAACCCCAAACCACTATTATAACCTAAAACTTTTTTTAGTCAACCCGAAACGAAGTCAGAAGTACTGAGAAATAATAAGTCTTTTAAGTAGGGTTGGGAACCTTACAACTCTATTTTAGGATTATCATCACTGGGTAAATAGTTGATCATGTCTTCAAATTTCCTTAGTTCAACCTGAGAAATTTTGAAAAACTGAGGCTCAGCTTCTAACCATCGATCGTTAAAAGATGTGAGGATTGAAGCCAAACGAGTTCGCTCAACCTCAGAAATATTTTCAACATTTTCATTAAAATATCCTAAAGTGATATGAGCAGTAAAGTGATATTGTTGTTGGACTCCTAAACCTATCAAGTCCATATTTTGATAAATTGATCTCCTTAATTGAATAATTTTTTCATAAGATAATTCATCGCTAGGAACTAATGCTATCGCTAAGGCACGGGGAAGAATTATGAGTCCTAACAATTGCCATCTATTTTTACTTTTCTCTAGGTTAATCTTCTGGTAGTTATTGAAGCTATCTTCAATACACTTTTTAATTCTATGGGCAAAATTAGGATCTTCTTGAATTGCTTCTCGATAACTTTTATCCCAGATTAAATCGGCTAGGGTCAAATGAAAACTCTCAAGGGGAAGCCAATCTATTATTGCTGATTCTATCTGCTTTAATAATTCCTGTTGTGTAGTTTGTAATTGCTGATAAAATTCCCCATTGAGAGCATCCTCTGGTTGAGGAGGTGTCAGAATAGTATAACCAGGAAAAGGAACAGCCTTTCCTTGGTCAAATTTTGGTGACTTCTGGATGTTCTTCAGTTGGGTTTCATAGGTGGCAGGTATGGTTAATTGTGCCACTCGATTAACATAGATTTGATAAGTTTCGTCCAAGGAACTCTCCTGTAAAAATTCAACAACCTGATACTTTTATTTTCCTCAATTTTTGATGACTTTGACCATTAAGGTTTAAAGTCTCTCCTTGTTCATTATCTATTAATTAATTTCAGGTAGATTGACATACTACCCCGTTACAAATCAGTTTAACGGGGGATTCTTTAGGTCATCACTACGAGAAATTCCTTGTTCAACGAGACGACTTAAATTCTTGATGTTACCATTAAGAACCCAGAGGTCGGATTCTCCCAAGGCGTTTTGGTCGGTTTCTGTATGCCCTACAGTATTTCCATATTATAACTGGTTATAGCAAGGGAGCAACACCGCGAAAATTAGCTGGATCTTGATCTCTTCGATGATTTAGAGGAATAGGAGAGCCTTGGCGATCGCCTGCTAGGGAGGCTGTTGTTTCTAGAGCTTCTCTTAACCTTTTAGCTGCGTAGATAGACATATCTCTGGGTACATTAATTCTATCGCGCAAATATCGTAAGGCAATGTCTGCCCCCTGGGGTGGAGTACACTTTTGCCCTGTCATCATTTGTGTTAAAGCGCAACGGAGGGCTTGATCAACTAAATTATTGTCACTAGGGTTAACGCGAATAATATTAGTACGGTGTTTAAGTACCCGTTGGAGGGCTTCACTACGAGATGTTTCTGGTTCTCGATAAGCTACGTCGGGTAAGCCGAACCAAGGGCCTTGATCTACCCTTGCTTTATTAATCAACATTTGGGGTTCCCCATTTTCGTAGCAACCTCCCATTTGAGGGGGTAAGTCGTGAGCATGGGTATGAAAATCGCTTTGAGTACCCCGATAGGTGCTTCTGCTTTCCATGGCATCAAACCAGGCGGCGAGATGGGGATTTTCTTCTCTTAGAGAATAGCCTTTATAGTAATAAAGACTGGCATTCATCCGCTCAACATAAGGGGTGAAAATGACATCCACTGTGCCAAATTCTTCTAAGAAATAAGGACCATGGTGACGACTGAGGGCATCTTCTACCATGGCTACAACTTTAATAAATTGTTCACGGTTATGTTGTTCTTGTTGAACCGAACGGGTAGGATAACAAAGCCAACTACACCAAGCTCTAAATAGGAGTCTTTCTAGTTGCCTCAGGGGTATCACTTGGGGGTCTTTCATTCCTTGATTTAAGACCCCAAAGATTTGTTCTAAAGCAATTAAAATGTCATCACTTTCGGTAATAATTTTTCCATCAAGTTCAATGGCTGGAAGCATTCCCGATGGCACTTTTCGCTTGTACCATTGCTCTTTAGTGCCATAACAAAACATGGTAACTTTTTCAATGCGGTAGGGAATTTGTTTTTCCTCTAACCAAAGCCATACTTTTTGACAGTAAGGACACCAGGCGTGGTTATCACGATAGAGAATAACTCGTATATCAGATTCACTACCACCAAAAAGGCGCGAACGTGCTTGAGAGTTTGTCGGTCCATTAATGGGATCTATCTTAAAATCTGTTAAGGCTTCGAGTTCTGTCCAGCTTAGGGGGGAAGTCATAAAGTTATAATCAGGGAAAAACTTAAATTCGCCCCAACTAGCGTCACTAATTGACCTAGCTAACTTATGGTTCTTGACCATATTTCTAATAGCTAGGTCTTCAATAGCAATCAGGTCATTGTCTTGCACAAGTTTAGTGGTTAACTTGTGAAGAAAGTCGGTACGGGCATCTTTAATTTGAGCGTGTACTTTAGCTACTTCTAGAGAAGCTTTGTATCGGTTATTTGAGCCTTTGGTTTTCCGACTCAATGCCTTCTGCTTTCTTCTTAGCTTTTTGTACAAGCGGTTAAATTGTTGAGGATTGGCTACTTTCTCCCCGTCGCTAGTGGTGATTAGGCTAGTAATTCCTACATCGATACCTATCTTTTTACCTGTTTTTGGTAGTGGTTTGATAATAGAGTCTTTAACTAAAATTGAGACAAACCAACGTCCAGATGGGTCAAGCCTAACTGTTACTGTCGATGGTTTACTATCTTCAGGTAAAAATCGACTCCAAACAATATTTAGAGGTTCCTGACACTTAGCTAAAAACAGCTTCCCATCTCTCCATTTAAAAGCAGACTTGGTAAATTCTGCGCTACCTCCATTCCGTTTTTTCTTAAAGTTAGGATATTTGGCTCTTTTAGCCCAAAAGTTAGTAAAAGCCGTTTGGAGATGTCTTAAACATTGCTGCAATGGAACACAGCTAACTTCCGACAGAAACTCTAAGTCTTCTTGCTTTTTCCACTCAGTTAACAAGCTTGATGTTTGGCTATAACCTATCCTTTCCTGCCTTTCATACCAACCTTCGGTGCGTACCGCTAATGCTTTGTTATACACTAAGCGGACGCAACCGATTGTCCGTCGCCAGAGGTTTTTTTGCTCGGTGGTTGGGTAAAAGCGGAATTTGTAGGCACGCTCTGTCATGCTTACAATTTAACATATCTTTTGTGAATGTGCCAACTAAAACACTAAAGCCGTCGGTTAAGGACGGGGTTTCAGACCCAATTTTTCGATGATTGAAGCTGGCATTTTACAAAACCGCTCCGTAGAATTATTAGCAGGGGATATTATTGAAGTGAGTCCAGAAAGTCCCAATCACTACAATACAGCTAAACGGGGGACAAAATATTTAGAGCAATTGTTAGGCGATTGCGCTGAAATTCGCTTTAATGGCCCGATTTCTCCGTCTAATTCGGAACCTGAACCTGATGAAGGTTATCTGTCACCTTTGGCGTTCCCAGAGATAAAAGTTGCTGTTGATCGCCTTTTCTAATCATCGAAAATTTGGGTAG
>DLXW01000083.1:0-5288 GCA_003448685.1 Cyanothece sp. UBA12306
GAAAAGTTTGATAAACTATGAAGAAGAACTACTCAAGCTTAAAGACTATCTTGCAGGGGAAGATGATCCAATTAAACGTCAAGACAAGAGGGATGAAATCATGGGCAAGATTTGGGATCTCATTGAACATCAAGATGACGATCTTAAACACTTCGCTGATGATATGAAAGATGTCAATATCAAGGTTCGTGACTGGCTAGATCAAGATATAGATAAGCTAGCAGATTTGTTAAGAGATGCCAATCAGGTGCAAATCCATAAATTACAAAGGATTTTGGCAAGAGCTGAAGATGAAGAACGAGCTATTTGGGAAGCAAAGCTTGGCGAAGCATTAGCCCTCTTTTTACCTGATTCAGACAAAGCCTTAGAGCAAATTACCAAGAGTAATGATTTAGATTCCCCTATGGGTGGGGGTGGTGGAGGATGGTGGGGAGGTTGGTGGTCTTCTTCCGTCAGTGATCAAGATGAAGACAACTTTGACTTTACTAATTATAATACGGCGGCCTCTCCTAACCCACTCCAATCGGTTCAATCAGTTCCTGAACCATCATCAATTATCAGTTTAATAGCATTAGGAGGATTAGGTTTATTAACTCGTAAACGAGTAAAGTAATTTCTTGATGCTGCTACAATGAAAATAGTCTAAATCTTGAATATTAGTTCAATGACTTCTCCAGTGATCGCAATTGTCAAAAATGGCAAGATTGAGCTATTAAACCCCTTATCTTTTCCCGAAGGAACTCAGTTATTAGTGACTCCTATTCCTTCGGACAATGAGCTTGAAACTATCGAAACGATGGATGAGTTGTCTAACCTATCCTTACAGGGATTGAATCTTGCTTATGATGAAAACGAACCAGAATATACTTTAGAACAAATTAAAGAATTTAATCCTGACTATGAAGGAGGGTGATGTCATTTTAGCTTCCATTACACAAGCGGACGGAAAAAAGAAAAATCGTCCTGTCATTATCCTTCGTATCATGCCAAAGTATAATGATTATTTAGTCTGTAGTCTAAGCACTCAGTTAAATCAATATATTAGAAACTTTGACGAGATAATTTCTGTTCATGATTCAGATTTTTTCTCCAGCGGATTAGTTTTATCTTCAGTTATTAGACTAGGATTTCTGGCACTTCTCCCTAAAAGAAAAATTATTGGTTTAATTGGTTCAATTTCCGCAACGAGACATCAAACACTGCTACAAAATTTAAGTGATTATCTTATTAAAAACCTATAAACATCAATTAAAAAAACTCCATTAACCGAACCAACCTATCATTTTAATTGAGAAAAACTAATTAAAGTTAATAAGGATGCCAAAAAATTGAAGCAGCCAACTTAGAAGAAAATTTACGATCCTTACTGGAAATCCTCAAACAAAATCCCTATGAACCTCGCTATGAGAAACTATCAGGTAATCTCAAGGGGTATTATTCGAGGCGAATTAATATCAAACATCGTCTAGTTTATGGGATTAATGAGGAGACTAAAACAATTCAGATTGTTTCTGTATGGTCACATTACGAGTAAAGCTTTAATTGCTTAAATTCCCATATCAACAGTAAAATAAATGCCATTTTCTTGCCAATTTTTTTCTCTTGTTTCCACATCAGTTAAGCGGATAGCAAAATCTAAACGAGCATTAAAATTATCATTAATGCGCCAAGAAAGACCTAATCCAACAGAAGCTAAAGTATTAGGATTAAATTCTGGTCTGTCATTATTCCAACTCGTTCCAATGTTAAAAAAAGGAATAACTTGCATCACAAAAGATTCTTCGGGAATTTGCCACACAGGATAGCGAAATTCTACATTAGTAAAGAATCCATTATCGGTTAATCGTAAATTCTGACGATACCCTTTAACGCTTCCTAGTCCCCCTAAAGCAAACTGTTCGATGGGAATAATAGGGCGATCTGCTATTTGAATATCTGTTTGTACCAAAAATAAGGTTTCAGGGGCAAATAAACGGGCCCATTGTGCTTGTCCTCGCCACAAAAAATAGGTGGTTTCGGGTGCATTGGGATTAAAAGGAGCGTCATAAGCTTCCGTATTTCCTAAAGCATCAATGCCAAAATTAAAGTCAGAACGGGCAGCTAAAACTTGTTCTTGATCTCGTTGAGTCCACTCTTGAAAAAAGCGTAAGCTAGTAATAAAAGTTCTGCCATTGATATCCGAACCAGGGGTAATAGGAAATCCCCGTCCTAAAACTCCCAAATCGGTTTGATTTTTTTGATGATCAAAAGTTAATCCTACTGCGAATTCTTCACTGGGATTTTGCCAAACAGGATGACGAATACTAATAAAATATTTATCATAATTAGATGAAATACTTAAAGCATCTAGGGGAGGTTCAATAATCCAACTTGGTAAGGAACGATAACCCACAGTAATGGTTCCATTAGAGGCAGTAAAAGGATAAGTATAGCTAACTTCAACATCATTACTACCATCACTATTGCGATAAGAAAGATTCAGGCGATCGCCATTTCCTGTTAAATTTCTCTCAGTAATTCTTGTTCCTCGACGAAATGAACCAACACTGGGAACACGGCCATTATCTAGGACGGCCCGAAAATCAAAAGTATCTGCGGTGACGATATTAACCTTTAAAATATTAGTACCTGAAGTAGTGCCACTGGCTAATTCCGATTGAATATTTTTGATAATAGGATCAAGTTGTAATAATTGTAAGGCTTCTAATAACTGAGGAACATTAAGGGGAGTTGCAGCCGCCAATTCCAAGCGATCGCGGACATAACTTTCATTTAAACGACCTTCGATAGTAATTTCAATATCTGCTAATTTTCCTTCTAGAATTTCAATAGTAACCACTCCATCTTTTACACTTTGGGAAGGAAGATAAGCCCCAGAGGTATAATATCCGTTATCAATATAAAATTGAGTAATTATTGTCGCCGCTTCCGTTAATTCTCCATAGGAAATAGGACGTTGAGTAAATCGTTCCGTAAGTTCAGCTAACCTTTCTTGGCTAAAAACCGTACTACCAATAAATTCAAACTTTTCAACTGTTAGCATTCCTTGAATAGGAGGACTAACCGGATTAGTTTCGGGGGAGTTAGGAGTAGGAGGTTGGATTTCTTCTAAAGAAGGTAAAGGAGGGGGAATAGTCGGTAGGGAAGGTTCCTGAGATGGTGCAGAAATAACCCCTTGTGCTAGGGTTGAAGAATTCTTGCCAACCATCAGCCAGACTGAACTGATAGCTGTTAGCCAAATTATTAGAGAAAATAACCCATAACCGCGATTATTTTCGGTTAAATTGCCCATAATTGTCCTGCATCAATTGCTTACCTAAAAACTTACTCAAGCCGTATGATAAATCATCTCGGAAAAATAGGTAAGAAATTTTGTAAATTTATATTTCTCTGGTTCACCAAGATAGAATTGTCGCTAGAATAATCAGAAGATTTTTACCTTTGATTGCTCTGCTGTTCTAAAACAAAAAAAATGTTTAAGTTTTGTTCCCCCTTAACCCTACTGTGTTTATCTTTAGCCACAGGAATCTCTCTATTAAACATTAAAAGTATTGTTTTAGCCCAGGCAATTCAAGCAGATCAGACCCTATCAAACAACGGATTTACCGACTCCATTGTGAACCAAATGGGGGAGCAATATACTATTACAGGGGGAACAGAAGTTGGGGCTAATTTATTTCATAGCTTTATCCAATTTTCCGTCCCTAATCTGGGCAGTGCTATCTTTAATAATGGAGAAGCGATCGCCAATATTATCAGCCGTGTCACAGGAACGAATATTTCTGATATTCAAGGATTAATTCAAGCCAATGGTAACGCCAATCTCTTCCTAATTAATCCCAATGGCATTATTTTTGGTCCCAATGCCACCCTGAATATTGGTGGCTCATTTGTGGCCAGTACGGCTGATAGTATCGAATTTTTGGGAGGGGGTCAATTCAGCGCGAAAAACCCCAATAATGGCGGAACCCTCTTAACCATGACAGCACCCCTAGGATTGCAAATGGGACCAAATCCAGGGGAAATTAGAGTTCAAGGATTCGGCAATAATCTAGTTACCAACCCCAACAATTTTGAAATCCAAAGACTCCCCAGTCCTCCCAACGGACCTTTTGCCCCAGTCACACCCCTAGCAGTTAATCCAGGACAAACCCTAGCCTTAGTTGGGGGTGATATTGTCTTTGAAGGGGGTAACATTGAAGCAGCCCAAGGACGTATCGAATTAGGGTCTTTTAGCAATGGTCGCGTTGACTTCGCTACGAATAATGGACAACTCCAACTAACTACCCCAAGCGGTTCCATTGCTTATAACAACATCGAATTTAGAGACGCTTCATCGGCCGATGTTAGCGGAAATAGCGGGGGTAGCGTACAAGTTCAAGGGAAAAATTTAACCCTTAGTGGCGGTTCTGTAATCTTAGCCAATACTACTGGCAATGGAACAGGGGGTGAATTAAGGGTAAGAACCTCCGAATCTATTGAAGCAACAGGAATCGGCAATAAACCCCCAAATGTTCCCCCCTTTGGCTTTGCTCATCAAATTTTTAGCGGATTATTTACCGATGTAGCCTCTAGTAGTACAGCGAATGCCCAAGGTGGACACATTGTTTTAGAAACGGGACAATTAATTGTCGCTGAGGGGGCGCAAATTGGGGCCAATACTTTTGGACCAGGGAAAGGTGGACAGTTAACGGTTAACGCCCATCAGATTCAACTTAGCGGAGCAACCTTTTTAGGACCTAGTGGTTTATTTACCGCCGTTGCCCCCAACGCTTCAGGACCAGGGGGAACCATGAATATCACCACCAATAATCTACAATTGAGCAATGGAGCCCAAATTAACGGTAATACCTTTGGGTCAGGCGATGGGGGAATAGTCACCATCAATGCCCAACAAATCGAAATGACTGATAATAATAGCCCAGAAAACCCAACTGGAATTGTTGTCAATGTTGAAACTAATGCTTCAGGACAAGGGGGCAATTTACACCTAACAACTGAAGGTTTACAAATTAGAGATGGGGCGCAAATTGTTTCTCGGACTGTCGGTTCAGGAAATGCCGGAACATTAGAGATCAAAGCCAATGAAATAGATATTGAGGGGATTTCCAATTTCCGTCCCAGTGGTATTTTTAGTCAAGTTGGTCTTCTTAGCGTCATGAATGACACAACCATGGGCAACGGCGGGGAGATTATGATTGATGCTAACCGTTTAAGTCTCAAAGATGGCGGACAGATTAGTACCAACACCGCCGCCTTAGGCCAAGCTGGTAATATTAGAATTAATT
>DLXW01000083.1:5526-6078 GCA_003448685.1 Cyanothece sp. UBA12306
CTTCCCAAACTGTAGAGATTTCTGGGGGAGTTCCCCAAACTGCTAGCGGTTTATTTAGTGCAGTTAGTCCAGGGGGTCAGGGTAACGGTGGTAATATTGACCTTAATACTCAAACTCTAACCGTCAACGATGGCGGACAAGTTGTAGTTAGCACCGCAGGGTTGGGTAATGGCGGTAATTTAGAAATACTAGCTAAATCAATTGAACTTTCTGGGGGTTCTCCTTTCGGGGCTAGTGGACTTTTTGCTAATGCCATTAATAGCACAGGAAATGGCGGTAATGTTCAGGTAAATACGGATAACTTAAATATTAACGACGGTGCAACCATTAATGTAGGCAATTTTTCTAGTCGTAATACTGGCATTCCCCCAGGTCAAGGGGCTCCAGGTAATATTCAAATTAATGCCGAATCTGTTGTTTTAAACAGTCAAGGAACGATCACTGCTGATACTCTTGCAGGTAGTAAAGGTAATATTACTTTAAGCAGTAATAGCTTAGATCTTTTGGGTAATAGTAGTCTAAGTACCAACGCCCAAGGAGACGGTAGCGGTG
>DLXW01000131.1 GCA_003448685.1 Cyanothece sp. UBA12306
TAAATCGACCATCAGGTGTTGCTTGAAAGATTCCTTCTAAAGCATTTTCAAAAATACCACGATAATTCTTTTCTGCAATTCGTAATTCTTCTAATTTAGTTTCTAATATTTTATTAGTTTGTTCTAACTCATTTAGTAAAGTAACTTTGTTTTGTAAAATTAGTAAATAATCACAAATGGGATCGTGAACTGAAAAGTCATTTAATTTTAGTCCCAAAGGTTTAAGTGCTTCTAATTCAGTAATCCAGGGAACTCCTACAAACAGCAAATTATCCGACTCTTCTAGATAAATCATCTCTCCTTTAAGTTGGATCGATTTAGAGAGGCATTTAATTAAAAATAAACAACGAGTTCTCTCAATTCTCTTTTGAATAATTTCAAAGTCTGTAGGAATTTGTGGTCGCAAAATTTCTAAATGATCAGTTAAAATATTTCCTCTTTGAATCTCTAAACAAACTTTTGGTAGTAACTTCCCAAATTGAACTATTTCCAGTTGGCGATTAACCACAAAATGGAAGGGGAAAAGTTTAATTAATAAATCAGGAGAAAGCCCAATTTGAGCAGAAATTGTCATAGTCAAATTAGAAGCGGTAAAGATTATATTATTAATATTTTGAGCTATTTGCTCGAGAAACTATTGATAAATAGGACTCATAATTTATAGTTAATCTATAGTGAATTATTTTGATTTTTTTCTTGATATTCAATTATAAACTCATCATGATCGTCCCCCTCTTCTTTCCTTTTTTCGCGTGAAACCTCAATTTTTGTATTAAATCGCTCAGATAATCCTTGGAGTAATCCTATGACTAAATGGGCTAAACCTTCTCGATGAGAATAATAATGTAAATCTAAGGAGTTTTCTGCTAAAGGTAAACAATCAAACGATGGGGGTTGTAATTTAGGAAAGCCTAAACCAACTCGAGCATGAAGTTCATCTAGATTTGCCAAAAATTCTGGGAAGCTATCCCCAGCCATCTTTAACATATCACCATAGCCTTCTTCAGCAGTATACAGAATCCAATATTGACCCAACATTTGCATGATTTCTTGGGGAGATTTTTTTAACACAGTACTGGCCGCACGAACTAGTTCATAAGTAATATGATCGGGATAACTCTTCATACTGATGAAAACCTCGATCTCAGGAATGGCAGCTTCTTGGAGAACCTTGTTCCAAGTTTTCTGGCCAAAGTATTCACACATCATCTGAGCCATGGCTTTATTAATTAGACCATACATAGTCGATATTTACTCTTTGTTGTTACTAAAAATCATACAATACTGGTTAACTAATTATCCTCCTATCCATGCAGGAAGTGAACAGCAAACCTGTCTGGGTTTGTGTAGATTTCAGGAAGCAGGTTGTCAAGATCGTCAAATTACGACTATAATAGTAATGATAGAACAAGGGGCCGTAACGGTTTCGACAGGTTGGCGAAAGCTGCCTCGTGATTCAGGTCGAGAGTGAGTCTCCTCTCGTAAATCCAAGGCTCAAACAAAAAAGTAACTGCGAATAACATCGTTAGCTTCAAGCGTGTAGCCGTAGCTGCCTAAACTTAGACTCGTCAGAGTACGCTTACTTCTATTGTGACTCCGTTAAGCATTAGAGGTAAACCCCAACGGATGCACCTTCTAGTTACCTCTGGTTGACTATTGGGTAAAGACTTCACTAGAGCATCCCACCATTCGGGATAAGGAATGGTTCCAGTTCTGCGGATTAAAAGAACTAAGCCTGTGAATGAGCGAAAAGTCAATACCCAGTCTGGACAGCAGTTCGACTCTGCTCGGCTCCATTCAATTAACTAAACCCTAATATTGCCCTAGGATCAGATCCTAGGGTAAAATTTTTAGGTAGTTTCCGAATAATTCAAAGGTGGTAATGATGAAGTTAGGAAAAATTTTACTAGCCATTAGTTTATCTATTGTGACAGTTTTTTGTTCACTAACCCAACCAGTTCTTGCACAAGAAACAGCTATTAATTGTAATCTTCCAGAAAGTATTGCCATTAATTTTCTTGATGCTAAATGTAGCGAAAGAGTTTTAGCTGAACCTGAAACTTTTTACCGATATTATAGCCAAGATCAATCTAAAAAAGGCCGCTACTTAACCACCGATCAATATAGCCTTAACACAAATGTTATCAAAAAGTTAGCTCTCAATCAAGAGTGGGGCAATCAAGCAACAACTGTCATGACAGTTACCTTACCCGAAGGAACAACCGTTTATGAGGGGATTGTTGGTCCTCAAACTCCTTCAGAATGCTATCCTGGTGGAGGACAACAAACTTTTATTACTGATTCTAAAAACCCTGAAATAAAATGGTCAGAAGGTAAACCAATTTCTGTAGGCTGTTTTGTTTGTCCTTAATACATACAACTATACTTTTGAGAAATGAAGAATAGATAATGAAAAAAAATCAAAATATATAGTTAAGTTTCGTAGTAAAGACGTTAGCATTAAAAAATTTTTGTTAAAATATTTACTACGAATCTGTACAATATTGTAGAAAAATATGAAAAAATCATGAAGCCAAAAACAGAAGAATTTATTAAGTTGATTGATAAAGCGATTGATATATCGCAAGATATGCTATCAATGAAAAGTCATAATAGTGAGAGATTAAATCAGCTAATAACTATTTTAAAAAATATTAAAAATGATGCAATTGATGGTACTTTAGAATCCTCAAAAGGTTCAATAAACTTGGGATTATCCCGTAATACTTCTGATTGGATTGAACCTTTAGACTCTCCTCTATTAAATGCAGTTGGAGAAATCGAAAAGTATTATCAGAAAAATCTTTAAATTTCAGAATAATTTATCATCAAAAAGTTCAATCAACATTCGCTTATGTTTTATTTTGCAATTATATAACTAACTCATCAAACGGTTGCCAATCATCTTGAGAAACTATTGCTTCCCAAACTTTTTCTATGTTATCTCTAATTAAAAAAGTCTGAGGATTAGATTCTTGTAAAGTTTTCCTTACTTGATCCATCTTATCTGAAGGTAATTGATTAAGAATTTTATGATAGATAACGCGCCAATTATTCCAATCTCCTGGAGGTAAGTTTTGATTTTCTAGAATAGTAGAACTATCTTCACGCCACCCATAGTTAAACTCTTGGGATAGAGTTGCAAAAAAACCTCCATAACTAATTTTACTTTCTTGAAGAATTTCTAAAGTTTTCAACAATAAATCGCTTACTTCAGGGAAACTTATATTATTAATGCCTAATCTTTTCAGCATTAATCGACTATAATAATCTTGATAATATTCATCAAATTTAGCTAATGCTGCTTCTAACTTTGGAGGAAAAATAACAGTCATTAAAGGCAATTGTAACATCTCCAAATTTAAGCGACAAATAAAGGGTTGATTACCATAACTGTAACGTCCCCCATAATCAAAATAAGCCGCCGTAAATTTGGGATCATAGCTTGGAATAAAAGCGTAGGGACCATAATCAAAACTTTCTCCTGTAATGGACATATTATCGGTATTTAATACTCCATGACAAAAGCCTGCTGCCATCCACTGCGCTACTAATTGGGCTACTCGCTTAACTAATTCAGCATAGAATAAAGAATTACGGTTTTCAGATTGAGAGATTTCAGGATAATAAACATCAATGACGTGATCTAATAATTTTTGAATTAAATCAGGACGTTTGATGTGATATAGTCTCTCGAAAGTGCCAAAACGAATATGGGAACGGTTTAAACGGATCATTACTGAAGAACGGGTTGGAGAAGGTTCATCTCCTCTCCATAAACCTTCTCCTGTTTCTATGAGACTAAAACAACGAGAGGTTCTCACTCCCAAGCTATTTAATGCTTCGGCTGCTAATACTTCTCTAACTCCTCCTTTGAGGGTTAACCTCCCATCACCACCCCGAGAATAGGGCGTAGTTCCTGAGCCTTTTGTGCCAAAATCATATAATT